>JAPYTQ010000024.1:55469-76713 GCA_029941905.1 Pseudomonadales bacterium | reverse complement strand
GCAGATCAGCGCCAATCCTGACTTATTCGAGGCGCTTTGGGTATTGCTTTGCGTGTCTTTGGGCATTGCTTTGCACGTATAGTGCCGGGAACGTTTCTACTATCTGCCTTAGAAGAGGGATCATGTGACCGTAAACGAGTCTGCCGTGCAAGGTAGTTCGAGCCGCACCGAAGGGTTGCCCAACACATCAATACTCGGCTACGGCGCCGGAAATTTCGGTTTCGCTTTGCTGGGTCTGGTGGTGGCGGTAAACCTGCAATTTTTCTACACCGACTTTGTCGGTTTGTCCGCCGGGCTGGTTGCCTGGTCGTTATTGTTTGCAAGGCTGTTCGACTCTATCACCGACCCTGTGATGGGCTACCTGTCTGACAGAACCAATACCCGCTTCGGTCGAAGAAGACCTTATATCATTGGCGCTGCCATCCCGCTAGCCATTGCCTTTTATTTTCTGTTTACCCCGCCCTCGTTTGAAGACCCCGCCAATAATCAGGGTTACCTGCTGTTTTATATGATGAGTCTATACATATTGACCTATTTCATCTGGACGGTCGGCGCGATCCCCTATTACAGCCTTGGCGCAGAATTGACCGACGACTACCACGAACGGGTTAAAGTCATTGCAGTCCGCGAAACCTGCGCTCTGGTTGGATTGCTGGTAGCAACCATATCGCCTGCCTACCTGATTTACGTCTATGGCGGCATTCAGGGTTATTCCTTTATGGGCCTGATCCTGGGCGGCGGTGTCGCTATATTCCTGATCTTCGCAGGGGTGGTCAGCAAAGAGAGGGGGGAGTTCCAGGGGCGACCCGCAATGAATCCCTACGCCGGTTGGATTGCAACCTTCTCAAACCCGCACTTTCGAAGGCTACTGATTGCGTTTGTGTTCAGCTCGATTGCTGCGGCTGTTCCCGCCGTGCTGGTAATTTATGTATCCGTCTACATCATCGGCACACCGGACTGGTGGGTTAATGCTGTGCCTGGCTGGCTGCCCACCTGGTCCTATTACCTGTTACTGTATTTCCTCTCCGGTATTATCAGCCTGCCTTTCTGGAACAGACTGTCGCAACGAATCGGTAAGCGCAACACATGGTTGGCCGCCATTGTTATTTCTTCCATCACCAGTGCGGGATGCTGGTGGCTGGATGATGGATCGGTGGGCTTCTTCTCAGTTCTTCTGGTATTCGGCGGTTTCGCTTTCGGCAACTTTCTCGCCCTGCCGCCCTCCATGGTAGCGGACGTGATTGACTGGGATGAGGTTGAAACCAGCAAACGACGGGAAGGCAGCTATTTCGCCATCTGGGCCTTTACCACCAAACTTGGTGCCGCTATCACCGGCTTTGTGGCACTACAGGTGTTAGAGCACGTGGGGTATGTGCCGGGTGTTGCTCAAACTGAGTTAGTCAAAACCTGGATGTTGTGGATGTATTCCTGGTTCCCGGCGGCATTTTATTTCCTTTCTGCAGTCACCTTGTTGAGATTCAGCTTTACCCAGGAAGAATTACAGATAGTGCAGGCGCAGCTTGGGAGGCAGTGATGCCATGAAAGAGAAGAAAAACAGGTAACTACAGAGCACCGTGATAGTTGGTGGCAGTCTGCCTCGCTAACTCCGGCTTGTTCCGCAAATCTGCTCCAGCCCTGGATAGCCCTGGACACCTGTTCCGCCACATCGCAAATATGCGCTGTCATCCGCACTCCCTGGGGCGCTTCCTTCTGACAAATCGACGGGGTTTCTTGCAGGTTTTCTTCAATCACATCGCAGGTCGCCACATGGCAACCTTCTGCCAGTAGTTAATTCCCTGCCCATGCCGGTGCCGCCGCCTGTGACCACCGCAATCTTTCCACTGAAGTCTCTCATCGCCGTACACCTTTGCTTATCGGAAATCGAAGGCAGTTTAACACCAGTTATCCGAGCTCACTTGGTGCAGCATAGCTTTACGCCTTCTCTAGTCCGACAAACCCGGCAGAATGTCATTCCTCTTAAAGCTCGCTGGCGGCTCATCACCTATCTTGAAGAACAGCGGAATCGGCTTTGATTCTGCATCCAAAAAATCCATATGCGTCATCGCTTGAATATGCAAATGTGGCTGAGAGGTATTGCCGGAATTACCAAAGTTCGCAATCTGCTGCCCTGTTTTCACCCCATCACCCACCGCCACCTGGACGCTGTTCTGCTGCAGGTGCGCCAGTAACAGGAATTGCCCGGATTGCGTTTCGATCACAATATGATTGCCCGCCAGATTCTTCACATCGGTTTTGCCGATCTGTTGGTCCTCAAGCACATTTTCAACTGCTACAACTTTACCATCGACGGGCGAATACAAAGCCTGGCCGTGCGTCTCGTACTGCTGCAGATCTGTTACCTGTTGCAAGGGCAGCGCGCCGTCGGCTGGCAGAAGGATGTCCATGGCGTATTTTTGCGACCCGGCAAAATGATGGTGGTTAATCAATGCACTGTTGCCACCATGGAGAACATACCAGTTGCCTTTGAAGGGGGACTTAAGTTCAACCCCATCACGACTGTCTGATGGCCAGTATACAAGCGCCAGTTGATATCCCAGGAAAACCAGAAACACCGACAGGGTAATATTGAATGTCTTGCCTATTTGCTTTCGAGGCATCCAGTCCAGAACACAAAGTGCGATGACCGAGCCCCAGAGCATGAGCATCAGTTGAGTAAATTCAGCAGACTGAAACTGGATGGGTATGACCGCGATGTAGACGCAAAACCCACAGGTGATCCAGGTTACGTTTCTTAACAGGCGCTGGGCAAGATGGTGGCCGTATAATTGTTCTTTAAATATGTTCCAGGGGATCTGTTTTTTTGCACTTGCAACGATGAATGTCACCAGCATTGCAACAGTGGAAGCAAGCAGGAATATCATCAGGTAGTTCAATAGCACGCCTGCGAGGGTGGCGAGGATGAGGAGAACAACTAACAGGCCAGATAGGATCCATCGGGCTATTTTCATGGTGAAGTTGAGCTTTCGTGATCAGAATGATGATGGTACCGGATACGGCTGAATTATGCGCCCTGAAGGCGACACTCGAGCTGATGTAAAGGGCAAGGCGCCCTATCTTCTGTAATTGACTGTATTTTTCATTCCGAGATTGACCTATTGAACTATTCTATCAACAATGATCTGGGCAGTGTAAGACGAACAACCATAGACCAGGGGTTGAAACCACAATCAATTATCGATATGAACCGCGGCTGGTAACAACATCCGGCGGTCGTTACCGGGTCCCCATAGCCTCTCGGGATGCATTCTCGGCGACAACGGTACGAACATCATTCATGATGGTATCCGCATGCAGGAATGAAACGGAATAGATATTTCGAATCTGCAGACGATGGTCGACAAGGTAAACCCGCAACATATGGGAAATTGAACCCACGAGGCTGCCATCCTCGTTGTAATCCCTGATAACAAACTGATTGTAGTCTTCGAGAGTTGCTGCCAGTTGTTCATCAGAACGGGAAGTCACGAAATGCCAGTCGAAACCCGGTTCCCTGAAGTTACTGGCATAGGTGTCGAGCACTTTCGGCCTGTCATTCACAGGGTCAAAACTGAAACTGACCAGTCGAACATGGTCCTTCAGTATGTCGTCTGCCATCACACGCCGTTGGACCTTCCCCAGTACATAGGACGCCAATGGGCATCCGTTAACATCAGAACAGGTGGTATAGATAAAGCTGAAAATTGTGAACTTACCCGCCATGAGTTCATGCAGACTCACCTCACGACCTTTACTGTCGAGCACTTCCGCATCGGCAGCGACCCCCAGACCCGGTAACTGATAACTACCGGGTGCAGGTGGGGTAAATCCCAGTTTCTGGTATCCGGGCGCCAGCAAGACATCCTGCTTTTGATGGTGCGGGGCAGCCAGTACCTCTGCTGCGGGAGTGCTGGTGACAAATACCAACACCAGCAACAGCCATTTCATCTAACGGGATGTCAGGGCGGACTGCCTTTGGGGAGTAATACCGCCGTACAGGGAATAGGCACCAAATCGCATCTGGTGAGGGTATCCCAGTTTCTCCGCAATGAAGTCAATGGTGAGCTTGTGCTTCAGTTTCTTGCCATCAAAATCATAAACCTTGAAGTACTGCAGGTCAGCACCGCTGGACTGCGACTTGTCCCAGTTCGCCAGAAGAGACGAGGTGAAATAGACTCGCTTACCATCCCAACTCTGGGACACCATGTTGATCTGTTCACCGATTTTATCCTGCGAGATCTGTTTCGGATTATGCGGGTCAGAGATATCAAATAGCCTCGCCATGCCATCATTCCATGTGTCGACCCATAACAGGTTGTCATTGGCACTGATTGATATATCCACCGGCAACGGGATCTTTGATGCATCGCCGATATTGGCTACCTTTTTCGCCTGCCACTCCAGGTCGTCATCTTCATAAATCAGCCAGATCTCGGAAGTCAGCGCTGTGGTAGTAAAGCAGTAATCGTGCTCCGAGCCCCAGGCACAGCGTATTTCCAGGGGTGCGCCGGGTACATCGAGGATCTTCTTGGGCTTACGGGCATGCAAATCCCAGATAACCACTGTGTTGCCAAAATTAGCCATAGCCTCAGGGCTCGCCATCATAGCGCCCATATTCATCATGTAATTGTTCCAGCCTGTAAATGACGAACTCACCATGACGTTACGGCGGGGGAACGCCCGCACATCGTAACCATAGCCATCGGCAAACTTGCCTGCTTTTTCAGCACCGTTGAGGGCACCATCTTTTGGCATCCAGTAAGTCGCAACATAGTCACCGCCATTGGTGTATTCCACCATCCCGGTCTGGCCGCCGTGGTCCTTGTTGTTAGACAGACCCGTTAACAACATGCGTCCGGGCAAGGCATATGAGGTATGGGGTCCAACCACACCACCGGATTTCGAGACAAAATCTTCAATGACCTTGTGCAGTTTAGGCTTGGCCGGGTTGCTGTGTACGTCAAAGATAAAAATCTTGCTGCTGTCCAGGCCAGAAGCCCAGAGAAAACGCCGATCATCGGTAAAGCCGGAATGATGCGCTTCATTCTGGCCACCAATAGACAGGCTGTTGATCACCTTGCCATAGGTGTCAACGTTCGGGTTTACAGACACGGTAACCAGTTTATCCTGCTCGTCACCAACACCATCTGCGCCCAGGGTCCAGACGTAAACAAAATCCTCCTGGCCAGTAATTTTAGCCATGTAAGGGGACATACAAGTTTCGTCTGCCATCGCATTGAGACTGAACAACAAGCCGAGTAAGATTATTTTTCTCATCATTGTATCCTCCTACTTTTGATCATGAAGGCGAAAGACTATCATATCAACAAGTTTGTTATTCGGCCCGGCATATATGTTCCAGCGCCCAACTATCTTGGTGATTGCATTTTTTTTAGTGCTTGTTCTGCCATCAACATCGACGGCAAACCCACAACTCGGCATGCGAACAGCACCGAAGCTGGATAAAATCGAAGCGGAGCTCGGCAAAAGACTGTTTTTCGATCGGCGTCTGTCGGTAAACGGCACACTGTCGTGCGCCATGTGCCATATTCCGGAACAGGGTTTCACCCAGAACCAGATGGCAACACCCGTGGGCTTCAAGGGACGCAGCGTGAAAAGAAACTCACCCACGCTGCTCAATGTCGCCTACCGCCAGGTACTGTTCTTTGACGGGCGCGAATTCACCCTGCATGACCAGGTCTGGTCTCCCCTGCTCAGCGCCAGGGAGATGGGGAATGTTTCCATCGGCTCGGTGATCGCCCGCTTGCAACAGCTCGATGACTACGCCAGCGTGTTCCGACAAGTCTATGGCGAAGATATCACCGCCGGTAACATTGGTGCGGCACTGGCCGCTTACGAACAAACACTCATCGCGGCCGGGTCGCCCTTTGATCAGTGGTATTTTGGCAAATTGGATTCAGCAGTCGGTGACGGGGTAAAGAGCGGATTTGCGCTATTTATGCGGCATGGTTGTATCCAATGCCACACCGTCGACGCCAGTCAGGGACAGTTTACCGACGATGATTTTCACAACACCGGGATCGGCTTCGCTCGTACCATGCAAGACCCGGTCAGGGGTACACGCATTATCAAACTGGCAGAGACAATCTCAATTCAAACTGAAGAGTCTTTTGAGGGTGACAACCTGAACGATCTTGGCCGCTACGAAATGACCGGTCACACCGGGGACAGATGGAAATACCGCACGCCAACTTTACGCAACGTCGCACTGACATCACCCTATATGCACGATGGATCCTTATCCTCTCTCGAGGACGTCATCTCATTCTACGCCGACGGCGGCGTGCCCAATGAGGGACTGGATGACAAAATCAAACCCCTGAATTTAACCCGGATAGAAATCAGTCAGCTGGTATTATTCCTGCAATCACTCACATCCCCACACGTTCAGGATCTTATCGAGGCCGCCAGAAGTGTACAGATTGGCGATTACTAGGAGCAGCAAAGTTTATGCAGAAAAAGTCCTGGCGAAATAACGCGGGTACAGTTTTTAGTACCGAAAAACGATCGGCTATCGGGTCGAAAGGCATGATAGTAACCAACAATCCGCTAGGTTCCGCTGCTGGCGCAGAAATGTTTGCTGCCGGGGGCAATGCGATTGACGCCGCCATCGCCTCCCTGTTTGCACTCACCGTGGTTGAACCGATGATGGTCGGGGTCTTTGGTGCGGGCATGTCAACCATCCGGCAAGCCAGTGGTGAGCATAGCACCATCAACAATTACAGCGTGGCGCCGGGCGCCGCAACACCGGACATGTACAAAACACTGTCCGATGAATGGCCTGACTACCAGGTGGTTGAGAATCGCGCCAACGACATTGGACCCCTGGCAGTGGGTGTGCCAGGTAACCTCAAGGGCTGGTGCGAGACCCTGGCAAAATTCGGCAGCCTGTCTCTCGAGGATGTCATGCAGCCCGCGATCCGCTATGCGACAAGGGGATACGTGGCAACGCCTTATTTGTGCGAAATCATTCGCCGGATCGAACCCGATATAGCCGGTAATGCAGAAACCGCAAAAACGTTTATTCCCGATGGGCAACGACTCAAACCCGGCGATCGTGTGATTCCGTCCGAATATGCAGACACCTTAAGGCTGATCGCAAAACAGGGTCCGGCAGTCCTCTACAACGGAGAACTGGGCAGTGTGGCTGTCGAGCATATTCAACAAACCGGTGGCATTATTACCCAGCAGGATCTGCTCGACTATCGGACGGTTTCGGCAGACGTCATCCGGGGCAACTATCGGGATTATGATCTCGTTGCGCCACCACCTCCAACAGCTGGCGGAGTGCATGTGGTTGAAATGCTGAATATCCTTGAGGCATACGATTTAACCGCTATGGGTTTTGGCAGTGTTGACTCGGTACATCTGTTGGCAGAGGTGCTGAAGATTGGCTTTGAAGATCGAAATCAATATACCGGTGATCCGGCTTTCGTGGATGTCCCCATTGCCATGCTTATCGACAAAGAATTCGCCCATAAACGTCGGCTGGAAATCAATATGGCATCAGCCGGTGTTTTCAACACTGCCTACCAACGCGAGTCTAATCATACGACCCATCTAACGGCGGCTGATGATGAGGGCAATGTTATTGCAGCAACGCATACAATCCACGCCGCTTTTGGATCCAAGGTAACGGTGCCTGGTACAGGTATGTTGCTCAACAATACAATGAATATTTTCGACCCGCACCCGGGCACCGCCAACTCTATCGAGCCTGGTAAACGGGTAACCAGCAGCATGTCGCCCATTATTGTTGAAAAGAATGGCAAGCCCGTATTCGCGCTGGGCCTTGTGGGTGGCACCCGTATATTCCCCAGCGCCCTGCAGGCGATAGTCAACCTGATTGATCACGGCATGCGTCCACAGGAAGCAGTAGAAGCGCCGCGAATCTGGACCCTGGGTGAAGCGCTTGAAATGGAAAAGGGCTATGGCGCTGATATTCACACAGGATTGGCAGACCGGGGCCATCACATCGAGGAATTAAAAGTGATTGGCGGCGGTATGGGTATGATTGCCTTTGATGGGGACGACCTGATAGGTGCATCCTGCTGGCGAGCTGACGGCACCCCGATTGGCGTTGCCGGGGGCATGGCCAGGGGCGGGATTCGATTCGAAATTTGAGGCGGGTAATGGCATGATGAGCAAATAAACGACGACCCGAGGTAACCAGTAGATGACGAACCGCCCCGATGTACTCATTGTAGGTGCCGGATTTGCCGGTATGTATGCCCTGTATCGATACCGCAACCTCGGTTTCAACGTCACCGTGATTGAAGCCGGTTCTGATGTCGGTGGCACCTGGTTCTGGAATCGTTATCCTGGTGCACGTTGTGATGTACCGAGCCTTGAATACTCCTACGGTTTTTCAAAATCCCTGGAGCAGGATTGGGACTGGCCCGAGGTATTTTCAGCACAACCCGACATCCTGAAGTATGCCAATCACGTTGCCGACCGATTTGATTTACGTCAGCACATACAGTTCAACACCCGGCTTGTGGCACTGGAATACATGGAAACAGACAACCGCTGGCGAGCGACGATTGAGCACACAGCCGAAAGTAAGGAGCAGAGCGAACCGGCAGCGCAAATAGAAGCCCAATTCTGCGTCATGGCCACCGGCTGCCTGTCGGTACCCAACAAGCCAGTATTACCCGGTGCGGATAGCTTCACCGGCACCGTCCTGCATACCGGCCTTTGGCCGAAGGAGCCGGTTGATCTAACAGGCAAGCGGGTTGGCATCATCGGCACCGGTTCGTCCGGCGTGCAGGCTATTCCCGAACTCGCCAAACAGGCCGAACACCTGACCGTGTTTCAGCGCACACCCGTCTATACGGTGCCTGCCAATCGCAAGGCGATGCGAGCCGCGGTGCAGCAGGAGTTTCGCGACAACTATGACGACATCAGAGAGATGCAACAGAAAAACGCGGGCGGGGTTTCTAATTTTCGACCGGTGCGCAGTCTCAGGCGCCCACGCAGTGACAACGCTGTGAGGCAAGAACCCATCACCGCAATTCCCAGCACGTCGTTGCCTGCCTCTTCTTTATCGTCTGTCGCCCAGGCGCCGAACGCTATCCTGAGTTTAACGCCGGAGGAGCGTCTGGAGATGGTAACCGAACGTGGTCTGAATACGCTGTTGTCGTTTCGTGACGTGTATAACAACACCGAGGCAAACGAAGCGGCCAACGAGACCTTTCGCCAGGCACTCGGCAACATGATCGACGACCCTGAGGTGAGTGCGCGATTATCACCAACGACCTACGGTCTGGGATGCAAGCGCCAGGTTCTGGACCGGGATTATTACGATACGTTCAACCGCGATGACGTCACCCTGGTTGACGTCATCGATACACCGATCGAGACGATCACCAGGGACGGAATCCGCACGAACGAAAAAGACTACGATCTGGATGTACTGATTTATGCCACGGGATTTGATGCCATGACCGGTGCATTACTGAAGGCGAATATCCAGGGGCGTGATGGCAAACGGCTGGCAGACAAGTGGCAGGATGGTCCCGTGGCATATCTTGGTTTACAGATGCATGGTTTTCCGAATCTGTTCACGATTACCGGCCCCGGCAGCCCGTCTGTTCTTTGCAATATGCTGGTGGCCATCGAGCAGCACGTAAACTGGATTGGTGATTGCATCAAGTATCTTGGTGATAACAATCTTGAAAGTATCGAAGCCACACCAGAGGCCGAAGTGGATTGGGTCGCCCATGTAAACGAGGTTGCAGAAGGCACCATGTATACCACACCCAGTTGCAATTCCTGGTATCTGGGGTCGAATGTGCCCGGCAAAGCTAGGATTTTTATGCCTTATGTGGGGGGATATCCGCGATATAGAGAGCAGTGTGAGCAGGTGGTAGCTAATGGGTATGAAGGATTTTGTTTAGGTTAAATGTTCTAAAAAAGACGCAGCTGGAGTTTATTCTTGTCACGGGTTTTTAATTTTTTTGCCTCTTTGACACTTCGAGTCGAAACGCGCTTACCTGGGGTTTATCTTGATCAAACCGCGTCGAGCAGAAAAGAAGTGCTATTCCTGAGCACGCCCGTGGTCGCAAAGGCGACTCCCCTCACTTGCTCGTGAGCCTCGGTCTCCCGAGGGGCACTCGGCACGGGCTCAATGCTCTGGAATAGCACTTCTTTTCTACTCAACGCTCTTAACTGCGAACCCAAAGCAGGTGTCTTTCGACTCAGAACCCTGCCTACTTAAACCACTGCAGCGCCAGATATGCGCCGTGGTTCAGGTGATCAGCATCAGGCAGGTCGGAGACCAGTTTGCTGCGACCTGAGAGGTGCAGGTGCAACGAATCGTTGAAGCTGTAGTCAAATCCTAAGCTGTAGTTCATGTCTGTGGTTGACGTGCGAGTGGTGGTAAAGCCGTACAGTTCTGCCAGTATTTGTAGTCGTTGCGTGAGTTGATACCCGGCAGCAAGACCATAATTAACGGCATTAATGTCTGATGTGGATGTGGCGTAGGCTAGCTGGCCGTTAAAAGTCCATTTGTCTTTCGTAAATCCTGCAAGAATGGGCAGATTGAGTAACCTGGTATCTTCGATAACCCCGCGGATCGTAGCGTTATTACTTAACGGAACTGAGTAGCTGGGCGCAAACGCGATTTCTACTGTCTCGTTCTGGAAAAAGCGCCATTTCCAACCGATCTCACCATAGCCAAAATCTGAACGTGTTGATTCATAGGGCAGATCAACATGTTGCCTTGAAAAAAACACGGATATCTGGGTGTTAACCGTCAGTCCGTAGGACACATCCAATAGTGGAAAGTCGTAGGTTTCAATGGCATCGGTATCCACGACATCGACGGCTACGTTTATTTCCCACTGACCCGGGTTCAATATTCCAGGGTCATCAGTGACCAGGGGTGGCCCTGCGTAGCTTTTTGTGTAAAGAGAAAGGGACATCAGTAGCAGCATTCCACTGCTTACTATTGTCCTTCGCATGGAAATCAAAGCAGCAATCTGCCTTGACGGATATAAGGCATCCAGTCATTGATCGGGTTTTTAATTTGTTGTCCACTGCGATTTTTAATTCCTGGATCTTTCGTGCCCGCAGCGGCAAAGTGCCAGACCATGGCCGCTCGAATCCCCTTTGAAATATTGTCAGTTGACCTGTGCATCAGGTGGCTGTCAAACACCATCAGATCACCAGCTTGTAACAAACATGGATTGCTCTGGCTCATATCGTGATCAACAATTTCGACGTAGCCGTAATTAGCCCCTTCGCGCCGATCAGGAATATGCTGCTTAACAGGTTCTCGCTGGCTACCGGGAAGGATGTGCAGGCAGCCGTTTTCGAGGGTCGCCTCGGTAATCGCCAGCCACAGACCGATGATGGGCCGGGCCGGCTCAAACGGGAAGTAATATGAATCCTGATGCCAGGGTTGACCCCAGGCACCGGGATTTTTGAAGATAAACTGGGACAGAAAGCAATCTACATCTTGCCCAATAGCCGATAACACGATGTCGCAAACGCGCTGATCGTTAAGGAATTCAAGAAATAACGGGCGCCGATGCAACCTGAAAATTTTCGAGATGATGTCTTCAGGGTTGCTCCCTTGCAGAACCTGGTTTTCCGGCATGACGACAGCAGGTGACACATCCTGACCGGCGGCGGACGCCCTGGCAATTGCTGTCACGTCATCGAGCAACGCGGTACCCATTGAAGGCTCGGTAAAACCGCTGAACAATTGAAACCCCGGCTCGTCAGGTCCGCGCAGCGTTCTTGCTAATGAAGTTGTCAATGAAGTCGACAACGACGCTATCCGCATCATACTTATCCCCTGCTCTTATTCTCAACATTGTTCTTTTCGCGTTCGAGTATAGAAGATATAGACACCTGCACCTACCGGTTTAAGTCGGCTGGTGTTGCGACAGTGTTTTCTTGAGCAGGTCCAGGTGCGAGTTAACGAACAGATCCGAGACAACGCGGTTCTGGATCACACCACTTTTATCGATCAGGAACGTGACTCGCCGGACCCCAAAGCCCAATGGCCCGTCAACGCCATAGGCTCGAATTACCTTTTTACGCTGGTCCGCCAATAGCGGGAACGGTATTGAATAAGACTTCGAGAAACGCTCATGACTGGCGACACTCTGAGGGCTGACACCGACAATCTGTGCGCCAATATCGGCAACACCCGCGTAACTGTCACGAAAAGCGCAGGCTTCCGCCGTGCACAATGGCGTAAAATCAGCAGGGTAGAAGTACAATATCAATTCACCATTGCTAATGAGCTGGTTCAAATTCATAACAGAACCAGACTGGTCAGTCAGTTCGAAGTCGGGTGCGGTATCGCCAATTTTAAGCATGGAATAATTCCTTTTAGTGTTGCAAACAGCAGGTTGTGAAACTTCGTGGATTGAGCTGCTCAGGATTCCTGCCTGAGCATGAGACGGAGGATTTTTGATGCGTTTTCAAGGTCCGGCTCCGCACCGGTAATCAAATCCGCATAAAGAAAAGACTCAACAATGCGCGTCAGGGCGTACGCCATCACCTCAGCATCAACAGGAATATTCATGCGCCCCGCGCTGACCTCTTCTTCTATCAAACCCCGCAGGTTAGCAGCCGTTCTGGCCTGCACCGGGCTGTGATTCGATGCAACTATTCTTAGTCCTGCCTGCGCGTCTTTGGCGAGGAACTTTCGCAATGGCCTGAACTTGTAGGCATTGTGCATACCGCGTTCGAGCACTTCCAGTACACGTTCACTACCGGTGCTGGTGATTCTTGTGAGGATACGGGCAAACGTATCATCGACCATCGAAGCCAGCACCATGCCAACCAGTTGCTCGGCACTGCCCGCCCACCGATAGGCCGTGGCACGCGATATTCCCAGTTCCCGGGCAAGCTTTTGCAGTTCAATGCGTTTATCGGTAACGAACCACTGCCTTGCCAGACTGTGTAAGTCCATCGGTTGGCAGCTATGCCAGGTTCTTCGTCTCATGTTGGCTGGCAGGTCTTGTTGGTCGAAGCCTGTGACCTTGATCGCCCGGACCTTGATCGCCCGGTTGAGTCCAGTCGCGCCGGGCCGTAAACAAATCGCTTCCAGCCCGTTCGTTTAAACGGTTGCCAGTCATCTTCAGGATTACCCAGGCGATCAGCAACGGCATACAAAACAGCGGAATTGATACCCAAACCGAGATGGCTGGTATAAACCTCAATGTTCTCGGCGATGTCCGACGGTGGTTGCGTGGCGATTTGCCAGGGCACGATGCCATCGGTCTTGCTGAATATTGCAGTACTGGGAATGTTGTTCAGTGCTTCACCGGCCAGTAGTCGCAAATGATTTGACGGCATTTGTTCAATCGGCGTATCACTCATCATTTTTATAAATCGATAGGCATTGGTAGAACGTGGGCTACCACCAAACGGACTGCCAAGGGTGATGACCTGGCGTACCTTGTCTGGATAGAGCTGCGCCAGCAGGCGACTGTAGACACCGCCAAGGCTCCAGCCTACCAGACTGACTTTGCGGCCATTATTTTCTTCAAAAACCTCATCGAGACGTCCACCCAATCGAACCGCCAGTTCCGGCATTGCGGGGCCTAAATTAGTACCGAGCTTCCAGGGTTGAGCCTCATATCCACGCGAGTTCAGAAAACCCCGCAGCACGCCGGTTGACCTGTCGCTGGCACCGAATCCCGGCATCACCAGCACAGGATGGCCGTCGCCACGCCGGGCATTGACCAGAAATGGCGCTGTTGACATCAGCGAGGCGATTTCCGACAGGGCTCTTGGGCCCTCGGCAAGTGCCAGGAGGCGATCCGGCCTGGCATAAATTTTATCTTCCATGTGTAGGATTCCAGTCAAATGAAACAGATCGCAATTCTGTCTCGTTTATGAGACAGAAACAAGAAATATCTCATTTTAACCAGAAATAATTTCTACCCGTAAAAATACTGGTACTGGTTAGAGCTCAAGGTAAGTCCGCAGGAATCACGCGAACAATTTTTCCGCTGCTGCTGTCGGTCAGAATATAAATAAACCCATCGGGTCCTACGCGAATATCCCGGATGCGTTCACCCATTTCGGCAAACAGTATCTCCTCGCCCACCACCTGACCGTTTTCCATATCAAGTCTGCGGACATCCTTGTTGACCAACGCACCTACAAACAGGTCACCTTTCCACTGAGGAAATGCGTCCCCGTTGTAATAGGCCAGCCCGGAAGGTGCAATGCTGGGTACCCAGTACTTCAGCGGTTGCTCCATGGACGGGTGTTCTGTGAATGGTGAGACGTAGGCGCCGCTGTAATTTATCCCGTAGGTGATAGCTGGCCAGCCGTAGTTTTTGCCTGCCTCCAGCTTATTGACCTCATCACCACCTCTTGGGCCATGCTCATGCAGGTAGATTGTGCCTGTGACAGTGTCCAGGGTGAGCCCCTGGGAATTGCGATGCCCCCAGGTAAATATCTTGTCGTTGCCCTCCTGACCGACAAACGGGTTATCTGCCGGTACACTGCCATCATCGTTAATTCGAATGGTCTTACCCAGCATACTGTCCTTGTTCTGGGCTTCCTCACGGTAATCAAAGCCATCACCCGTGGTAAGAAGAAGCTTGCCATCGGGTAAAAACTGCAGTTTGCCACCGTAGTGAACCGCTGTAGCTTTAAGCGGTTCAACCGTAAAAATCACCTCTACATCAACAAGGGCATTGTCTGTTAAACGGCCACGTATGATTCGGGTCCCGTTTGCGTCGGGCCGACCATGGGCAAAGGCCAGATAGACAAGCTGGTTATCGTCAAAATCAGGATGCAACACCACATCATGAAACCCCCCCTGGCTCTCAACGTAACTTTCAGGTACACCCTGCAGGGCCTCCCCCACGCTGCCATTGGCGGATATTATCCGTAAATTGCCGCCACGTTCAGCCAACAATAGTTCACCAGCTGGTAGAAACGCCACGGACCAGGGGTATGCCAGGTCGTCCGCAACCGTTTCCAGCTTGTACCCGGCCCCGCTGGCTTGGGAGGCAGGCAGAGTCATGGCTAGCAACAAAGTCACCGAAAGAAATATTTTCATGGCTGGTATCCGCTCAGTATGATTGCGAATTATGCCAGCACCACAGGCTTAAATGTCAAATCTGTTGTATGCTCCGGCCACACTTTTTTTCTTAAGCGTTTAGCGCGTGGGGATACTGCATCGTGAAAGCTATTAAAGTCATTGGCGCCTATTTTGCCGCTGTTCTGGTTACGTTTGTGTTGGGGAGTATTTTCGCGACGCAGTTCATCCTGGGTAACCTGCAGGATATGGGCATGACAGTGACTTTTGCAGACCGGTTTTCAGCTACCCTGCATGATGTAGGTGGTCTCAGCGTAATTTACCTGCCTGTTATTGGCATCAGCTTTCTTATCTCATTGCCCGTCGCCGCTGGCATTATCAAGTTCGTTCCCAACCTGCGGCTGGTTGGCTATGTGCTCGCGGGTGCAGTAGGACTGGTGACAATTCACCTGGTGATGAAAGCTGTGCTGGGTTTGACCGGTATTGCCGCCACAAGAACAGTGATGGGGCTGTTGTCCCAGGGGCTCGCTGGTGCTATTGGCGGCTATCTTTTCTTCAGGTTAACAGGGCTGATGCAAAAAGAGGTTCCGGCTGTTTTAACTGATTAAACAGGCAAAACTGGAAGTCACATTATTCAGGTTGTTTTACAGCGACTAGCTCACTGGATAGGACCAGTGATTTCCCAGGTATTAATCCACGCACATTCTCTCGGGCCTTTCTCAACAGTGCCTGGACATCATCGCCAATGCAATAAAGTGAAGGCACCAGGAACAGGGTGACGAACAACGCAAACAGAACACCAAAGGCCAGGGCGATCACCGCAGGCTTAAGAAATTGTGCGTCCGTTGAACGTGCCACCATGATAGGTATCAGACCCACAAACGTCGTCACCGTGGTGAGTAGAATCGGCCGAAACCTTGCGACACCTGCCTCAATCACCGCATCCGCCGCGTTCACACCTTTTTTACGCAGGCGTTCAACATAATCCACCAGCACCAGGTTGTCGTTAACGACAACGCCTGCTGCCGCACCAATGCCAAAAAACGAGAACATCGCCATGGAAACACCAAACGCCAGGTGGCCGTAGACGGCGCCCATGAAGCCAAACGGAATCGCGGTCATGACCAGCAGGGGTAAAAAGTAAGATCTGAATGCGACGGCAATCAAGGCGTACATCACAAAAAGTGCGATCGCATACAACGCAACCAACTCGTTGAGGAAGTCTTCCTCCACCTGTGCCTGGCCACTGTGCCTGATGACCAGTTCGGGGTAGCGGCTTTCGAGGGTCGGCAGGAAATTTTTAACCACATCATCATTGATATCACTCATCAAATCACCGATGACATCGGCCGTTACCCGTACCATGCGTTCACCATCCTGACGCTGAATGCGCTGGACCCCTGCGACAAGTTCAACATCAACAATAGACAGTAACGGAATTTGCCGACCATCAGGTGTGTGCACGTGAAAGCTATTCAGGCTTTCGAGGCTGTAGCGGGATTCCTTCGGGTATCGCACCATCACTTTCACGTCGCCATTTTCGCGGGGCAGACGTTGAACCTCTTCACCGTAGTATGCCTGGCGAACCTGGCGTGAAACTGTCGCCAGGCTGACTCCCAGCTTTTCGGCACCAGGCAGCAATTCCATATGCAGCTCGTAGGTTTCACCGCGCATATTGTCGCGCACATAAAACGTGCCTTCATATTCGTGCAGCTTGCCTTTCAGATCGTTTGCTGCCGCCTGCAACAGTTCCATATTTCGATGTTTTAACGTGTAGCTCACTCGCGGCGTCGAGTTATTCATGGTGTAGTTTATTTCAATTTCGTCGGCATCGGGCACATCGCCAACTAATTCTCTGAGTCGCGTTGCTGCCTCCTTGGCCGAAAGGTCCCGCTCCTCTGGCGGCGCCAGGCTGATGATTGCAATCACACTGTCTCGACGGGATCGCGTGTACCAGCCCTGAATGAGCTTGCCCGAGCCACCGTCCAGCTTCGCCTGGGCTTCCACTTCGTCGATCAGCTTCAGTTCCGCCTGCTGAAGCTGATCCAGTACTTCCAGGGCTCGTGTATAAGGTGTGCCTGTTGGCAGGGTGACGTTGAGATAGATAATTTCTGCCTCTACCTCTGGCATAAAATTAAACTTAACCCAGCCATTGCTGAATACGCCGACACTGATAATGAGCGTGGTGAAAAAGATACTGCCGGTAATATATCGATGAGCGACCGCTAAACTCACCCATTTAAAATAGACACTGCGGGAAAATTTCACGATGCTCTGCTCAATATTTTTCTGCCACTGTGCAAACCTGCCTAATTCTTCTCTGTGCTTCAGGCGTGACAGGTGAGCGGGAAGAATAAAAAACGCTTCGACCAGGGATATAGCCAATGCAGCGGTGATGACGATTGATAGCTGCCTTGTCATCTGGGCATCTTCACCCGTGAGGAAAAACCAGGGTGCGAATGCCACGATCGTCGTCAGTACGGCAAAGATAACCGGTTTGGATACCGTGCTGGCTCCTTTAACCGCAGCATCTGGGCCACTATACCGGTGGCTGTGATCATGAATACTTTCACCCACCACAATCGCATCATCGACAACAATGCCAAGAACCAACAAAAACGCGAAGGTTGAGAGGATGTTGAGCGATACATCATTCGCAGGCAATATGGCAAAGGTGCCCATAAAGGCGACGGCGATGCCCGCGGTTACCCACATGGCGACCATGGGGCGCAACGACAGGAACAGTACCAGAAAGACTAAAAACAACCCGAGGCCCGCTGAACTGCCGATCGTGTTCATTCGGGATTTATACGTATCTGCGTCGTCAATCCAAACCGACAGGCTTACGCCATCAGGTAAGGTTTTTTGTCGTTCGGCCATCCATCCCCTAACGGAATCACTCAGTTTTACTATCTGCATCGTATCCGTCGACATGATCTGTACCAGCACTGCAGGTTCACCATCGAGCGTCGCCAGAATTTCTTCATCTTCAAACCCATCGACAACCGTCGCAACATCCTGAACGCGCACAATGCCGCCGTTTTCGTTCTGGCGAACGATGATTTCCCTGAATTCACGTTCTGAGTTCGCCAGGTTGCGGGCCCTGAGCAGAACATCACCGGTTTCCGTTCGTATTCGACCAGATGACAGGTTAATTGAACTGTTGCGAATCGCACTGGCAACATCGGCAAAGTTCAAACCATACTTGCGTAAAGAGGCTTCTGAGACCTCTATAGTCACTTCTTCACGACGGGCACCAAACAATTCCACGATGGATATATAAGGCAACGCCACGATTTCATCCCTGATGTCTTCAGCCAGGTTCTTAAGCGTTCGCTCATCCAGGTCGCCATGCACAGCCACCCGGAATACTTCCTGACGATATACGGTGCGGCGAACTTTTGGTTTTTCCATATCCCTCGGCAGACTGTTAACCGAGTCAACAATACCTTTCACTTCATTAAGAAATTCTTCCATGTTGACCGTCGGGTAGGTGACAATTTCCAACTCACCATAGTTCTCCGCTGCGGAGGAATAAATGCGATAGACATTGTCCAGGCCACTCAAAGCTTCTTCCATGCGGATGATGATTTGTTCTTCAACCTCCTGGGGTGCAGCTCCAGGCCAAACAATCTCTATCTTTACCTGGCTCGGTTTGAAGGATGGAAAAGTTTCTCTTTCCATGGATAAAAAACCCAGGACCCCGGCCAGCAGAATGCCAGCCATCAACAGGTTGGACGCAACCGGGTTGTGAACCCACCAGGAAATTAATCGTTCCACTAGAGTCCACCTCCACCTGTAACAACGGAATGCCTGAGGCTGCTTTCCAGTGCCGAGAGCCTCATGCCGGGTATTGGATTCCGGATTGAAGAGACGATCACCCGTTCAAAAGGCTTGATGCCGCTGCCTATTACCGCTTCTGTGGATGAACTATGAACAACGCCGACGTGACGAACTCCCAGACGATCTTCGCTGTTGACCACAAATACATTGTTACCGGCCCGCAGGGCATTGCGTGGAATGACGGTTGCATTCTCAATACGACGCCCGGCAATTTCGGCCTTCACATAGAGCCCGACAGCCAGAGGCATGCCATTTTGGGAAACATTGTCCTCGTAGGGGGACTTGATCTCCACCTGACCAAATAGGGTACGGGTCTGACTATCGATGGCGGCGTCGAGACGGACCAGTTCGAGCCTGGCCAGTTCCATTGACGCCAGGGCAGCTTCGAGTCTCGCCCGGGCTTGTGCAACCTGGGGTTTCTTCAGTGCCAGGGGCGAGGCTTTATCTGCGTTTCGTAGTTGCTTGCGAGCAACGTCTGCTATGGCCAAAGCCTCCTGCACACCAACTTCTGCCTCTGCCACCACGGCTTGCGCCTGGGACAGTGCAAGTTGGAAATCGGTGTCCTCGATGCTGATCAGGGTCACACCCGGCAGGACGATTCCCCCTTCAGTGAATTCCGGAGAGACGGCGATGACACGCCCGGCTACCTGCGCGACCAGATTGACTTCAGTACGCGCCCGAACTTCACCTTCTGTCGAAACCAGCAGTGACACATCAGTCTGTTCTGCCCGTTCAACATACACACTCAACGGTCGAGACGGTTCAGTTTTCTTTTCCGGTTCAGGTTTACCAGCTTCAAGCAATACAAACGCACCAACACCTGCCGCAACAATGGCCACCGGGGCGACCAGCTTTATCAAAATTCCTTTCACGTGAATTCCCAGGGAGACTAACTACAATTAACAGGTATGACGCAGGCCACGTCGTTTTGGTTTGGAACGATGGTGAATATATTATGGAATGGATTCGATAAACCTAGCCGCAGGAAATACGACCATCGTAAGTCATGGTTAGAACAACGTCTTTTTCATCTGGCGAAGTGCTTTGCGATTGAAGATAGGATAGGGGGACACACACTCTTTTTCAACTGCAAACCTCTCAGACATCTGACAGAGACACACACTCTTTTTCAACTAGGATAGGGGGACACACACTCTTTTTCAACTGCAACCCTCTCAGAGATAGCTCACAAAGAAAAACCAGAATATCGCACAACCACTGACGACTTTACCCGCCAGATAGCGTATGTCTGAACCCGGCATCATAGCCACATGACGACACCCCGATCCCAATTGGTTGATAACGAAATTGCCCTGCACTATCACCTGATGTCCCGCTGTGTGCGACGAAGTTGGCTGTGTGGATTCGATAAACCTAGCCGCAGGAAATACGACCATCGTAAGTCATGGTTAGAACAACGTCTTTTTCATCTGGCGAAGTGCTTTGCGATTGAAATTGACGCCTTTGCCATTCTCTCCAATCACTTCCACCTGGTGGTTTACTATGATCCGCTGGCCTGCCACCAATGGGATGACGCTGAAGTTGCCAGACGCTGGACGGAAGCATTTCCGCCTAAGCTGTCTCAACACCAGGATGATGCTGCACAGCAAGAGATCCGCCGGGAAAATATTATGAATGATCCGTTGCTGTTGGAAAAGGCGCGGTTAACCTTAGGGTCTCTCTCTGCCTTCATGAAACACCTCAAACAACCCATTGCATGGCGGGCAAACCGTGAGGACAAATGCACGGGTCACTTTTTCGAGAGTCGATTCTATTCCGGTGCTTTGCTCAGCGAGCGAGCTGTACTGGCGACGATGGCATATGTTGACCTTAACCCGGTTCGTGCCAAAATCTGTGACACCATTGATGGCTATCAACATACCTCAATCTACAAACGATTACAGCACCTGGAAAAATCACCAGAACAACTGCAAAAGTTGCTCGAACCGTTGGTATCCGGATTAACTGGAAGTTCATCGACGCAACTAATGTCGCTGTCTGATTACATCAGCCATCTGCGCATGCTCAGTCTACCCCCTGCTGCTAATCTGACGGATGATCAAGCTGCCTGGTTTCGACAGGTTGCCAGCATCAGGAAACGTCAACGTGCTTATGGACGACTGGAAGAGTTAGAAAGCTGGGTTGAACGTCACGGTTGGAAACGTACTGGAGATCCTTTGGATTAGAGGTTCAATCTGCCCCGGAGATATCCTATTCTGTCGTTCAAAGGTGATCTCATAACGAAATTATTCCGCATTCACCGCGCAACTCTCTACGCCTGGCCACATTCGCGCCGTTAAAAGCTCAACACGCATTCTTACTAACGGTTGAATTGTGTTTCGCTGTGTGTCCCTATTTCTTTGT
>JAPYTQ010000024.1:35978-55369 GCA_029941905.1 Pseudomonadales bacterium | reverse complement strand
TGGAACTGCACGAAGGGATGCGGTGACAAGCAGTGTGGTACGATTCTGTTTCGAGGTTGCCAAAGACTCACTATGGGTAAGTTGAGGTTCCTGCTGTTGACTGCTTCTTCTTTTGCTCGTTCAACGCGTTCAAATGGATTATAGGACTCTACCGATAGTCTTCTGATATTACCAACATCAACGTGGTGAAAATTTCACTTTTCCGATCAACGGCGGGATCACTGATCACTAAGCAAGAAGATGTAAACGAATCGATACATTTGCATACGGGATTCATACACATAACGCGTTATGAAATATGCCGAAGATTAAAAAGAAAACTCTTCGCTGATTGTTGATCGAATAGATTCCATTCTAAAAAAGGAACTTAACAATCAACATTTACCGCAAGTGCTCCCTTGTTACCTTGGTTTCCTGACCGTCAGGCAGTCTTCCCAAACAAAGCTTCAGTCTCCTCGAGATCCTGCCGCAAATGCATAGCCCCGGTGAAATAATGTACTGCCGCCCAGAGGTTCGCCAAAACCGCCAGGCACAGGGCATAACGCAAAGAATCGATCTCGTAACCCGGTGCCAGGGCATCACTGGCGATACCGACAAAGTATGGACCCAGTCCCATACCAATAATGTTTAACATAAACAGCAGTATGGCTGACGCGACCGCGCGCATTCTTAATGTGACCAATCCCTGGGTCATGGCGAACGATGGACCCAGGTACATGCCACCCAATATCGAAACAACTGCCAACGACGGGATGACTGCCCACAGACCATCGTACAGGTAGGCGATAAACTGGAAAGGCACCATGACGAGCGTTGAAATACCAGATACCCATAGGTACCAGCGACGATCATCTGTCATATCCGAAATTTTGTCGCCCAGGTAACCACCGCCGAATGTGCCGATCGCTCCGATACCGGAAATGATCGCCAACCATGATCCCACCTCGGTTATTGGCATCTCATGGGTGCGTATCAGAAATGGGGCATTCCAGGTACCGGCACCGTAGCCAACAAAAGCATGTAATCCTGCCGCAAACCCGATGTGTCTGAATGAGCGTTTCTGCCACAAAAAGGCGAATACTTCTTTCATTGATGGCGCAGGATCCGAGTCCACCTCCGCAACGGGTTCAACAGGCTTTTTCTCTGACAGACCTCTCGGTGGCTCCCGCAAGGTGGTGAAGATGAGACAGGCGACGAGAATACCCGGCAAGCCAACCAGAAAGAATGTGACCCGCCAGCCTAATTCTGCTGCACCCCAGCCGCCGACGAAATTCCCCACCATGGACCCAAAAGGGATGCCCAGCGCATAGATGGACAATGCGGTGGCGCGGGTTTCAATGGGAAAGTAGTCGGAAATCAGGGAATGTGAAGGTGGACTTGCGCCAGCTTCACCCACGCCTACACCAATCCGGGCCAGCAACAGCATCATAAAATTGGTTGCCAGGCCACAAACAGCGGTCATACCACTCCAGATGATCATGGAAATAGCCAGCACCTTAACCCGACTCCAGCGGTCCGCCAGGGAGGCAATCGGTATGCCAAGGGTCGCATAAAACAAGGCAAATGCCAGCCCACCAAGCAAGCCCAATTGGGTGTCGGTTAACAGCAGTTCATGTTTAATGGGTTCAAGCAGAATCGAAAGGATAGAGCGGTCTATAAAATTGACAACATATCCCAGGAACAGAACAGCTAGCGCATAATTTCGATATCGGGGTGGAAACAATTCGGTCGTTGACATACTTTGATCTTTACAGCCATTGTTTTTATTCTGCGAGGAGAGACTGTAGCACAAGCTCCAGAGAGGTGTAGCGCCTGGAGGGCACTTCGACAATGTATTTGCCGCTAAATCCCGCTCTTTGTGAAATACTCCGCCATATCCCATTCCGGCCACCGCGCCTGGGTTAGCTTTAACGTGCGCTCTGTCCAATATGAGTCGCCAGGTTCGGGTATGCCCAGCATCGACAATTGTTCCGGGGTCCCATTATTCAATATCAGATCCCAGGGTTTATCAGCGCCGGTTTGCCACACATGAAAACCGATGTTCTCGTTGCCCGCTGCCTTGTAACCGACGGTCATGGAAAATCGGCGGCCATGGGGGATGGTCAGGTTAGCACCCCGATGCATGGTATCGATGCTGTGGGCTACCAGGGAACCGGCGGGCACCGTTACCGCTTGTTCATACTCTAACAGTGCTGTCTGGTCTTCTTCGGTGGGCGCAGCCAGAGCCGGTCTTCCCAGCGCCTTTCTTACATTAGTTTTCGTGACATAACGCAAGGCACCATGTTCTTTCGTGACATCGGTTAAGTAAAAGATGAAATCCACGGTTCTGCCAACGGGATCATCGGAAGGTACCGTCAACGTGTGGTTGCCAAAATCACAGTGAAAATCCTGGTTGTAGTCGGCCTGGCCGGTGAACTTGGCCCAGGTGTGGGATTGGTAACAATGAACATGAGGGGTATCAAGCAAGGCCCGCGCAAATGCAATCAATTGCGGATGAAACGAAATCAGGTTCATTTCAACCGAGGCATTGTATGGCAAGCTGTGGATGTTCTTAAACTGGGTTGCCCGATTCAGGCCAAAGTCATCGTCTTCTTGTAGTACACGCACACTGGCCTGGTCAGCAGACTGCGCCACGCCTTTGTAAATCTCTTCATAATCCGCCAGTACCGGTTGGTATTCTTCCTTAGTGAAAAATTTTTCAATAATACAAAAACCGTCTTCACGCCACTGGTCTACATCGTTCTGGGTAAATCGCATGTTTCTATTCTACTTTTCCATCCATGTCTGTTTATGACGACTAGCACCGACTCTATTCAGGCGCCAGCGAATAACAGGGCGTGTAATCACCATGTAGTTTCATCCGGCCCTGGCGAACAAAATTTCGCAGTAGCTTATCCATGGCTTGCATCACAGGTTTGTCACCGCTTAGCTGGTATGGGCCATGTTGATGAATCTGTTCAATACCAAAAGACTTTACATTCCCGGCAACTATACCGGAAAACGCACTGCGTAATTCGAATACCCGTTCGTAGACTGGGATATCCATGGATAAGTTAAGCCGCGACATGTTGGCGTGGGATGGTATAAAAGGGGTTTGCAACGCTTCAGGGATTTTTAATTGCCAGTTGTAGGCATAAGACTCTTTCGATTTGCGCCTTTGCCGCTTAACCACATCGACAGATCGCCTGGCGGCTTGCGCAACTGACTCCGGTTGGCCAACAATCACCTGGTAGTACTGGCAAACCTCTTTCCCCACTGCCTGGGTGAGGAATTCTTCTACCGCTGCAAAGTAGTCGGGCTTTGATTCTGGGGCAGCGAAAATTAAAGGCAATTCAATGTTGGCATTTTTCGGGTGCAATACAATTCCCAACAGGTACAATATTTCTTCCAGCGTCCCGGCGCCACCAGGGAAAACGATTATACAATGGGCCATGCGAACGAAAGCTTCGAGGCGCTTTTCAATATCCGGCAGGATAACCAACTCATTGACGATGGCGTTGGGAGATTCCGAGGCAATGATTCCCGGTTCTGAAAACCCAATATATCTGCCGTTTTTAATCTGCTGCTTGGCGTGACCCACAGCTGCACCCTTCATGGGCCCTTTCATGGCGCCAATACCACAACCCGTACCCACATCCAGGCTGCGCAGACCCATTTCGTAGCCGACTTTTTTACAGTAGTCGTATTCGACTCGATCTATTGCGTGGCCGCCCCAGCAAATGACGAGATTGGGTGTGCGCCCAGGTTCCACCACTCCGGCATTTCTCAATATGCGGAACACGGCATCACTGATGCCATCACTGCTGTCAAGATCAAAACGACCTTCCCTGGCCAATTTGTTGTGTGTAAAAACGATGTCACGCAGCACTGAAAAGAGATGTTCCCTAATACCGTTGATCATGCGCCCTTCAACAAAGGCTGGGGCAGGTGCGTTGTGAACTTCCAGCTTGATGCCGCGGGATTGAGGGATCACCTCAATGGAAAAATCCTGATAGGTTTTTAATACCATGTCGGCACCATCTTCCGCTGAACCCGCGTTCAGGACCGCCAATGAACATTCGCGAAACAGGCGTTGAATCTCCGGGTCCGAACACAGCAGGCCATGTATTTCTCGATGCGAAAGCAGGTTTAAACTGCTGGTTGGCCTGACACTGGCATATTTTACAACTTGACTCACTGATTCTTCTCCATATTCATTTTTCACCTACTGCCTTTTTTCAATTCTACTCCTTGATTTCGGGTCTGCATTAGGATTTGTCGCAAAGATGAGACTATTCGTCCGAAATCCCATCGTCTGTAGTAACGTTCACAGAATTGACCTGGCACAATATCTCCACAGTCTGCCCCTGTTTGTTGCCCTGGCGAGGTGTTAGACGCCCGCAATAGACCCATCACCGCACATTTTAGTTCCATTTTTGGTATGCTTCGGCTTCGAAATTCAGTGCTCGTTTATTACCTGTGGTCACAAACCCGCGGTAGGCACGATCTTGGTTACCCATCATATTGAAGCGAGAACCCATGACAAAATCGAAGATTATCTATACCTATACAGACGAAGCCCCAGCGCTTGCTACACACTCCTTTCTGCCTATCATTGAGAAGTTCGCCTCAGCAGCCGGAGTTGAAGTGGAGCTGAGCGATATATCTCTGGCCGCACGAATACTCGCCATTTTTCCCGAAAAACTCACCGACGACCAAAAGGTACGCGACGCATTAAAAGAACTCGGTGATTCAACCGGCAGCCCTGATACCAACATCATCAAGTTGCCAAATGTCAGCGCATCAATACCACAACTTATCCACGCCATAGCAGAGTTGCAGGATCACGGTTACGACATCCCTGACTACCCTGAAGAGCCTGTAAATGATGAAGAAAAAACAATTCACGATATCTATTCTTCTGCCCTGGGTAGCTCCGTTAACCCGGTGCTCCGGGAAGGCAATTCAGATCGGCGTGCACCGGAATCCGTGAAACAGTTTGCCCGCAACAATCCGCACTCAATGGGTAAATGGAGCCAGGCATCCAGAACACATGTTGCGCATATGCGCAGTGGCGATTTCTACCACAATGAAAAATCGACAGTGATTGAGAAAGCAGGAAACGTTCGCATCGAGCATGTCTCCGATGATGGCACTGTGACGGCATTCCGAGAAAGTGTGCCGGTAAAGGAGAGCGAGATTATTGACGGTACATTCATGAGTGTCAGCAAGTTACGCCTGTTCCTCGAGGAAGAAATGGAAGGCGCCAAAAACGCGGACCTGCTTTTCTCCCTGCACCTGAAAGCAACCATGATGAAGATCTCTGATCCAATTATTTTCGGACACGCGGTCACCGTTTATTTTAAAGATGCTTTCGAAAAACATGCAGAGACCTTCGAGAAATATGGCGTTGATCCCAGCAACGGACTGGCAAGTGCTTATTCAAAAATCAAGGACTGCGGTTTTTCACTCTACAACGAAATCGAGGCTGATATCCGTGCCTGTTATGCAGAAAGACCCGAATGTGCAATGGTCGATTCTGACAGAGGTATTACAAACCTGCATGTTCCCAGCGACGTGATTGTCGACGCGTCGATGCCAGCCATGATCAGGCTCGGCGGTAAAATGTGGGGTACTGATGGCAAGTTGAAAGATACCAAGGCTGTCATTCCGGATAGTTGCTATGCCACCATGTACCAGGAAGTCATTACCTTTTGCAAGCACCACGATGCGTTTGATCCCACCACGATGGGCTCAGTTCAAAACGTGGGTCTTATGGCGCAAAAGGCAGAGGAATATGGTTCCCACGACAAAACCTTTACGATTTCGGCCCCGGGCACCGTTCGCATCGTCGACGAATCAGGCAAGATACTTATCGAACACGAGGGCGTGGAAACCGGTGATATCTGGCGCATGTGCCAGACTAAGGATGAGCCTATCCAGGATTGGGTCAATCTGACGGTTAATCGAACCAGGACATCGGGCATTCCTGCGGTTTTCTGGCTGGATCCACATCGCGGCCACGATTCACAAATGATTAAAAAGGTAACAACATACCTTAAGGATCATGCTACTGATGATCTCGATATTCGAATCATGTCTGTTGATCTCGCAATTCGACACACCTTGGAACGGTTACGCCACGGCGAAGATACCATCTCGGCCACCGGCAATGTATTGCGTGACTATCTCACAGACCTTTTTCCAATCCTCGAACTGGGCACCAGTGCAAAGATGCTGTCCATCGTGCCGCTGATGCAAGGCGGGGGATTGTACGAAACAGGCGCCGGAGGCTCTGCACCTAAACATGTGCAACAGTTTGTTGCCGAAAACCATCTGCGCTGGGACTCCCTCGGTGAATTCCTTGCTCTGGCCGTATCCCTTGAAGACGTTGCGGAAAAAACCAACAACAACCAGGCTAAGATCCTCGGGGAAGCGTTGGACAAGGCTACGGGCAAACTGTTAGCACTCAATAAATCCCCTTCACGCAAGACCGGTGAACCCGATAACCGCGCCAGTCACTATTATCTGGCCATGTACTGGGCTGAAGCCCTCGCAGAACAAACCGAAGACGCGGATTTAAGTGCAACATTCGCACCCGTTGCCAAGGCACTTGCTGAAGCTGAAGACACTATTCTGGACGATCTCGTGAAGATCCAGGGGGTTGCGGTCGATATGGGTGGTTACTACCAGCCAGACCGTGCGCTTGTCGACAGCTTCATGCGGCCGAGTGAGACGCTTAATAAGATTATTTCCGGTTAACGAAGGATCCTTAAGCTGTCGTGGCACCAAACATCCTGTCTTGTGTCTCGAGCTGCAGATGTTCCAGTTCCGCTGCCAGGCAGTCGCGACCAGCCTGGGCTTGCGGATCTGTCGGGTAGCAGGCAAGCTCCGATGCCGGATCCCCGGCTATCCGTGTACCGGTCAATACCCGCGCTTCACTGTAATCATAGCGTCGTGCACGATGCAAAAGTGCACGGTTGTCCCAGATCAGGGTATCACCCGCCTGCCAGTGATGAGTGTAAACACGTGCAGGTTCTGAAACGACGAACTCGACCAGCGACCTGAGCAGTTCACGACTCTCATCCCGTGAAAGACCTGGGATACCAAATGCGTGACGACCCACAAACAGGTTCTTAACTCCCGTTTCCGGATGAACCTTGACCAGAGGACGCAGGTAAGCTTCGCCATGATAGATAGTACCTTCAGCCATTGGCGGAAAATCACCCACGTCATTGGCCTGTGAATACTGGGTAGAATGGTAAGCACTCAGGTCTGCGATACGATCTTGCATGCTCTGGTCCAAAGCGGCATACCCAGCCCTCATATCTGCCAGTTCAGTTTCTCCACCCTCATCTGGCACGGTAACCGCAGACAGCATGGCGCACTTGCTGCTGATCGGCCAGTAAGTAGAGTCCGTATGCCAGGCCTCATTACCCAAATTGGTACGCATCCTCTGAGTCCCCAGGGGGATTATCTCGCCGTAGGTTCCATCTTTGTGCTTTTCCTGGTTCGCCATGGGTAAGGCGCCAAACTCCAGTTTGCCGAAGCGTTCGCCAAATTTTATGTTGTCTTCGTCAGACAGAAATTGACCTGGGAAAACCAGAAAGCCGTATTTCAGAAAGGCAGCTTTGATGGTTCCGAATTCATCATCGCCAAGTTCCGCCAGTGGGATATTGGTAACAACGGCGCCGAACACCTTGTTCAGAATTGGTTCGATTGTGATGTCATTCATCGATATGACCTTCGCTCTCGTGTGCAGCACTCTATTCTTACCAGATAGTATACACATGATGAACCGGCCTGTGTCGTCCGTTATACTCCCTTCGTGTCTGGCCGCACTGGTCAGGCACGGATATATCAACCCAACGGAGACGTGACATATGCCACTACTGAGATCCATGATGTTAGTTCTTTTATCAATGGGGCTTACCGCCTGCACCTGGGTAAAACTGACCAGCGAGGGCGAAAACGTCAGCGTGATTAACAGCGCAGATTCAGCCTGCGAGAGAGTTGGCAGAACTATATCCATGGGTAAGGCAGATATCGCCAGTTTTGATCGCAACACGGAAAAGGTCGCCACGGAGTTGGCGACACTAGCCCGCAATCATGCGGCGGTGATGGGTGGCAATGTGATTGTGGCTGAAGGGCCTGTGACCAAGGAAGGTGAGCAGACGTTCACTGTTTATAAATGCCCTTGAGGCGTGGCTGATACCGCGTGCTTCTCCTTTAGCAAGTGCTCGATGTAGTCACTAAACGTCATGAGTTCCACGTTTCTGATCTTACGCTGCTCGCGCTTCAGGCGTTCCATGGGCAGGTTGATTACCTTAGCGTTCATACTTTTCACATTCTTCGTATTTTTCATACTTTTCACATTTGAATCCAAAGCTTGTTTCGCCAGATGATTGGTATTATCCTCGCATTTAGCGTCATGTATAGTTTGTATACATGTACATGTCGCATTTTCAGGCAGGTTAAGGAGGAAGCAGTGGAAGCTGACATTAATGGCAGAAAGTGGGAGTTTCGCTGGGACCTGTTGTTGCGGTATCGGTCGATTGAGATATTTGCCTTGTGGGAGGGCCGACTGACGACCAACCATTTAAGCGATACGTTTGGCATCGGGCGGCAGCAGGCTTCGAAGGATATCAACAACTACATCAGCGAGATCGCGCCGGGCAATCTTGAGTACGACAAACACCTGAAGGGTTATAAACCCACCGACGCCTTTACCCCCCGGGTGACATCCGGGATAGTGGACGAGTATCTACATCTGCTGAACCGGAATAACGATCTCAGCAATACGTTCGAGTCTTTGCCCCTGCAGGTTGCCAATACGGAAGTGCTAACAGTACCGGTGAGGAACATTCGGCCCGAGATTATCAGACCTGTTGTCATCGCGGCACGACAGTGTCGACGCCTCGAAGTGGACTATGTTTCTGTTTCCAATCCCAATCGGGAGGGAAGAATTATTGTGCCCCATACCCTGGTGTTTACCGGTTTGCGCTGGCATGTGAGGGCCTGGTGCGAGAAGAACCAGGGATACCGCGATTTCGTCCTCAGCCGGTTCAGGGGCATGCCAGACATGTTGGATATATCCGGCCATACCGTGGCCGAAGACAGTGACTGGCACACCACGGTTGATGTAAAGCTTGCGCCAAATAAAGAGTTAACTGCGGCCCAGCGCAGGGTGGTGGCAGAAGACTACGGCATGGTCTCCGGCAAGCTCGTACTCAGTACGCGGGGTCCACTGGTACAGTATGCACTTCAGCAGCTCGGCGTCGAACCCGGGAGCGAGGATATGACTGCGAAATCCCAGCCGATTGTTGTTTCAAATCACAGGGAGATTAAAGGGTGGTTGTTTTAAAGTATAGTGGCTTAAAGCACAGCGGTTTTAAAGCATAACTGTTTTAAAGCATAACTGTTTTAAAGCAGCCTGGTGGATTATTATGCCATCACACTCAACAGGAGAGGAATACAATGGGTAATCTTGACGGCAAGGTCGCGTGGGTAACGGGTGGCGGACGGGGTATCGGTCGAGCAATCGCACTTGAATTCGCGCGGCAAGGGGCGCAGGTTGCCGTCAGCTCAAGAACCCTGTCAGAACTGGACAGTGTCGCCAGTGAAATCGAATCTCTTGGCTCCAAAGCTGTGGCCGTACAGGCAGATGCAATGTCACTGGAAGATACCCTGGCCAGCGTGGGGCAGATTGGGTCGACACTCGGCACCATCTCCATACTGGTCAACAACGCGGGTGGCGGTGTACCACCAAGACAGGATGAAGGTCTCTCTGCTGCCGAGATTGATAATTTCAATTTCATCGACAATGTGGATCTGAACCTTTTTTCAGCACACCGGGCCAGCCAGGCCGTGCTACCTGGCATGCTGGCGGCAGCGGACGGCCGAATCATCAATATTGGTTCCGGTTATGCAAAGCGGTCGGGGGGTGAACTTGCTTACACGGCTGCCAAACACGGGCTGGTTGGTTTGACACGGTCCCTGGCGGCAAAGGTCGCTGGCAAAGGTATCACTGTCAATTGTCTCTGCCCTGGATGGACCAATACCCAGCTTGTTGACCTGGACCGTATGGCCGCCGCTTACAAGGCAGACGTGGCAACTATCCGGGCAAAGATCGAATCCGAGAACCTGCAGAACAGAATTCTCGAACCCGAGGAACTCGGGCCGATGGCAGCACTCATCGCCGCACCGGAGTCCAGGGGTATCACCGGGCAGGTTATCAGTGTCGATGGCGGTTATGGCGTCTGATTGTGTTGTGTGTGTGTGTGCTATTCACCCGGTGAACATGAGCTAATCCAGGCAAGGAGAATAACTTGAACTTGAAACCATTGATGACAATGCACGCGGACCTCAACGAATCAGTGCCTGTGGGTGTCGGCCCGAATGGTAACCGGATGATTGCCGACGTTACCGGGGGTTACTTTGAGGGCGAAAAATTGAAAGGTGAAGTGCTGGCCAGTGGTGCCGACTGGGTGACCATCGATTCTGAGGGGGTCGGTCACCTCGACGTACGGATTGCACTTCGCACCGATGACGGTGCCCATATTTATGTTCAGTATTTTGGGGTGCTGATCTTCAACGATAAGGTCAATGACAGTTTCGCCGGGATTAAACCGGCAGAATTTGGTGACACCTACTTCATGACCCAGCCCAGGTTCGAAACCGGCGATGAGCGTTACAAGTGGCTGAATCGTACGGTGGCTGTCGCAGAGGGAAGGCCACTCCAAAACGCGGTGGAATACCAGGTGTTTGAAGTCACGAACAATTAAAAGTCTAGCAACCTGCTATAACTACCTCACGTGTACGGATTCATCATCCACTGAAAATGCCTCCAGCAGGAAACGCTCCTGGGGTTTTTCCGAAGCAGTTTTAGGGATCTCATCCACCACCTGCAGATAGCTGGGGATAAAGTTTGCCTCAAGTTCCCGTTTACAGAGTTCGAAAACAGATGCCGGATTATATTCGTCGTTGGTGACAATCGCGGCGACCACGTCCTTTTCACCGGGAGCACCGGACGCCGCCGGAACACCATAGACGAATACATCCAGAATGCCCGAGTGTTCTGCGAGTGCTTTTTCAACAAAGCCGGGATTGATAAAGTCCCCGTTGTGGCGAATGCCACCACCTTTGCGATAATCAAAATAGTACCAGCCATCATCATCACGATGGCAGACATCACCTGTGCGCACCCAGCCACCGCTTGTTTTCTTGTCTGATGCTTCCTTGTTTTTGTAGTATTCGACCTTAACGTCCCCTTCGAGGGGTCGGCCTATCAGCTCACCGGGTTCGCCATGGGGCAACTCATTGCCATCGTCGTCGACTATCTTAAACTCCGAACCGGCAGGCTTCTGGCCAAAACTGCCAACAGGGCCATCGCCATGATTCATGAACAATCCATAACCATCAACGGCCGCATACAGCTCCACCACCTTGAGGTTAAAGCGCTCTTCGAACTGCTTCCAGATTACCGCTGGCATCCCGGCCGAGATAACCATCCTGACCGGATTATCGGCATCATTTGTTTTCATGGGTTCACTGTAGATAGCCGTTGTCATGCCGCCCAGCAAGTTGAACACAGTGCAATGATACTTGCGGGTAATATCCCACAAACGCGACTTGGTGAATTTTCGGCTGAATACCGTGGGCAAGTCCATACCAATGGCAGGAAACAAGGTCAGGCTCTGGGCGTTGCCATGGGTGAGCGACAGTCCTGTGTAGGGTCTGTCCTCTGGGTTAAACCCCAGTGCCGGTCCTAACATGGCACCTCCGGCCAGTCGCGCATTGGCAATCTCGACTCCCTTGGGGTCACCTGTGGTACCGGATGTATACATGATTTGCAGCGGGTGCATCGGGTCGGTGACCGTGCGATCTACCGTGACTTCCGCAGCATCCATCACCTGCCCCATGGAGGAGCAGTCCTGAAAGTCGCTCGCCAGACACGTGCTTTCATCCTCACCGGTATTTTCCAGCATGATCAGCCACTCGAGGCCAGGTACCTGGTCCCTGATTTCCACAACCTGCTGAACACAATAATCAGCACAGACGATGCCCTTGCACTCTGAGTTATTAAGGGTATAGGCAAGTTTCGCGCCCCGGGTTCTCGGATCCAGTGGTACAAAAGCGGTGCCCAGGGTTGAGGCTGTTGCCATGGCTTCTATGAATTCCGGATGATTGCGCAACATCACGGCAAAACTGTCACCGGGATTCATTCCCCGGGCAATCAACGCGGCAGACAACTTCTGTGAGTTAGTCCAGATTTCACCGAATGTTCTGGTCTCATCGACGGGTACCTCCGGACACTCAAACGTTAAAATCTGTAAGTCAGGATTACTCTCAGCCCGCCCGAGGAAAAAATCTGCAAGAATCAGGTTATTTAACTCAGTCATTGCTCTTACCTAATTGGATGGGACATTACAATACTGCGGGTTCTTTAAGACCCAGTGCCTGCTGCATTAAGCGCAGTTCTTCCTCCCTCTCGGGCAATGGTGCAGGCCGGGTGAACATGCCGTCTTGCTTCAATTCATCGACCACCTCTTCACTTCTCGGGAACGTGTAGTTACTGCCGTAGCCATTCATGTGGAACAGGTCATCAAATGGCTGCCGGGGACGCTGGCCACCAGCTTCCCAGTGTTCCAGGGGATAGCCCACAGTTTGCAGCAACAGCAGACGACTACCTTCAGGGGTGCCGAGTCCTTCCATGAGTTTTGGACCACCGGGTCCTGCACCAAGGCAGCAGGTGCCCAGGCCCATCTCAAACGCTGCCAGTGTTGCCTGGGCTATGCCTTGTCCACAATCAACTTCGCTTATGCCAGGCTGCTTCATAATGTCACCAATCCCTGAGAAAATCGGCAGCAGCTGTTTTTCAATGCCTTCGCGCCTGACCTCCGGTGTGCCAACGCCCAGGGCACCGACTTCTGCAAGTTTAAGCAGGCTGTCACTCTGGCCGTCCACTGCATTGGGGTCGAGATACCAGATGATGACACAGGGCGCCCGCTTAATTTGCCAGCCGAGGATAATTCCCTCCAGATGATCCAGCACGTCTTTTGCCGCTGAATCCTTGAATATGGCTATTCCACGCAGGGTCTGGACATTGCCCCAGTGTGAGGCGATTCGTGCCGCTTCAAACATCACCTGCACTTTTTCCGGCTCAACGGCCTTGTAAGGTTTTAGAAATCTGATTGATCGTCTTCGGCCAATGGCTTCTCGTAATTCCATGTGTGTATTCTCCGCTGTTTCTCTAAATGGTTGCGTGGTTCTCTTTTCTTACCGGTTAACTATCGTTTCATAATCGTCACGGAGAGCGCACCTTCTCCTGCGGGTGTCGAGCCACCGGCATTTTGCGCAAGCCCAACATTGGCACCCTCAACCTGGCGCCTGCCAGCCCGGTCAGACAGATGCCAGTACACTTCAACTACCTGTCGAACGCCCGTGGCGCCAATCGGGTGACCCTGGCATTCCAATCCGCCAGAAACGTTAACCGGAATTTTGCCGCCTAATTTACTGTGGCCGGCCTCGGCAAAGCGCCCGCCTTCACCAGGATCACAAAGCATCAAGCCCTCAACTGAGCTGATCTCACCCATGGCTGTTGCATCATGTACTTCCGCCAGGTCAATATCTTCCGGGCCTACACCCGCCTGCTCGTAAGCTCGCTTCGCAACACGGGTTAGATTACCTTCGTTGGGATCCGCCGGAATACTGGCGCTGCCGAGTATGCAGGACGAAATCTCGACCTTGTTCGCTGCCGCCTTTTCTTTCGCGAACTTCTCGCTGCAGACGATCGCCGCAGCAACCCCGTCGCCGATAGGGGAACACATGAGTCGGGTTAATGGGAATGCAACGTCCGGTGAGGCAAGCACCTCGTCAATGGAATAATCCTGTTGATACTGGGCGAACGAATTCATCGAAGAATGCCAGTGGTTTTTAGCTGCCACCGCCGCCAGTTGCCGCTGGGTAGTACCGTATTTGTCCATATGAAATCGCGCTGCCTGGGCATAGACATCCATGAACACGGTTCGCTGGCCTGATTTTTCTTTTTTGGGCTCATTCTGGCCAGACTCTGCCTTGGCCTTCGCTTTTTCTTCTGCGGCTTTCATCTTTGCCATGGTCTGCTCAAGCACTTCAACATCCATGGACCCGGTAAACGCTGGCTGGACTCTGGCCCGATCTGTGAAATACATCTTCTCCATTCCCAGGACCAGGGCGCAGTCTATTTCTCCTGCAGCAATCATGGCCATGGCTCCGTTCAGTGCGGTCGCGGACGAGGCACAGGCATTTTCAAGATTGATAATTGGAATACCACCTATCCCCATGGCATGCAGAACTACCTGGCCCCGGATGCTTTCCTGACCCTGTAATACACCCTGGGAGGCATTACCAACGTAGGCCGCCTGGATATCCTCTTTTTCGATCCCGGCATCTTTAAGTGCTATGTTAACGGCCTCTTCGACGAGGGACTTTAAATTGCGGTCCGGGTGCCTGCCGAAGTTGGTCATCCCACCACCTATCATTGTCGCTTTCATATTCGCTCCCCTATTTTTGGAAATGATATCTTGGAAACCCCTGACGAAAAAATCTGCTTAATCAGAGGCTCCCTAACTGTGCTTCTAACCGCAGACTACCAGATATTGCCAGTCTAGTGGCATCAGATTTCCAGTCTTTGTCTCAGGTCAATCCAATTGCAGATTACTGCCTTACGCCAGACGTTCAAGCATCCTGTCGACCAGCTTGACTTCTATTTTCTGGTTCATCACCTGACTGATCTGACGAATGGCCGAGGGAGAGGTAATGTTAATTTCAGTGAGATAGGATCCGATGAAATCCAGACCGGCAAAAAAGATTCCCTGCTGTCGCAGAAACGGCGCGATTCGTTCAATAGCTGTGGATTCGAATTCGGTCAGGGTGGTCGCTTCACAACGGGCACCCTGGTGAATGTTGGCTAGGAAACTGCCGGATTGAGGGATACGGTTTACCCAGCCCACAGGCTCACCAGCAACGAGGAAAATCCGCTTGTCCCCCAATGCGACTTCCGTCAGGAAGCGTTGTGCCATGATGTAGGGAGAAGGCGTCGCCAGTGACTGTTTGTAGGACTCAATCTGGCAGGCCGTAATCTCACCATGTTGCACACGCAAAATCCCGCGACCGGAACAATCATCCAGCGGTTTGAGGATCACGGTGTTGTGTTTCTCGATAAATTCCAGCACAAGGTTCGAGTTGGCGGTGACCAGTGTTTCCGGTGTGAGGTCAGGCCAGCGAAGCGGCAGCAACTTTTCGTTGAAGTCTCGCAGAGCCCTGACCGAGTTGAACTGCAACATTCTCGCGGGTAGCTGATCCAACATTAGAGTCAGGTGTAAATACTTCAGGTCAAATGGCGGGTCCTTGCGTAACAACAGGGCGTCAAAGTCTTCAAGCGGCAGGGTAATCACCGGACCGGTTATAAAAGGCTGCACCTGGGTAACTTCCGATATCTTGCCGTGGGGTACGCCGTCTGCCAGAAAGACCCCGGATTCTTCAAGCCAGTAAACGCCATGACCGCGACCGAGTAGTTCTGTGATCAGGGCGAGGGAGGTTTCTGTTTCCAGATTGAGTGAGGCGTAGGGGTCCATCAAAAACAGAAAGCGGTAGGCCTTTGGGTTGATCCTGGTGTAGTTATCCATATTTCTAGTTCTATCGAATCATTCGTTTAAAAAAGTTTAAAAAAGGGTTTGAAAATTGGCTCAAAATTTATCGATTCGCGACCTGCACCGCTTTACTGACAACCTCCAGCGGCGCGCATGTCTGACAGCAGCAGTTGTCCACCAGGAAGTGGATCAGTGAATTCATATTTTCGTAGTCCGCCATACAATACAATGTCCGGCTCTCACGAAGTTGGTGAACCAGCCCGGACTGAACCAGCTTTGCAACATGGTGCGACAGGGTAGAGGCGGGAATATCCAGCTCTTTTTGTACACCTCCCACCGGGATGCCATCGGGACCCCGTTGAATCAGGAGTCGATAGATAGACAATCGGGTTGGGTTTCCCAGTGCTTCGAGCTGTCTTGCCGCGTATTCCAGTTTCATGGCGTTGATCTTAGTGTCATTAACGACGGCTTACAACTACATTTCGAGAAATATCGAAATGGCCTATTTCTCCAGCGCCAGCATGAACTTTGCCACCTCAAGTCTTACATCTTCTGCAATGTAGTTCTGGGGCGGCATCTCAGGATAGTCTTCCCGAACCTTAGTGGGGTTGGCGATGTATTTCGCCAACGCCTCGGGTCTGCCCTGGTACATGGCCTGAATCGCCAGCGTCGGTGGGCCAATCATTTTCGTGCCGTAAGCATGGCATCCGGCGCAGATGCCATAGTAGGCAGCCCGACCCTTTTCATCGGCGGCGATCTGCCTGACCGGTACCGGTTCCGCCAGGGTATAGGTTTTTGTATCTGCCGTTGAAGTTCTGGCACAGGTTTTGTAGTGGTCAATGCCAACAGCCTTGTAGCGGTTCTTATCCAGCACGCAGCCACTGCCACCCTTGCCCACATTGGCGATATCCACATACATCGCATCAGGCACAGTTGCCCGACGAGCCGCCAGTACTTCGGGCAGCGCCTTATTGCCGTTACCCCACATCATGTTATCCAGAATCTGGATTCGATCGGAATTCGGTTCTGATTCAGGGTCACTTCGTATGTCGGCAATATATTCCAGACCCGCTATCCCGATGCCGATAAATTCATTACCAGTAATGATGTTGTTCTCAACAACAACGTCATCTGAGGCCATGATGGTTATGCCGGTTCCCGGCGCAACAAAGGAGACGATGGAACCGGGAGTGGCAAAGTTCACATGGTTGTTGTTGACTACAAAATTGTTGCGCACAATGACATCAAAGGTGGTCTTGATCGGTAAACCTGGCGTGATAAAAACCAGAATGCCACCCGTGTTGTCGTGGACATAGTTTCCATCGACAATGGCATGGCGGGTATTTTCAATTTCGATGCCTGCAACGCTGTCGAATACCTCGTTGTGCAACACATCCACGTTGTCACTCATGCCAACGTAAATCGCCGCATCCTCGATACCGGAAAGTACGTTGTGTTCAATCAGGCCATTCTTGCCGAATTCGGGGAAGATGCCGTAAACACCCGCATCAATGATCCAGTTATTGCGAATCACAAAGTTGTTACCCGCCTGGCCCATAATGCCATTGCCTTTGAAATTAACAATTTTCAAACTCTCAACGGTGATACCGCTGCCAGAGTATAGAATGGCATCATTTCGAATCTTCTCACCCTCAAGGGTCGGCCATTGCCCGTCGACGATAACGCCCCGCAATGTGATGTTGTCCTTATCGATATACACCGTCTCCTTGTAGACTCCGGGCTCCACCAGAATCGTATCACCGGATTTGGCATCCGACACCGCGGACTGAATGGTCTGGCCCGGTTTGACCACGATTTCCCTGGCAGTTGTTGCAACACTCAACAGCAGACAAGCCATCGCAAGAATTAGATTAAAGTTAGGTCTCATTTCGTTTGTCTCTTTAATAGTGATTTCAGATTATCTCTTTACTACGCTAGTACGGGTTATTGAGATATTAATCGCCCGGTGCCAGATCCTCGACTGGCACACCGGGGATTTCGCCCACCGGCATTAATCCTGATGGTACACGTTTTGGTATCTGTGGCTGCATGGATTCGTCAGTCAGGGTGTGCAGGAATGTCACGAGCAGATCCAGTTCATGGTCCGCGAGATCCGGCTCCCAGATATGCCAGTGAATACTCAACTGTTCGTTTTCGGGTACCGCGTGACCCCTGCCCTTCGTATAAAAGCTCACGGTATCACGCAAGTCAGCAAAGTTGCCGGAATGCATGTATGGCGCTGTTGCTGCTATGTTGCGCAAGCTGGGAATCTTAAAACCACCCCGCTGGGTCGGTTCATCTGTCAGCTCTCCCTCACCCGCATCAAATGGCAGGCCTTCTGGTTCCGGGGACCCAATAATCGCGATCTCCTGGTTGGTGAACAAAGGCGGTGTATGACATTCCGCACATCTTGCAACAAAAGAGCGGAATATATTCAATCCCTCAATTTCCTCGTTGGTTAAAGCAGCATGATAACCGTGGGCGTATTGATCATAGCGACTGTTAAGTGAAATCAAAGAGGCCTCGAATGCGGCAATGGCGGTATACACCTCTGCAGCGATGATTCGGGATGACTGGAATGCGTCCTGGAACAATCGCCGGTAGACCGGGCTTGCGTTCAGGCTCGCCAATAGTTGTTTTTCGCTGTTTCCCATTTCGTCCACGGCATAGAGCGGACCCTGGACCTGCTCTTCGAGTGTTGTCGCTCTTGCATCCCAGAACAATCGATCGAGAAATCCGACGTTCCAAAGGGAAGGTGCTGACCGTTTCACAGGCTCGCCCGTTACACCAATACTCCGGCTCCTGCCATCGGCAAAGCCCAGGTCCGGATGATGACAACTGCCGCAGGACAGCGTCCCATCACTTGAAAGTAACGGGTCGAAGAACAAGTAACGACCCAGGTCTATCTGCTGCGGGGTGAAGCCGTCCCTAATCACCGGCAGACCTGTTTTGAGTCCACCCACGCCTGCATTCTGCAAGGAGTCGTAAAGTTGATACAGGTTTCTCAGGTAGCATCTGCCCGTAACCTGCTCAAAACCAGGCGGGCAGTCCGAATTGAGTTGAATTACTGACGATTCGTGGCCTTCATCGGAGGCTAGACCCGGGAAGCTGTACACGCAGGCAAAAAAGCAAACAAAGGCCCAGACCCAGCCGCAATCTCGATACTCCAGTTTTGTGCCTTTCATTGAGTCACATCCAGGTCACGAAGATAGGCAATAATATCCAGAATACCTTCATCACTCTGCAGTCGCTGCATGATAAATACCATCTGCGTGCCGTATCTGTCTTTCTCCGAACCTCCGCGAACGCCCGACTGGAATTTTTTTAATTGCGCGTCCATATACCAGTCATCGAGACCGGCAAGACCGGGTGCACCCAACGATTTGATACCCACACCTGCGGGACCGTGGCATGCGCCGCACAAATGACCATAGTATGCCTTGCCCTTACCGGCGTCACCCGACAGTAAAACCTCAGGGTTACTGTTTGGCAAGGCAGCCAGGCTCTCAGCCAGCTCTTCAATGATTTGGTCATCGAGCCCCTGGACGGCGACACGCATTTGATAACCCTCAATATCGGCCGTATCCGCACCACGAATACCGTCACGAAAGTAGCGAAGTTGGCGGGAGAGATAGACAGGGTCCAGGTTGGAAAGTGATGGCGCCTTCAGCGCCTTGTTTCCTGTCGCGGAAGGTCCGTGGCAGGCCAGGCAGGGAGCCAGTTCAGGCGTGGTATCGGCAAAGGAATCTGCCACAAAGCCTGTGTTCACCAGGGTAAGTA
>JAPYTQ010000024.1:0-35878 GCA_029941905.1 Pseudomonadales bacterium | reverse complement strand
AAGTAAAACAGTGTTAAGTAAAAAAAGGGGAAATCTGCCCGGTTGGCGCATTACAATCCGGCCTCTGCCAGCTTAGGAAGCTCAATTTATGTACTTGCTGGCTTAAAAAAAAACCGCGCCGGATTGTAACGGACTGCTGCAAGGTGGTAAAGAGTCTAGTGTAGTGTCTGTATTATCAGTGGGTTGTTGACCCATTACTGTTACTTGCGTTCGAGTCGTCCTCAGCAGGCTTATCAACAACAGGCTTAACGACAACTTCGTCTTCATCAGTCGATGCTGTGGCCGCTTCGGCTTCCACCTCGTCTGATTCTGCTTCGTCGATTTCTGAATAGTCATCGTCATCTTCACTATCCAGCCAGACATCGCCACCGGGTTCCTCGTCCGGCCAGGGTGAAAAAGGAAAGGGGTGTAGCTCGGTGCTAAATGTCTGAAATTCGAGCATCTCCAAAACGTAAAAGCTCAGATTTCTTCCGAAACGCAGCAGTTGCTCATTGGCCCGACCATTGACCAGAATCGCAAAAAACTGGAACAGCACCAGCAGAATAGTGATTATCTTTGCAATGCCGAATGCTATTGCAAACAACACCATGTAAAGCGCACGTGACCAGATGTCACTGCTCGTCATATTTCTTCTGGTTTTTTCTTCCATCTTCTCTTCTCACCTTTGATACATTGAATGCATCTGTTCAGAGCAATTTTGATACCAACATGTTTAATCGTTACTTATCAAAGACTTACTCTTTCAAACAGATAGCAATATTGGCCAAGCACACCAAATTATTAGTGTTTTCACTCCTTTTAACAGCGACTACTCCTCCACTGCCAGCGTTTTCTCCACAACTCTTGCAAAAAAACTTGCACCGTAAACAAGGGCTTCATCGTTAAAATCATAATCGTGGTTATGCAGTGAGTGGCTTTCGGACCCATTGCCCAGGTTCAGGTAGCAACTGGGAATCTGTTCCGACATAAAGGAAAAGTCTTCTGAGCCTGTGCCCGCTTGACCCTCGCGGGCAACGTTAGCCTCACCGACGAGCTCATCGCAAATACCCGCCGCTATTTCAGAGACCCTGGCGTCATTCATGACCGGGTGAAAGATGATCCGAAAATCCACCTCACCAGTCGCTCCATGGGCAGAACAGAGGCCATTGACCATTTCGGACATGCGTTCTTCGATATGTTGCATCAGTGACATATCCAGCGTACGAACTGTCCCTGCCAGACGGGCAGAGCCTGGAATCACATTGTAGGCGTCCCCGGCATGCATCTGTGTGATAGACAAAACTGCCGTTTGGGTGGGCCTGGTATTGCGGGAAACAATCGATTGCAGCGCCACGATCAGCTCGCCTGCGACAATCACCGGGTCAATACCCTGGTCCGGAAATGCACCGTGGGAGCCTTTACCGGTAATCTCAATATCAAAAAACGCCCCGGCCGCCGTCCTGATACCAGCAATCGCCGCGAAACTGCCCACCGCCAGCTTCGGTGCATTGTGCATGGCATAAAGGGTGTCACAGGGGAACTGCTCGAACAGGCCATCCTCTATCATGGCCTTTGCGCCACCTATACCTTCCTCCGCTGGTTGAAAAATAAAGTTCACCTGGCCTCGAAAGTCCTGATTGTTCGCCAGGTATTTTGCGGCGGCCAACAGCATCGTAGTGTGGCCATCATGACCACAGGCGTGCATCGTGCCCTGTTTGGTGGATTTGTAATCGAACGTATTGCGTTCCAGAATTGGCAGGGCGTCCATGTCGGCCCGCAAACCAATCGAGCGGGTTTCATTACCCACCTTGAGGACGCCGACAACGCCAGTTTTTCCTATCCCTCGAAATACCTCAATGCCGAACTCTTCCAGCTTGCTGGCAACGAAATCGGCAGTACGATTCTCTTCGAACCCAAGTTCCGGATGGGCGTGGATATCTCTTCGCCAATGGGTGATCTCTGTGTGCATTGAAACGATTTCGTCGATAAGTGACATGTGGTTCCTTTGATATTGAGTCAATGTTATTGAGCTATTAGTGGCATCGAGGGATACCTCAGCGTTCGATGGTAACACCCTGCTTGAGGAGCACTTCAACCTGATCTGTGCTAAAACCCAGTTCATCCAACAAGGCGCGTGTTTCTGTCGCGAATGGTGCAGTAGCGCCTTGTGGTTTAAAACCCTGTCCATCCAGCTTCACCGGGGGCGATAAGGCCCTGAACCTGCCCGCAGTGGGATGATCCAGCACATAGAACATATCGTTTGCTTCAGCCTGTGGATCCTCAAACAATTCTAACGGGAATTTTACGGTGGACACGGGCACACCGGCTGATTCGAGAATCCCCAGCCAGGCATCACTAACCTTAGCCCTGACAATCGCCTCCACTTCGAGCTTTAGCTGATCGTAATCGTCGACCCCGTCCATCGTGAAACCCAATGCTTTCATAAACCTTGACTGTAGCCCCCTGCTCGCGCAGGCAATGGCTATACTGCCATCAGCAGTATCATAAACACGAAAAAAAATTGCCCTCAAAGCTGGCATTCTGGCTGAGGGCTGGGCAGCAATTTGCGTCTCGAACGTTGCGCCATCGATTCGCTGTTGGTTAATACCCTTGATTATTTCCTGGTGTTTTTCCCGGTCAAGATCTTCAGAGCGCACAAGCTGATTATTCGCCAGGGTCATGGCGGATTGCATCAAACTCACATCCACCACACCGCCTCTACCAGTTCTCTCCCTGCGAAACAGCGCTGAGCTGATTCCAAATGCCAGCGACATTGCGGCCATGTAATCGGAAATTACCGGATCACCAGGTGCCGGTCGGCCGTCAACAATTCGACCCATGGCGGCCATCAGGCCACTGCGAGCCTGCACCACAATATCCATCGCCGACAGGTTGGCATCAGGGCCCTGCTTACCAAATGGCGTGATCTCACCAATAATCAATTGTGGAAACCGACTGACCAACGAGTCGGAATCAATGCCCATTTTCTGCGCAAGACCGGGTCGAAAATTCATCAGCACAACATCCGCCCAGTTAAGCAGCGAATCGATGACCGGTTTCGCATTCTCTTCACTGAGTTTCAATGGCAGGCAATGTTTGCCGCGATTGCGCGACACAAATATGCGTGACTCGAAGGGGACGATCTCCCCCATGCGCCGATTCGGGTCCCCGCTCGGGGATTCAACTTTAATAACCTCAGCGCCGCCTTCAGCGAGCAGCTGACCACAGAAAGGCACCGCAACAAACTGGCCAAACTCGACGACTTTGATATCCCGGAAGGGTTGTGAATCAGACATGGATTTTTGATTACATTGACTAATTGTTGGTTGAGTATATCTGGATATCCTGTTCAATGGGTTTGCCGCACTGTTTATTTTTCTGACCTGCAACGGTTACCTTTCACTGAAACTCGCAAGGGGATGTCCTGCAAACTCGTCGACATGATGGCACGCGTACTGATACAGTCATCCTCTTATCCTAAAGAACCCTCATGGAGTCGAGTTATGTCTGCCCTTGCCCACTTATCCGCACTGGAACTGGCTCAGAAAATACGAGACAAAGAAATTACTTCAGTCGAGCTAACCCAACTTTACATTGACCGGATCGAGGAGTTTGACGGTGACATCAACGCCGTCGTGGTCCGAATCTTCGACGACGCCCTCGCATGCGCCAGGCGTGCCGATGAAGCAATCGCCGCAGGTGAAGAAGTGGGGCCCTTGCATGGGATACCCATGACGATCAAGGAATCCTACGTTATCGCTGATACACCTTCTACCTGGGGAGTCGAAGCCTTTCGCAACAATGTAGCGAAGCAGGACGGGCTTGCGGTACAGCGCTTTCGCAATGCAGGCGCACATTTCCTTGGCAAGACCAATGTGCCGGTGGATCTGGGTGACTTCCAGAGTTACAACCCGATCTATGGCGCAACCGGCAACCCCTGGGATACAACGCGTACCCCTGGTGGGTCATCGGGTGGCAGTGCAGCCTCGTTAGCAGCCGGATTTTCTGCGCTTGAGGCTGGTTCGGACATCGGCGGATCTATCCGTAACCCGGCACATTTTTGTGGCGTTTATGGGCACAAACCCACCTACGGCATTATCCCAATGCAGGGCCATGAATTAGTTGCTGGTATACCCGAGGCAGACCTTTCGGTGTGTGGACCACTCGCCCGAAGTGCCGACGATTTACATGTGGCACTTGATATCATGGCTGGTCCCGCCGAACGCGAAGCCCTTGGCTGGCAACTTTCCCTGCCCGGGGCGGACTTCGAGAACCTGAAGGACTTAAAAGTAGCTATCTGGCCCACTGACGAAATTGCACCGGTGTCAAACGAAACCGCAGAACGAGCCACGATGGTGGGCGAGACCCTGGCGAAGCTCGGTGCTACAGTGTCAGATACCGCACGACCTGATATCGACTTGCCGTTAGCCCAGAACAATTACCAGACCTTACTTACCTCTGTCATGACAGCCGCCATGACCGATGAAGCAGTTAAGGAAGCAGAAGCACACGTGGCTGCGCTGGACCCGAACGATATGTCGAGCAATGCGGTCAATGCCCGGGCCGCCGTTCTGCCTCACCGGGATTGGATTCGAACCAATACCCGGCGAGAAAAACTTCGCCGTGCCTGGAGCCAGTTCTTCGAGACCTGGGATATTCTGATCTGCCCACAAATGGCGACAACCGCATTCCCCCACGACCACAGTAGTTTCGCCGACCGAACAATAGAGGTCGATAACATCACACAACCTTATTTCCAACAGGTGTTCTGGGCAGGCATGATCGTTAACGCTTACCTGCCCAGCACAGTTTTCCCGACTGGCCCCTCACGGGAAGGCTTACCAATTGGGTTGCAGGCAGTCAGCGCTCCATATCGAGATCATCGTACCATTAAGTTTGCCAGCCAGCTTGCGAGGGAAATTGGGGGTTTTGTACCGCCACCGAACTACGCGTGAACTGAACGATGCACCCGGGAGTCGGCTAAAAACCAGCCACTCCCTAATCCAGTCGCTTATTAAACCGCATCGTCGCAAACAACATACCTGCGACGAAAAACACCAGCAACGGCCACATCTCAGTGGTGAGTTCCACCAGTGGTGCCTCTTTGATCACGATGCCCCTGACGATTCGCAGGAAATGAGTGAGGGGAAAAATCTCGGCAAAATACTGCACAGGCCTGGGCATTCCTTCAAACGGAAACATAAATCCGGACAACAGCAACTGAGGTAGAAACGTCATAAAGGTGAGTTGGAAAGCCTGGAATTGTGTGCTCGCGACGGTGGAAATAATCAAGCCCAGGGTCAGGACGCTGGGCACAAATGCGCCGACACTCAGGTAGAAGTCCAGCAGTGATCCTCTCACCGGCAGATCGAACAGCCAGACCCCAAGACCCAGGATGAGCGACACCTGGACATAGCCGATGATGATGTAGGGAAATATCTTACCAGTCATCAATTCCAGTGAAGTCACCGGGGTCGTGATTAGCAGCTCCAGGTTACCGCGTTCGCGTTCACGCACAATCGCAATCGAAGTAAACAACACCATGGTCAGTGTCAGTATGACACCACAAAGCCCCGGTACAATAAAAAGCGCTGAGCGCCGTTCCGGGTTATAGAGTGAATGTACCTCAAAAGTCAGTTTTGAATCAGTCTGGTTCACAGGGTCAATGGGCAGCAAGGCCAGCGCTTTCGCCGCTCCCAACACCACGGGGTCACTGTCATCGATTAACAATTGCGCCAGGGGACGCTGACCTTGGGCCAGGCGCTGTTCAAAGTCCTGCGGAATGTATATTCCCACGGCGATTTCCCCGCGGGATATCATCCGTTCCAGCTCCCAGGGACTACCCGCCGCTGTTAGCTTGTCAATTACCTGGCTCGCTCGTGCGGCAGCAACCAGTGCCCTGGATGCACTGGTATTGGATTCATCCACGACCGCTGCAGATAGATTTCGCACATCGTTGTTAATCGCGTACCCGAACAGCAATGTCAAAATTACGGGAATGCCTGCGATCATACCGCCTGTGAGGCGATCCCGGCGCAAATGACGGATCTCCTTCATGGCGATTGCCCGCACCCGCCTGAGTGAAAAATTCATGGCGGTACCAACCCGTGAGTCGCCATCACGAACACATCCTCAAGATTGGGTACGACCACCTGCAGCTCTGCCACCAGGTTGTTTTGCGCAAGTTTCGAGCTAATCATTTCAACGGGAGCCGCTTCAGCGGGATCGATCAATGCGTGCAGTCTCGTGCCCAACTGTGCGACATCAATCACTGACGATAATTGCATCAGCACCTGGCGTACTCTGCGAGCCTGATCACTCTCGATTTCGATGACAGTGGCGGCCAGGTTATCTTTCATCTGCATCGGTGAGCCACTCGCCACGAGCGCCCCCTTATCCAGGATCGCCAGCCCGTGGCAACGCTCCGCCTCATCCATAAAATGCGTGGAAACCAGAATCGTCGTTCCCTGATCTACCATGTCAAACAGGAACTCCCAGAACTGACGCCGACTTTCCGGGTCAACCGCACTGGTTGGTTCATCGAGAAAAAGGAGATCCGGCTCATGCAAGGTCACCGCAGACAGGGCAAGCCGCTGCCTCTGGCCACCACTCATGGTACCCGCCAGTTGGCCTGCCTGCTGATCAAGTGCGAAACGATCAAGTACCTTGTCGATACGCTCATCCCGCACACGCCGACTAAGGCGGTAGATGTCGCCCATAAATCGCAGGTTCTCAAGCACAGTCAGGTCATCATATAAAGAGAACCTCTGGGTCATATAGCCAATTCTTTGTTTCAGTACCTCTGGTTCCTTCCGCACATCGATACCCAGTACGCAGGCATTACCTTCAGACGGAGTCAACAATCCACACAACATTCGAATGGCTGTCGACTTACCAGAACCGTTGGGGCCCAGAAACCCATAGACCGATGCATGAGGGATGCTCAGATTAACATGGTCGACCGCAACCAGGTTGCCAAATTCGCGAGTGAGGTTGGTGGTTTCAATGGCTATATCACTCATTCAGGCAAATCCGGAAACCTCACTTCAACAGGTACGCCGACGGGAAGATCGTTTTGATCAATGTCAGGATCTGCATCCAGGTCAACTTCTGCCAGATAACTCAAGCGCGAGCGATCATATTGGTTGAGTGCAAAATACGGGGTAAAGGCTGCCGCACTCGATATCCACCGCAGATGTCCCTGCAGGGGTTCCGCCTTGCCATCCAGGCGGACCTCCGCCCTGCTGCCGGTTTTCAACTGTACTCGCAAAGGTTCTGAAACGAACACCCTGGCATAGGTTCTGCCACTGGCAAGCAGGGCAACAACGGTCGCGCCCGGGTTAGGACGTTCGCCAATTTCAAATGGCAGCGCTTCTACAAGGCCAGCCAAAGGCGCTTTTGTGGTCGCGCGAGCCAGCGTAATTTCAATATCACGGACAACAGCCACCGAAGCAGTATGTCGGGACCTGGCCTGGTCAATGTCTTCTGAACGTGTGCCTTCGAGCAGCTCATCGAGGCTCGCGCTGGTTTCCAGCACTTTTGCCTGCGCTTCATTGTAGCCACCTTGTAACAAATCAACCCGATTCTGGGAAGCAAGTTTACGTTCGACCAGAGAGAGTGCACGATCAAGTTCGCCCTTGATGGTTTGCAACGCACTGTTGGCAGCCACCAGGCGGGCTCGCGATGCGGATATCTGCTGTTGGCGTGGACCCGCTTCGGCGGCCACCAGCGCAGCTCTGGCAACCGCTTCATCGGCGCTCGCCTTTTCCAGTGCGACCTTGGCACGGCTGGTGTCCTGCTGGATCAATACCGTGCCCACTTCCACTAAATCGCCTTCCTGAACAAAAACCCGCGTAATCGGCTCATGGGTTTCAGCGGTGAGTTCGATCCGGTCTTTTTCAAGGGTGCCTAAAGACGCCACCTCATTATTGCTGACATCACAACCATGTAGCACCATCAAAGACGACAAGGTTGCCAGGGTAAGGAACTTGTGCATATTTGCCATTACCATCGGTCACGTTCGGAGTAATAAATATATCTTACTCTTGCTCGCCAGGAAATGGACATCAGCGGGAAACCTGGATGACCGACATATTCCTGGGTCCCAAAGCCGATGCCAGTCGGGCTCGGCCGAACGCAAGGATGCCCGTACTTGGCAGGCCATGTTAGTATCCTCAATAAAAAGGGGAAACTCCCAATGGATCTCGAAACATGGTCTTGGCTATTCTTGATTTTGTATGTTGGTGTAATGATCGCGTTTGGCTATATTGGCAGCAAGCGGGTCGAGAGTGCTGACGACTTTGCCACTGCCAGGGGCAGTTACGGTCCGTTTTTTCTTGCCCTGGCTTTCGCCGCAACCACTGCCAGCGGTGCAACGTTTTTAGGTAGCCCGGCGCTGGCTTATCAATGGGGAATGCCTGCGGTGCTGGGCAATTTCCTATACCCCATCAGTTTATATTTTGGCGTGCTGATTTCCATGCGTTTAATCGCCTCGAGTGGTAACCGGTTCGGCAATCGCTCAATCCCCGAATATCTGGGAGATCGATATCAGAGCGACGGTATACGGATACTGGTTTCAGTATTTTCCCTGATGCTGCTGTTTTACCTGGCAGGCCAACTGGTTTCAGGCCTGGTAATGTTTGAGACAATGCTGGGTCTGTCGAACGCCTGGGCATTGTTCATCACCACCGTTGTACTGATGATCTATGTGACCATGGGAGGGGCTCACGCCGATATTCTAACCGATGGTCTGCAAGGCGCGATGATGCTTATCCTGGGTATTGTGGTCATCCTTATGTTTCTGTTCGGCGTCGGTTTCGAAGGGGGATTGCCAGAAGTTATTGAGAAGGTCGAACTTTCCGACCCCAGACATATCGCCATAATCAATCCTGCGACACCGCTTTATCATTCCTGGTGGGCAATCACTGCTATATTGCTTGCCCATCTGCCCCTGGGGCTGCTGCCCCACATCGGCAACAAACTGTGGGCCTTAAAAGGAGAGGCGAATCAGCGCCGGTTTGTAAAGCTCGCGTTTACCATTGGGTTAATCATGGCCATGCTGGTTCTAGGGGGCATTTTGGCCCGTGGATTGTTTGACGATGCATTACTTGCCTCAGGAGCAAACCCCAACCAGGCTCTTCCCCTGCTGTTTATAGAAGTTTTTCCTACCTGGCTCGCGGCACTGGTTGGCGTTGGCATTCTCTGCGCGATCATGTCAACGGCAGATGGCCTGGTGATTTCATCATCACAAATTATCGCCAACGACCTGTATCGGCGCAGCATCGTGCCACATCTGGCATCAAAACCCGATGAAGAAGAAGTTGATCGACGGGTATTGCAGATCAGTCGCTGGAGTACGGTAATCGTACTGATCCTGTGTGCCGGTATGGCCTGGATGTTGATGGATCAAAACATCGCTTTGATTGTATGGATCGGCACAGGGGGAATGATGGCCGCATTTGCAGGCCCACTGGTGATGGGCGCACTCTGGCGCGGAGTGACAAAAACCGGTGCTTATGCAGGGCTGATCTCCGGTATGACAATATTCATTATCCTCCACAGTGGCATATTGGACCCGACCTGGTTTGCCGGTTCGCCACTGTTCGGCGTCGTCACCTGGTTACAGGGTGAAGCACCGAACCCGTTTTCCTGTTCGGCGATGGGTGAAATCGTCTCCGTCGCCACCACCTGGGCAGTGTCCAGACTAACCCAGCCCCTGGACGAACGTCATGTTGAGGGTATGTTTGGGACCGAAACATCCTGAACAAATCCCGTCGCAAGGCAGGGGGTTGTTCATCAACATTTTTTGGCGGCTACTTCTTTTTCACGGGTTTACGTGCCTACGATGCGCTTTGTGGCGCTGATCTGCCTTCGCAGGCCAATTGTCCACCACAAGTACCCTAAAAAGACCCTTCGGCACCTTTCGCACGCATCTTACACCCTTTAACTTCTATACTCGTATTCACTAATCAATGACTAACCTGTACTGAGTTCATAGTACCTGATGTCCAGCCAACTCCAAGCCCAGCCTCCTCTTACTAATAGGCGCCCGCGAATTCTATTCGTTGATGATTCACGTTTGATTCGTGCCGCCGCATTAAAACTGTTCAGTGACGAATACAACGTGGTGCTCGCCGAAGACGGCCAACAAGGCTGGGATAGATCATCACCGACCAGAGTATTCAAATAGTATTCACTGACCTCGTGATGCCCGAACTCGATGGTTTTGAACTACTGGATCTAGTTCGTACTGCCAGTATCGAGCGCATCCGCAAAATGCCTGTGATTATTGTCACCGACGCCACGGGAAGCAGCGACGCAAAAGACAAAGCCTACGAAATGGGGGCAACCGATTTTATTGCCAAACCATTTGATGCAACGGATATCAATGCCCGCGCCAGTTCCCTTTTACGCAATCAGGTGCGCAGCAGCAGCAGACCGGAAGGGATCCTGAATGACCCCCTGACCGGATTACTGAACAAGCGAGGTATTTTCAGAGAACTCGAGACAGAAATTAATTTCAACACCCAAAACAATGAGAGTCTGGTCGTACTACATATTGAAGTCGACGAGTTCAAAGAGCTTTTTATAAGGATTGGTCGCACCAGTACAGAGAGGATTCTCGACAAGGTCGCCAATGTTATTTGCAGCGAAATAGACGCGGATGGTTCAGTGGCACGTGTTGGACTCTCGAGCTTTTCGGCATCTCAGCCGGACACCGACTCGGATCAGGGAATTTTAATTGCACGCCGAATAGGAAAAGCGATCAGTAACTTCCGGGTGAAACTTAAGGGACGCGTCTTACCTGTGAGCGTTTCGTCGGGTATCTGTAGGTCGACCAGGGTGCCTCCGCAGACTCGGCGGTGGTACTGGAAATAGCCCTGGAAGCAAGAGGACACTCGATCGCCAAGGGCTTAAGCCAGGTTTCCTCCATCAGCCTGCACGACTACCAGAAGAAAGCCCGACTACACAGCGACCATACCATCTCTATCGACGAAGTGCTTAAGGAACTTCGTACTGGCTGGGTAACCGGAGTCGAGGAGCGCATGGGATTTATACTCAACGAGCTAAAGCCCATCTTTACCCTGATGACTGATGCGGAAAAAGAGCGCTTTATAACCAAGGCATAGCTCTATCAGAACTAGAATCGCGATTCCGTTATCCAGACATCCATTCGTGCTGTACTCGTCTCAAAGTCCGCATCCACCATTGCATCCGAACTACCCTGCGCGGCAAGCGCAGCCTTGAGTCCATGCAGCGACCAGACATTGTGGGGGTGGTCTGCCAGTTCTGTTCGATATTCCTGCTCTGCCTCAGCGTAGCGTTGCGCTTCCATCAGCGCAGCACCGAGCCAGTGGCGGGCCGCGTACGGGATTGGTTCGGGCTCGTCATAGGGTTGCTGGTCATCCAGTTCAGCGGCGCGCTGAAATGCAGCAATGGCACCATTCAGGTCACCTGCCTGAAGAAGAATCTCACCTTCGAGGATGGCAGCAGACAAGCCCATAAGCTGGCTGATTTTGTGGAAGCGAAATTTCGCTGATTGATTTTCAGTCAGGGCCTGCACCTTCGCAAGGTACTCATTCGCCAGGCCCGGATCCCCGTTGCGTACAGCTGCATAACCCTGGGCAAAATCCCAGTAGCCCCCCGGGACTTTTCCTTCCGGCCGAGAAGTGACTTGCGGAATCTCATCGAAACGACCGAAGCGCAACAAGGTCAGCACCTGGTACATGCTGTTGTTGCTGAGTTTCGCATAATCTTTACCCGCCTGCGTTGCGACGGCGCCCTGGCCATCCATCGATGCAGCGAACAGCAGCATGTGCAGATTATGTGTGGGTCCATAGGAAAAACCCTGGTTCTTCGTCGCCTTTAAATCCGAATGTGTGGCAGCCATGTTGGCCCGTACTGATTTACCCCAGTAGCCCACCTCATTCCAGGTGTGAGATGGCATGTGCTGAATATGGCTTGCAACCGGAATTGCCGCACCCAGGAAGTCTGCACATTCGAGGGCGAGATCAGGTCTCTGACTCGATTCCGTTGCATGGATGTACAGGTGGCAGGCACCTGGATGTTTGTTATTTTCTGCCAGCACTCCCCGCAACACACTATGAAGGTGAATAAGATCCGGGTCTTCAATATCTCGATGACCGAGCCTTTCCTCAAGTAAAAACAGCGACACAGCGTAAACGACGGCTACATCCTGATGGTCAGGATATTTCTCGTATACAACCTTCATGCGTTCGGCGAACCCTTCGTCGACCGGACGTCGATCATCCGGATCATAGTCAGCGGGATACCGATCCCGAGCGGCCATAATCAGGTCGCGTTCCAGTTCAGTGGCATTGCCGGAAAGCTTCACCGCTTTTTCAATGGCATCATGGGCATAGGGCGCCTTTTGCTGACTCATGCCGCCATTGAGAAAAGAACCCAGTGCGAATGCCTCACCCCAATAGCACATGGCGCAGTCGGGATCTATGAGCCGAGCCTGACGAAAACTTCTCGCCGCGTCATTAACGCCGTAGGCGTAACGCATTTGCAAACCCTGTTTAAAGTAATTCTGCGCCATGTCGCTGTTGGTGGTAATCACCCAGGTGTGAGGTCCCAGGGCAGCAGGAATATAATCGATGGGTTTTTGAAAGACAGAGACATCGTCACTGCCCATGTTCATACCAGCATGAGCGTCGGGTTTTTCTTTCATGCCGGTACAGGCTGCTAACCCCAGGGCAAGGCACAACAATAAGACAAAATCTTTCATTTTACTTTGGGATTCCGGGTCAAACCATCATCTGTTCTGAAGCATAACCCCGGCAAGATTCCCGGTAGGCTCTCCATCCTGCATAAAGACCTGGCCATTCACCAACGTGGTCTGATATCCACTGGCACGCTGTACATAACGCCCCGCTCCATGAGGAAAGTCATAGACATATTCCGGCAACCCCAAATCAAGTTGCTCAAGGTTGATCACATTGACGTCGGCATACATTCCAGGGGCAAGTGTGCCACGTTCTTTAATGCCAAAAATAGCAGCCGTGTCTGACGTCCAACGGCGAATGGCATCTTCGATCGATAACAGGCCTCTTTCCTTCACCCAGTACTTAAGCAGCCATGTTGGCTGGCTGGCATCCATTATCTGACCAACATGAGCGCCAGAATCAGCAAGGCCCATGGCAACAACCGGCTGTTTCAGCATGGATTCAACCGCTTCCATGCGCTGGTTCAGGAACGAAAAGGTAAATACTGCCTTGCCGTCGGTTTCAAGGCTGATATCCATAAATGCGGTGACGGGATCGACACCCCTTTGCCGTGCATGTTCTGCGAGCGACGCTGACGGGTCCATGTCGTAACGTACCTGTTCTGGCAGCAGAACGAATAACTTTTCCAGGTCCAATTGGATTTCATCCAGATTGACGTCGTCAAGCAGTCTTTGCCGCTCATCCTTATCAGCAAGGATTGCGAGTTTTTCTTCTGCCGATAATTTTTTCAGGGCGCGCCAGGCAGGGAATGCATCAAACGGTGTTCGGTGCAGAAAGGCCATTAACGAACCAATCCCTCTCGACGTTGTTTGTGGCCTGAGTTTTGCGCCACTGGCATTTTCCTCTTCTGAAAAATCAATGACGGACTGGTATAACCGGGGCCGACGATCACTCTGGGTAAGGCCAAAAGTTATGTTGACATCGTTCTGACGTGACAATTCACCCATCCAGGCGATTTCAGCACGGGTGTTATCGAGTTGCTGGTTATCACGTTCGCCTAATCTTGCCGCCGCTTCAAACACACCTCGACCGGCTTTACCCATCACCTCACCAATCGCCAATAACTCTTCCGGCTGGGCGTAGGTGCCTGGCACTGGTCTGCCATCAGGAATCTTATGCATAAAGGTTCTTGAGGTAGAAAACCCAAGTGCGCCCGCATCAATGGCCTCTTCTACCAGCACTTTCATTTTCTGAATATCCTCCTCCGTGGCTGGCGCTTCATCGAGGCTGCGCTCTCCCATGGCGTGGTAGCGTACTGCGCAATGGCCTACCATACCGCCCACATTTACACCCTTTGCCATTTGATCAATCGAAGCAAGATATTCACCGTAGGTTTCCCAATTCCAGGGTAAACCTGTTTGAATGGCTTTTTTGGGGATATCCTCGACGGACTCCATGAGTTCAGCCAGGTACTCCCGATCCTCGGGTTTGCAGGGTGCAAAACTAACGCCGCAATTACCCATGACGACCGATGTAACGCCGTGATAACAGCTTGAAGAGGCAATTGGATCCCAGGCTAACTGGGCATCCAGGTGAGTATGAATATCAACAAAGCCTGGCGTCACGTAGGCACCCTGTGCATCTATTTCTTTTGCGGCAGACCCCGTGATCTCGCCAATAGCAGCAATTCGATCACCCTTGATTGCAACGTCTGCCTTGCGGGGGACGGCGCCTGTACCGTCAACCACTGTTCCATTTCTGATCACGATATCGTAGTCCATCTGCCTTTCCTCTTGTTGGGATTACTTTTTTTCATTTTTCAATACCGTGTTATCTACCAAATTCAGGGTGGTGTCAAACTCAACACCAGGCATTCACAGAGACCCCGCCGACCGGATCATCATTGCCACCACAAAAGAACTGGATTGCCCATTGGTAACCGCCGACGCAAGAATCGGGTGCTACGGGTTTATTGAAATTATTTGGTAAACCCATCAATCCGGCATGTTATGGTGTTTGCAGAGGCTTAATAGAAGGTAGAAAAACGGGAGTATCACATGCCAGAGACTCTTGACGCCAGGTTGCGCATTGGCGTCTGCTACGATTTTCGCAATCCACCGGATTCCGGCGTTTCCGATCAACACCTCTATGCAGAAATCATGGAACAGGTGCAATGGCTGGATCGCATCGGCGCGGACCTGGTCTGGTTTACGGAGCATCATTTTGTTGACGATGGTTACCTGCCAAGCTGGATACCGGTGGCCGCGGCGATGGCAGCAGTAACCAGTCATGTTCGATTCGGAACCGATATCTGCCTGATGCCATTTAATCACCCTATTCGCCTGGCTGAGGACCTGGCCGTGCTGGATAACCTGTCGGGTGGGCGGGTCGAGTTAGGTTTGGGAATGGGCTACGCGCCCCATGAATTTCGTGGCTTTGGCTTCCCGGTGGGTCGACGGGTGTCGTTGATGAATGAAGGGATCGAGGTCCTGCAACACTGCTTCAGCGGTGAACGGTTCAGCTATCACGGCAAACGTTATCAATTTGAAGATGTAATTATTACACCAGGTTATGTTCAGGCCGGGGGACCACCCCTGTGGATCGCCGCCATGTCAGAAGCCGGTGCCCTGCGCGCAGCCCACTACAATACCAATTTTTTGCCGCAGGGATTGAAGAAGAAATCTTTTGATCCCTGGGTAGACGCATTGAACAAGGCTGGGCGTAACGTGGCAGATTATCGCATCGGTATTATTCGCAGCATCCTGGTGACCGATGATCGAAATACCGACTGGCCAGTGATCCGGGCTGCCGAGAAATACCGTATGCAACTCTACCAGCGTTTTTTTAAGGAGAGTGGTGAGGGCTTTGGAGATCGGGGTGAGCCGGTACCCCAGACGTGGATAGTGGGTAACGTTGACGAATGTGTTGATCAGCTTAAGGCTTTTATCAGCGACTTCGGCATTACGGATATTGTCAGCATGGCTGTCCCACCCGGGCTCAGGGCCGAGCAAATGACAATGAGCCTGGAAAAACTGTTTCAGGAAGTCGTGCCAAGGTTAAAGCAGGAACTGACGGAGGAAGCGTTATGAGTTACGCGGGCGAAAAGTTGATACTTGATGCAGACAGCCACCTGATGGAATTGCCGGACTTTTTGTCACGTCATGCAGACCCGGCGGTTCGGGATCTGATGCCATCATTTGAATTCGAGCGCCTGACTGTCGAAGGTGTCAGGTTTGGAGGCGATGCCCCGGAACATCCTCCGGAAACCGTTGAGACGCTAATATCCCTTGGCGACAGAATAACCTGGGGTCCGAAATGGCACGACGCCCTGGGTTCGTTTAACGGCGGGGAACGCGCTATTGCGCTGAATCTGCTTGGTTTCAAACGCCAGGTAATCTTCTCCAGCTTCTGTGCCGGTAAGGTGTTCGACTGTGAGGAGTCCCTGCGATACCCAACGGCCCGTGCCCACAACAGTGCAATGGCAGAGTTCTGTTCGGCAGATCCTAGGTTGTTCGGGGTCGCCATGGTAACACTGGATGACCCTGCCGCTGCAGTGTTGGAAATCAAGCAGTGTATTAAGGAAGGACTGAAATCTGTCTGGATTCCTGCCCGGGCGCCGGGTGGGCGCTCACCGGGCCACTCTGCTCATGATCCCATCTGGCGATTGCTGTCAGAGAACAGCCTGCCGTTTCTGCTGCATGTTGGCAGCAGCACTTTGAGTATTGCTGACGAATGGATGAACGATGGCTTCTCCGAGCGACAAAGTGCCAGGGGTCGCGCCGAGGTCATTGGTTCAAAAGACCTGACGGTTATTTTTCAGGACACGTTACGATTTTTGTCAGTACTGGTGCTTGACGGCGTCCTCGAAAAATTTCCTGATCTGCGTGGTGGAGCGATTGAAATCGGTGCCGGTTGGGTACCGGATATGATCAGGCGACTCGACCATGCCGCAGACATCTGGAAGAAATCCGAGCCACATCTGGCAACTATGAAGCGCAAGCCATCGGAACAGATTCGCCAGCAATTGCGCTTTACTCCCTACCCCTTCGAAGATGTAGGCATGCTGATTGAGCAATCGAATCCCGACCTGTATCTGTTTTCATCGGACTATCCGCACGCTGAAGGCGGCCGTGATCCCATTGGCCGATTTTCCAAATCTCTCATGCACCATAGCCAGGATACACAAGATGCTTTTTTTCAGCATAATTTCAGAACCCTTTACCCCCATGTAGAATGACATATTGACACTTTAACGTTATAACGCTAAAAAGTTCATCGCCATTCGGCACCAGGGATATCATGGGGATTCTAACGTCAGCTACGAGACCCTGCTAAAAGACCTGAAGAAACATGGCAAAATATGAGCTTCGATTTAAAAAATCGATTGCCAAAGACTTAAGAAAGATACCCAGCCAGGATGTAAAAAGAACACTCGATCGAATTAATCTACTGGCGGAAAACCCACGAGGGCCCGGTTGTATCAAAAATTGCCGGTGACAGCCGATATAGAGTTCGATATGGTGTTTATCGGATTCTCTATCAGATTGCCGACAACGAATTGATTATCTTCGTTGTGAAGGTGGCACATAGATCAAAAGTCTGCAGGGCAATCTGATACTAACAAGCCGCTATGCGTTGTCTAGTGTTCCAGTTTAGCGGCTTCCAAAGCAGCTTCAGCCTTGCGATCAGCAATAGCTTTTTGAATCTCGGCAAGCCTCTGCCGGTTAATCTTGTATCGGCCATAGAAGAACATTGATGCCAGGCCGGGCACCATGGCCATGGGTCCATACACAAGACCTAATTCAAAAATGGTCTCTGTTGCTATCTCGCCCGGGGCGGCCTTCGCTGGAAATTCAATAATATCAAGGGCAACGCCTCCAATCAGGTGTCCCACGGCAGAGGTGGATTTAGCGAAAAAGGTTCGTGCGGAATAGAAAAGTCCTTCCTGCCGCCTGCCAGTGGCAAGTTCATGTTCGTCAGCGAGATCGGCTAACGCCGACATCACGGAGATATTGAGGATACTGCCTGAGGCGTAACTGAAAACTGAGATAAAGACAAGAACAACGATGAGATAAGCAAAGCTATTGGTGGGGAAAATACCCAACAGGCGCAGGTTAACCGCAAGCGCGCCAAAGAAAGCCAAACCCACTACCGAGAAAATGATGCTGTTGCGCTTGTCTATACGCCGGTGCAGGCGGGTTGTTTGGGTAAACCCAATCACGTAACCGGTGATAGAACCCAGGACGTAGAAACGCAACTGGGCGGGCTCAAGCTCCCAGAAAAAGGTCCCCATATGCAAATTCAGTGTTTCATGCACACCCAACATCAAAGCGAGCAGAAAAAAGCCCAACAGCAAATTCAGGTAATTGCGATTGGAGACGACCGAAAATATTTCTTTAAACACAACGACAACGCCAAAGGGTGGTTGATCTGCGGGTGGCTGAGGTAGGTATGGAATCTTGTCTCGGGTAAACCAGGCACAAATCAGAATCGTTATGGAGATAAAAAACGCAGCGAACGTCCCAAAAACAGGGTAGGCATGGGAATTTAACAGCCCGTTGGCAAATTCCTCTGATGGCCCAAAGAACCAGGTCAGCGCGATCCAATAGATTGATGCCCCACCGATAAAGCCAAAGAAGTTGTTGTACCCCATGATCGTTGAGCGCTCATGGTAATCCTTGGAAAGCTCAGCGCCGAGAGCAAGATGGGGTACCGCATACAGTGTTAACAACGTGCGCAATAACACCGTGAATCCACAAAACCAGAAGAACAGTGCATATCCCTCCAACCCCTTGGGTGGGGAAAATATTAAAAAGAAGACAACACCCAACGGCACAGCCGTTAAAAACAGGAAGGGGTGTCTGCGACCCAGTTTCGATTTGAACCGGTCAGAAATTGTCCCCATCAATGGATCAGTGATAGCATCAGAGAAAAGGGCAATCGTCACGGCCAGGCCAGCCAGGGTACCGGAAAGACCCAACACCTGGTTGTAATAAAAAAATACGAATGTGTTAAAGGAGACGTTGGTGATCGCCTCTCCGGAGGCGCCCAGACCAAACACGGTTTTGGTGAAGACACTGACCGGAGGTGCATTCAAAGGCGGTGCGACGTCCGCTTGACCCGGTTCACTATTCATATCTGAATTCGAAAGCGGTACTCATGTCAGGACTGCCTGTTAGGGTCTGCTTCGCATCGTAGCACAATTTTTGGCGTATGCTATGGCGCTGCCATCATCATGAAGTCGACAACCGCTTTCAACTGTTCATCGCTGCATTCATCGCACAACCCTCGGGACGGCATTTCACCGATACCTTCGAAGGTGTTAAGGTAAATTTCCTCCTTTCCATAGCTCAATGGCTCTTCCCAATCAGATTTAACACCCGGTCTGGGGGCACCATGAACACCCTCTCCATGACAGACGATACAGGTCTGGACATATATAAGCCCCACATCTGTGGATGTATCTGACTCGGATCCGGGCTCTGATCCGAAAAGCGAAAAACTCTGTGCCATCAAAGCGATATACAGTAAGACCGGTTTGACCGTCGAACTGACTCTTAGCAATTTCTTTCCCGTCGGTTGCTTTCTGGGTGAGAATCACATACAAACATGACTCATCAAGAAGACGCAAGTGAAGACGCCAGTATGAAGTTAGTGCTAACGGCTATTCTGTGCCTGCTTACAGCAGCGTGCAGCACCCCATCCAACACACCATCCGCCAACCAGACCAGCCAAGCACCGAACCCGACCCCGGTCAGTGGTGACTGGCCAACCTACGCAAATGATCCTGGCTCTTCAAAATATTCTGCCCTGTCGCAGATAAACAAAGACACGGTACAGGATTTAAAACTCGCCTGGGTGTGGGAATCTGCCGATCAGGCATTGATCGCAAAAAACAACAAGATGATGGCATTAGGATTCAAGAGTACGCCCATTAAGATTGCTGATGTACTGTATATCAGCACCTCCCTCGGCCAGGTCGCAGCGATTGATGCGGCAACCGGTGAAGAACGCTGGGTTTTCGACACCAAAACCTACGACATCGGCAGGCCAACAAATCTCGGCTTCAATCATCGTGGCGTTGCCTACTGGTCCGATGGCAAACAACAAAGAATCCTCATGCCTACCAACAACGCCTACCTCTGGTCTCTGGATGCCGTCACAGGCAAAGCCGATCTTTCTTTTGGCGAAAACGGCAGGGTCGACTTAACCCAGGAACTAGGTCGACCGGTAGATCGCAAACATTACAGTGTAATTTCAGCACCCATGATCGTCGGCGATACCGTCGTCGTCGGCTCTTCTATTTGGGACCGGCCAAAAAACAAACAGGCACCACCTGGCCATGTTCGTGGCTTCGATGTAAAAACCGGTGAACAGATCTGGATATTCCATTCGATTCCCCAGGCGGGTGAAGCTGGCAACGAAACCTGGGAAGACGATTCGTGGAAGTATACCGGCAATGCAAACGTCTGGACGGTAATGAGCGCTGACCTTGAATTGGGCTACGTTTACCTGCCCTTTGGTACGTCAACTAACGATTATTACGGGGGGCACCGATTGGGAGACAACAAGTTCGCAGAAAGCCTCGTCTGTCTGAACGCCGCAACCGGGGAGCTTGTCTGGCACTTTCAGATGGTGCATCACGGCTTGTGGGACTATGACTTGCCCGCAGCACCTAACCTGGTTGATATTACCGTTGACGGAAAGGCCATAAAAGCTGTCGCCCAGATATCAAAACAGGCGTTTGTATATGTCTTTGATCGCGTCACCGGCGAACCCGTGTGGCCTATTGAAGAACGCCCCGTACCAGCCAGTGACGTACCCGGTGAACGTGCAGCGTTAACCCAGCCCTTTCCAACCAGGCCTGCGCCATTCGATTTACAGGGTATATCGGATGATACCCTGATCGACTTTACCCCTGAGCTTCGCGCTGAGGTGCTGGAGCTGATCAGCCAATATGCCTACGGAGAAATTTTTACACCGCCAACACTAAGAGGCACGATTCAACTGCCTGGCCATGGTGGTGGCGCCAACTGGTTCGGCGCAGCGTTTGATCCAGAGACATCGATGTTCTACATCCCTTCCCATACAGCACCGATCATCGCGAAGCTGGTGGAAGCAGAAGATTCTGACATGCGTTACACCGTTAGCCGTATTGGGCGCGTTCGTGGCCCCCAGCGACTACCGATTACCAAACCGCCGTATACGCGCATCAGTGCTATCAACCTCAACACGGGTGAATATACCTGGGTCAAACCGAACGGCGAAGGCATGCGACAGCAGATTATCGATATGGGCTTGCCTGATCCCGGCCCTGTAGGTGCGCGTCGGTCTTCCGGACCCTTATTGACAAAGTCTCTGCTATTTATTGCCATTCGGGATGAAAAACCGCTACTGCGTGCGCTGGACAAACAAACCGGCCAACTCGTTCACCAGATTGAACTCCCGGCTAATCCTGCCGGGACACCCATGACCTATATGGTGGGTGGAAAGCAATACATCTCACTAGCGATCGGCTCGAGGGCTGATGCTAAACTGGTGACCTATGCCCTGCCTGCAAACAACTGAAGCCTGCACTTTAATGCTAAGAAAAGGAGCTACTATGAAAAATTTACTCGGTCTGTCACTTGCGTTATTGATGATCAGCAACGTCTTCGCTCATGGTGTAATCAGTACTACCCGGTATCCTACAGAAGACCGGAACATACAATTCCCGGATACCGAGCATTTTAGAACCCTGGTGTTGGATCCACATACACATTCAACCTTCTCCGACGGACATGTCTGGCCCGATGTGCGGATCGCAGAAGCCTTGCGCGATGGACTCGATGCCATCGCGATTACCGAACACCTGGAATACCAGCCCCATCTCGCAGATCTGCCCCACCCCGACAGAAACAGGGCCCATGAAATTGCCGAGAACGCTAACGGGGAGAATGACCTGATGGTTATCAAGGGATCAGAAATTACCCGTCAGTTTCCAGCCGGACATATCAACGCCATATTCATATCCGACGCCAATAAATTACTGGATAACTTTGTCCCGGAGGACCCGTCAGACACGACCGCTTATTACAAAAAGACCGGTGAGTGGCCCGCGCAGAACGCAGTTGACGCTGCCAATGAACAAGGCGCATTTTTGTTCTGGAATCACGCCTGGTGGAGCCGGGACTTCCCCAACGGGATTCCCCTGGCGCCAAAATTCCACAAACAAAACGCGCGCAAGCACCTGATCCACGGTATCGAGATTGCCAACGGCGCAAGCTACTCCGAAGAAGCGTTCCAGATTGCACTGGATCTGAAATTGACCCTGATTGGCGTGTCTGACATTCATGGCCTGATTGACTGGGATTACAAACCCCACGAAGGCGGTCACCGCCCGGTAACCCTGGTACTCGCCAGGGAAAGAACCCAGGCATCACTCCGTGAAGCCTTGTTCGATGGCCGAACGATTGTCTGGTTCAAGAATCTGCTGATCGGTCACCAGGAGAATATGCAGGAGTTGCTGTCTGCATCGCTGAAAATTACCAGTGCCACTTATTCCGGGAAATCTGAAATCCTGACGATCGAGGTCGAGAATAACTCTGATGTTGATTTCCAGTTACGCAACACCGGTAAATACACTTTTATCCTCAGCGCAGATATTGTAGAAATAGCACAACACGACACCACGAAGATCATGATAAAAACCGGCAAGCGTATCGATGACATCAAACTGAATTTTGAAGTGCTGAATGCGCTGGTAAAGCCCAAGAAATATGCGAAGTTCAGTATGTCGTCGGATACGGAGGTGATTGAATAGGGGAAACTTAACGGAGCATACGCACCTTAAACGTCCGCCCCTTTATTTTCCCACCCTTCAACCTGGTCAGGGCCTCGTTGGCTACGCCTCGCTTTATCGCTACATAGGCATGCAAGCTGAATATATCAATCTTGCCGACATCGTCGCTTTTCAACCCGGCATCACCGGTTAACGCGCCAAGGATGTCACCAGGCCTTAGTTTGTGTTTACGGCCCCCGTCAATCTGCAGGGTAGTCATGGCGGGTTTAAACGCGAGGTCAGCAGACACATCCAGGTCCGTTAGCTTTTCAAGATTGCTGTCAAACCCACGGTAGTCTTCAATGGCGGCGACCCGATATCGTTCATTGGCAGCAAACAGGTTGAGCGCCAAACCGGTATTGCCAATTCGCCCGGTTCGTCCGATTCGATGGATATGCACCTCCGGGTCACGGGTAACTTCATAATTAATCACGGCATCCAGGTCCTTGATGTCCAGGCCTCGGGCGGCGACATCAGTTGCAACAAGCGCCGAGCAACTGCGGTTGGAGAAACGCAGCAATACCTGGTCCCTGTCTCGTTGATCCAGGTCACCGTGAATCGCTAACGCAGACAGACCTTCATCGGCAAGATAGTCGGCGACCAACTGGCACTCTTTTTTCGTGTTGCAGAAAATCAAAGTCGACGTCGGTTGGTAGTGCTTCAGCAGCGCAGAAAGTCCCTGCTTGCGATTGGACTTGTCGATTTCAAAAAAATGTTCCGTGATTGTGGAGGCCGCATGTACCGTTTCGCCTTTTACGGTGACGGGATTATGAAGATATTGCTCAGCCATGGATTGGATGCTGTCCGGGTAAGTCGCTGAGAAGAGGAGTGTCTGGCGGTGATCTGGCATCGTTTTGATGATCGATGAAATATCTTCCGAAAATCCCATGTCCAGCATTCGATCCGCCTCGTCCAATACCAGGGTTTTGAGGTGATTCAATTTCAGCGTCTTTTTAAGCAGGTGTTTCAGGATTCGGCCCGGTGTACCAACAACAATATGTGCTCCATATTCCAGCGAGCCTATTTGTGGGCCGATGGAAACCCCACCGCAGAGCGTGACGATTTTTACATTTTCTATCTGGCGGGCCAGTCTGCGCAATTCCTTACTGACCTGGTCGGCCAATTCCCGGGTCGGGCACAGTACCAGGCACTGCACTTTAAAACTTCTTCTATCCAGTTTCTCCAGCAACCCCAGACCAAACGCCGCTGTTTTGCCAGAACCTGTCTTTGCCTGGGCTATAACGTCTCGACCCTTGAGGATTTCCGGCAGGCTCTTCGCCTGGATTTCGGTCATTTCAACGTAATCGAGAGACACCAGATTGTCCAGCAGCGACCTGGAAAGTGAGAGATTGGAGAATGATGATTTGGTCAAGAGGCCTCTGATCACAAGGGAAGTCGGGTTCCTTTAAGGGCAGTATTATAGCAGCTATTGGTATATTCTCCCTCTCGCACCACTATTCCTGAAAGGAAACCTCACTCGATGAACTCATGGATTTCGCATCAATCCGCTATGGCATTTGTACTATCGGCACTGGTATTACTTCATTTTGCTGCCGCGCCGGTATTGTCTGCTGACGCATTAGAAGACAAAGAAGCGGAGACACCCAAATGGGACGTCTCTTCGCCCAACTACAGTGTTGAGCCTCAGTCAGCGAAGATCGATGTCGACCAGGGTACCTGGATGAGCCTGGATGTTTCACCGGATGGGAAACAAATCGCATTTGACCTGCTGGGGGATATTTACCGGATTCCATTTGAAGGCGGCAAAGCAGAAGCACTTCTTTCCGGCCATGCCTGGGAAATTCAGCCTCGTTTCAGCCCCGATGGGACTTCAATAGCCTTCACCTCAGACCGCGCAGGCGGAGACAATATCTGGGTAATGGCCCTGGATAGCGGCGACGTCAAACAAGTTACCCATGAAAATTTTCGACTGTTGAACAATCCCAGCTGGAGCCCCGATGGTGACTACCTTGCAGCCCGCAAACACTTTACGACATCTCGCTCATTAGGTTCCGGTGAGATCTGGTTGTTCCATGTCAACGGCAGTGAGGGCGCCACAGGTGTTCAAGTCGTTGAACTGCCAGACCCTACGTTCCAAAAAGAACTGGGCGAACCCACGTACGCACCCGATGGCAAGACAATTTACTACTCCCAGAACAGTACACCGGGTAACACCTTTATCTATCGACAGGACAGCAACAAAGAAGTCTTCCAGATCAGGAAAGTTAATCTTGAAACCGGAGAAAAGCTCAAAGTAGTGGGCGGTCCCGGTGGCGCGGTGCGCCCAACGCCATCGCCGGATGGTCAGTATCTTGCTTATATCAAGCGGGTTCGCGCCACCTCCCGATTGTTTATGATGGATCTCAATACCGGGGAAGAAACCATGCTGGTGGATCAGATGGACCTGGATTTACAGGAGACCTGGGCAGTACAGGGTGTTTATCCGAATATGGACTGGACGCCGGACAGCCAACAGATTGTGTACTGGGCAGACGGCAGAATCTGGCGTATTGATATCGACACCAGGAAAATCAGCAACATCCCGTTTCAAGTGACTGATACTCGCGTTGTTTACCCGGTCCCAAGGTTTCCCATCGAGGTCGCACCGGCGTCATTCGATACCCGCATGGTGAGATTCGCGCGGCATTCGCCTGATAATAAATCCGTCGTTTTTGAGTCCCTGGGCAAGCTGTATATCAAACAGGGTAACAGGGTACCCGTGCGGTTGACTGGCGATGACAACGGATTCGAACTTTATCCTGCCTGGTCACCAAAGAGCGACAAAATTTACTTTATCCGCTGGAACGACCAGGAACTGGCAACGATCCGCAGCATCAGTGTTCGTGGTGGAACCCGCACCAAAGCCCCCAGCAAACAGTTGAATGTTGAGCGTGGTCAGTATGCAGAGTTATCCCTATCTGCTGACGGTGAAACATTGGCTTACCGAAAATTGGCCGGGCACCCCTTGAGAAACCCGCAATGGGGACAGGAACCGGGAATCTACCTGCTGGATGTCAAAACCCGCAAGGCGAGTTTTGTTTCCCGAAGGGGCGTCTCACCCCAACTGACACAGGGCAAGGTTTTCGTCCTCGAAAGAAAAAGCCCCAGCGGCCGCGGCAGCGACACCTCGAAAACCAAATTACTGTCGATGACCCGGGATGGGCTCGATATCAGAGAAATTTCGGATAGTGAGTTTGCCACAGACATCAAATTGTCCCCGGACCGCAAGCACATCGCTTTTCTCGAAAACTTCCACGTGCACGTATCGACGTTTCCGAGAACAGGTAAAAGCATCAGTGTTGGTCCAACACAGAAGAGCCTGCCCACACAGCGTGTGAGCAAGATTGGCGGCGCGTATATGAACTGGTCCGCTGATTCATCGAGACTGAGCTGGTCTGTTGGGCCTGAGTTAAAAACAGTTTTGGTCAATGATATTCTGTTCAGCGAAAAGCAGGCAGAAAAAACTGACGACGAGGCTGATACTGCAACAAGCATCAATTTATCTCAAACCATAGCGACCGATTTACCCAAGGGGCAGTTAGCCCTCACCGGGGCGCGAATCATTACCATGAACGAAGATCGCCGGGTCATTGAAAACGGCACCATGCTGATTTCCGGCAATCGCATTACTGCGATCGGCGCGATGAGTGAAATTCAGATCCCAGACAGCGCAACGACAGTTGAACTCCAGGGTAAAACCATCGTACCGGGATTTATTGATGCACACGCACACGGACCTTATGCATCAGGTGATATTATCCCACAGCAAAACTGGAGCGCTCTGGCGCACCTTGCACTGGGTGTTACCACGGTTCACGACCCTTCGAGCCCTGCTACCAGTGTTTTTGCTGCTTCGGAATACGCCCGGGCAGGTGAAATCCTGGCACCACGAATTTATTCAACGGGTAATATCGTTTACGGGGCGAAGAGTACTTCCTGGTCACCCGTTGATTCCCTGGATGACGCCTTAAGTCATATCAGACGACTGAAAGCACAAGGCGCCGTTAGCATCAAGAACTATAACCAGCCTCGACGCGATCAGCGCCAACAAGTGATAGAAGCTGCGAGGCTGGAAGGCATAATGACCGTTGCCGAAGGCGGCTCGTTATTTCAGTTGGATATGAACCTGATTGCCGACGGCATCACCGGTATTGAACACAATGTGCCCACCTTGAAGATGTATGACGACGTCACCCAGCTCTGGCAGCAAACCACAGCGGCCTACACACCCACACTCGTGGTTACCTATGGTGGTCTAACTTCTGAAGACTACTTCTACCAGCATACCGAAGTCTGGAAGCATCCAATCCTCGCCAATTTTGTGCCACCCACTATTCTGCAGCCACGTTCTGTGAGGCGGCCAATGGCGCCGGAAAGCGATTACCGGGATGACGACTCGGCTGCCGCCGCCAGGGTATTGCTGGAAGCCGGTGTGCTGGTGAACACAGGTGCCCACGGCCAAAGAGAGGGACTCGGAACCCACTGGGAAATGTGGAGTTTCGTCCGCGGTGGTATGTCACCCATGCAGGCACTCTCCGCAGCGACCATCAACCCGGCAATTAACCTGGGAATGGCTGCAGACATTGGTTCACTGGAACCGGGTAAATTGGCGGATATGGTGATTATCAATGCCAATCCCCTGGAAGACATTCGCAACACTGATCAATTGAGCCATGTGGTGCTGAATGGTCGGGTGTACCAGGCAGATACGCTGAAGGAAGTTACCACCGGCAATAAAACGCTGAACCCATTTTGGTGGCAGACAACAACCCAGGGAAGCATAAGATAATTGATTTTGGTCAACGACGCACAAGCCGAATTTGATAAACTTTAGCACTTTCCTGGCCACTTTCTGGATGATTAACAATGACCGGTCGCTATAAAAATATTCTGGTTCCCCTGAATTTCTCTGAGCAGAATGACAAGGCGCTTGAGGCAGTTGCAGACATAATAGGCGATGTGCACGTCACGCTGACACTGATGCACGTCATTGAACCGATAAGTGTGTCGGATGATTCTGAAACTGCGGACTTCCTCAGCCAGTTAAGAGATAACGCGCAAGAGGCGTTACAGGAACGCAAGAAGAGGTTTGAAGGCCTTGATGTTGCCGTCACCTGCGAGAACCGGGTAGGAAATCGAACCAGGGAGCTGATCACCTATGCAGACGACAACAATGTTGATCTCATCGTTTTGAGTTCCCATCCGCTTCGAGGTAGTGAGCCCAGTAAGTTTGTAGCGAGTATCAGCTATCAGGTTGCTGTTCTTGCGAACTGTGCGATACTACTGCTCAAATGACATGTAGTATTCCCGAAGCTGACGCGCCACTAGAAATATGTTGGGATAAAGTGGGTGTGCCGCATATTTTTGCCAGCACCGTTGAAGATGCTTTTCGTGGAATGGGTTACGCCTGCGCCAGTGAACGATTGTGGCAATTGCATTTAAGCAACCTGTTCGCCACCGGAACCGCCGCAAGTGTCATGGGAGAGCGATTTGTTACCCAGGATCTGATGCACAAGGCTTTTCACGTCCCCGCATACAACCTGCCAGACTCCCCCGGTGACTACATCGTTGATGCTTACCTGCAAGGTGTCAACGCTTACATAGCCAACCTGGACGAGGTGCCGCCGGAGTTTGTCAAGGCCGGAACAGAGCCAAGAATGGTAACCCGGCATGATGTTGCCTCCCGATACCGGTTCACCGGATGGTTTCAGCAAAAAACCTGGCTTGAGAAAATTTATCTCGGCAAGCTGATGGCCCTCCACGGTATAGACTGGTTCAAAAACAACGCCAGGCGATTTTCAGTTGAAGATGCAGAATGTATAGAAATGCTAAAAGATGAGCTGTTGCAGCTCGATATCAATATCGCCCATCTGCTATTCCCTGTCGTACCAGGCCTGGCACAGGGATCGACACCGGCATCATCACCAGGCCTAAGTGGCAGCAACAACTGGGCAATTGCAGCTGAACTCTCGGCTTCTGGCTACCCCATGCTGGCAACCGACCCCCATCAACCCCATGGTATTCCAAACACTTTCTTTTATTCCCACTTAAGCGCACCCGGACTTACTGCGTTCGGCGCGAGTTTCCCCGGTGTGCCCTATTTTATGATGGGTTTCAACCAGGATCTCGCCTGGGGTTTGACCACCGGTTGTGTAGATACGTACGATGTATTTATTGAAAAAGACGTCCCCCAGATCAGACAAACCTACGAAGTTGAAGTCGCCAATGAGCCCGGCCGAAGATTCACAATCAGCAGATCGGGTCATGGGCCCATTCTGGAGTCTTTGACCGATGCCCTTGGCATTACTAAATCAATCGAACGGTCCTCAGTCACTGCCCTGGATTGGGTGATGCGGGATAAACCCACATCTGCAGGCGCTCTCGCGTTACTGCCGTTGGCCAGGAACAGCGAAGAGTTTGGTGCCCATCTTTTTGAGAACGATGTCTGCCCGCTGGTGAACAACATCATCTGCGTCGATCGAAACAACGACATGCGCCGTTTTATGGCCACAACCATTCGTAAACGTCAGGGCGTCACAGGCATCGTCCCGCTACCGGGGTGGAAAGAAGAATACTTCTTTGATACCAGCCTGGCAGAAGAATTGCTGGTTGAGCACAATCCTGATTCAGGCTACACCCTGACTGCTAACAACGACACCATGGGCGACCGGGGCGCTTATCCGCTGCATAACTACCCGGCGCACGATGCCAGAGCGAGACGAATAGAACAGTTGCTGATCGAGGCAAAGTCCGGAATCAGCGTAGAGGATTTTACTGCGATGCAACTTGACCTGTTGGATCTAAGGGCAAAAGATCTGGTGCCCGGCATCGTATCTGCACTGACAGATGAGAGTGAAGAAGTACAACTGGCGAAGACACTGTTATCTGGCTGGGACTGCATCGCCGATATCAATTCCAAAGCAGCCTGCATCTTCTATCCGTTGTTGGATAAGCGCTGGCATACAAGATTCATGCAGCAGGTATTGGGTAAAAACCCACTCTTTGTCTCCATGCCGTTCGTTGCTCCCGGTTTAAACCGATTGTCCATTGAGGATTTTATGCAGGCGGATTCACCCTGGCTAAAGCACCGGGAAGCCATGGAAGAAATTATCTGCAACGATGTACGAGACATTGTCCAGTGGCTGCGAGCCAACCTGGGAGACGACTGGACCTGGGGCAAGCTGCATCAGATCAGCTTCAGAAACTCACTGGCGAAGTATGACACCTGGGAACATATGCAACTGGGCCCTGACGCTATCGGCGGCAGCCCCACTACCCTCGCAATGACCGTTCATAACCCACCTCGAAAAGGTTCCATTCAACAGGACGTGTATCACGGGCCTGCATTTCGATGGGTGATTGACCTGGCGGACCCGTTGCATTTCAAATTTGTGATTGCCGGTGGGAACGGTGGTCGACCCGAGAGTAAATTTCTTACCAACAGTTACGCACACTGGCTTAGCGGCAGGTATTTCGATATGACACTGGTGAAGCAGGAAATTGATATTGAACTGCAACAGACGGTCTCGGCAGGGGACGCCTGATTGCCTATGTCTGCCGCTGGCAGGACAATTTCCTTGCTACTTGTGCAGAGGCGGTGCCTGGTAGCCACCGCATAAGTCAGCAATATAACCGGCGAGGCGAATGGTGGTGTAGTCAGCACCATAAGGCCCGACAACCTGGAAGCTGATCGGCAATCCCGACTCGCCGAGCCCAATAGGTGGCACGGAGGAAGGCAAGTAGGCCATACCAGTTAAAATGGTCCAGCGAACAAGATCCATGTACGGGCGTTCCTCTCCATTGCATACCAGTTTACGTGTCGCGAAATCTCCCTCATGAATATGCTTGAAGGGTGGAACGAACGAGATAGGCATGATGATGGAATCATAATTTTTGAAAAATTCTGCCCACTTTGCGCGGATAGCTTCCCTTTTTATATTCGCATCAAGCCAGGCACGATGAGTAACCGTCGACTCGTCGACGGTTTCTTCCGGCCGGTTTTGCAGCATGGCGGCACCCACCAGCCACATACCCAACTGCCAGGCTTCCTCAGGGTCAATATCAGGTCTGGCAGTCCTATCTACCTTTACACCGGAAGCTTCCAGCTTATCGACCGCCGCTGTGGTGACCTGTCTTACTTCATCATCCAGCGGGCAGAATTCATCCTCCAGCCAGGCAGCAACCCGCAATGATTTGATGTCCTCTACCCCGGGTGCCAGATTCACAGACAGGGGTTTTTCCTGCCGAACCAACAGGCTGAGCAACAACTCCAGATCTTCCGCCGATCTGGCTAAGGGGCCATGCACATTGATGTCTGCTTCTGTTGTGCCACCGCTGGCATGATCCAGGTAACCTTTGCTGGGCACAATCCCCCAGCTCGGCTTGTGACCAAAGACGCCGCAGAAAGAGGCGGGGAAACGAATTGAGCCACCAATATCAGTGCCGATTTCGAAAGATGACATACCGGTCGCAACCGCCGCTGCTGCACCCCCGGAAGAACCACCTGGTACGCGCTCCGCATCCCAGGGATTGTTGGTCGTGCCAAACAGTTCATTGTATGCCTGGATATCACCGGACCAGAGAGGCAAATTGGTTTTACCGATTACCAGGGCACCCGCTTCCCTGACGGCCCTGACCACATCAGCATCTTTGCCGGGAATATTGTTATGTAATTCTTTTGCCCCTCCGGTGGAACGCATGCCAGCAACTTCCAGCGCGTCCTTGATGGTCATCGGAATACCATGTAACGGACCCCGGTCAATACCACGTGAATGGTCTGCGTCAGCCTCGTCTGCTGCATTGCGTGCAGATTCAAATTCCCTGGTAACAACAGCATTCAGTGCTGGGTTCATTTCACCGATGCGAGTGATGATAGCTTCAAGCAGTTGGCGACTGGTAATTTCACCTGTGCGAATGGCCCTGGCCTGCCGGATGGTTGACCAGAGGGTTATATCATCATCTGCAGACATCGCCATGCCCCTTTTTTTGTTAAAAAGCGCTATTTGGACCGGACAGGGAACTGGATAATTTTAGCCCCCAGACTTCGAACGGTTGATTTAGGTTTTTTGAAGCTGCGGAACGCATCGGTAATTTTGGGTGAGACTTCATCAAAGCGTAACCACTCATTTTCACCCACGTATTCACAAACCTCGTAGTCAGCATCGTACTGACCACTAACAAAATAGGCCTCGACAAAATCCTGCCCCAGCTGCTTCAGTTGAACCTGCTTGAAGTCTCCATGTAATACCGTCGTTAAAAATTCAGGACCCGTCAGATCCTGCATGCAGACCCTCGCGACAGACGAGGCAGCTGAACGCTCAAGGCTTTCTTCAAGTAAATCGTTGGTTACCAGCCATGCGACGAATGTGCCCAGGCGCTCGACGTTACGATCCTCACCACTTAAGTAAATAGATTCATATGTTTTATTCATGGGTGAATTATGGGGATGATGTCGCGCAGACGCAAGGGGGCCATGTTTGAGTGTTTCATTTCCAGGCGCTGGAACGTCTCACCTTGCTCCAACCGCCGTCAACTGATATCTGAATGGCACTGGCATCCGGGAATAATCGCCATAGCCAGCTTTTATTAACCTTTCGCAACACCTCACCACCCGGAAACGTTTCAAACTTTATTCGAATCACTGCTCTATGCTGCTGGCACCTGCACCAATCTTCTATAAACCGCTGCGCTTGCGAACCAGTCAATTCGTTGGGAACCGATAAGCTATTCATCGGCGTAGCCGGTAAAGGAACGAACTCGATGTGATCTTCCGTGGGGATCAGCTCGCAAAAACTCTTGGTTTCATCGGCCTCGGCAAATGAAGTCCGCTCAGTCGAACCACAATAGACCACCGGCGTCACAGTATCGAGTATCTGCTGGCGATGGATATGGCCGGACAGTACGGCAGTTAAGCCACCAGGAATATGGCTGGCTGAAATCACATCATCACCATGCCTGAAGGTATAGCCATTGGGACCAACCCGTGCGCCTTCCACGGTCTGGTGGACGCACAGATAACGATAGTCAGCCGGTTGATCAAAGATACCGGAGCGGTCGACCAGACCCATGAAACCAGTACGGATTTTTTTCTGGTGCGGAAAGCCTCCAAAACAAAAAGATTTACCACGGAAGGAAAACCGGAAAGTTTTTGGCTCATCAAAAATATGAATATTGCGATGTTGCAGGAAGAGATAAGGAGGAAGCTGGGCACGTTCATGATTACCCGCCAGCATTAACACTGGCAGTTCGTCGGCAGCCTGAAGAATTTTTTCGTAGGCTTGATAAACAATGTCCGCGGGCGGCTTGCTGCGGTTAAACAGATCACCACCATGTATCAGCAGATCGGCTTTACTGGAAATCGCATGATCAACGACAGTTTCGAAGCATCGTGTGAAATCCTCACTGCGATGGTTCTTTCGTCTGCCTGGCCTTGATGTGTGGGCTGCACCCAGATGGGTATCAGAAAAAAAGATGATTCTTACGGGTTTATTCAAATCTTGCGTCGAGAGTTGCATAGAGAGTTGCAGCGAGTCTTGCATCGAGATGTGCACATAGCCAATAGTGCTGTTATTATATACAGTACTTCTATTATGTACAGCCTGCTACCTAAACGTGCTACCCGGCCTTCAATCTGTACCGGATGTTCATATGCTTCAACCCATGAACAAAGCTCGCCTGGAGACGTTCCGGTTCATCAACCAATTCCATTGACTCAATTCTGGGAATTAACTGCTGGAAGAAAATCCGCATTTCCAATCTCGCAAGCAGCAAGCCCAGGCATTGATGGGGTCCTGTGCCGAACGCTAAATGCCGGTTGGGCTTTCTTTCTATATCAAATTCAAATGGCCGGTCAAAAATCTCTTCGTCGAAGTTTGCTGAGGCATACATCAAACCGAGACAATCGCCTTGTTTGATCTGCTGACCGCGAATTTCACAATCCTGCTGCGCGGTTCGGGAGAACTGTGCGACGGGCGTTGACCATCGAATCATCTCCTCCACGGCAAGCTTGATCGCATCTTCATTGTGGCAGATTTCCTGGAATCGTTTCAGCTGACCAGGATTTGCCAGCAGTGCGTGCAAACCCCCGCTGATCGCGTTTCGTGTGGTGTCATGCCCCGCGGTGGCGACGATGGTGTAGTAGGACACGAGTTCTTTGTAAGGAAGGTACTCACCATCAATTTTTCCGTTGGCAATATAGGACGCAAGATTTTCTGCCGGGTTCTCACGAAACCGGTCAGTCAGATCACTAAAGTAGTCGTAGATATCTTTAATGGTGTCGAATATTGACAACGGGTCGTCGGCCATCCGGCGCATCTCCGGGTCATCGCCCGCAAACAGCTCATTGGTTAACTTCAGAATTCGCCACTCATCCTCTTCCGGCACACCCAGCAGTTCACTGATCAATTTTAAAGGGGGATAAACCGCCACGTCCTGCACAAAGTCAACCTGCTGTTCTTCGCCGTCAGCCATCATCTGATCGAGTATCTGCCTGATAATGACCGCCAGACGATCTTCGAGGGCCTTGATATTGGTTGGTTTAAACCATGGCTGAACCAGAGCACGGTATTTAGTATGGTCAGGGGCATCCATCTGAACCAACGACCGAATCAAACCACCCTCCCCGGCTGAAGCCAGAACTTCCAGCAGCCTGGGAGAGTCCTGCAGTCGTTTGAATATTTCTGCGATGACTTCTTCTTTCATTTCCGGGCTGGCTGCCTCTTTCATCAACAGCGGTCGTGGCTGGTTGGTAAACAAAGCCGCCTGCTTCTCTATCTCGATAATATCGGCATGTTTGGACACCACCCAGAAAGGCTGGAACCCTTCGGGTTGTACTTTTCGCAACGGATCATTTTGCCGCAGCCAGGCGAAGGCCTGATGCGGGTGCCCGACCCGGGCATATACGTCCGGTGCAATGACATCCTCGTCCCGAAATTGGTAATCTGAAATATCAACCTTCATTGGATGGCCCTCGGTACTGGCAGCACCTGTGTCTGGTATGGATTGCCGAAACCGGCCAGTTTTTTGAAAACTTCAGGATCAGCACAATCCTCGGCTAGCGCACGGGGAAAGTGATTGGGAATATCATCCTGCGGCTGGATTATTGCGTGGCGATAGTAATTCGCGATGGTTAAACGCAGACCCGGTGTTTTCTTTGGATAGGCACCGTGCCAGAGCTGGCCATGAAAAGCGATCATCGATCCCCGGGGGCATTCGATCGGGATAGCATCCTCGACCGCCTGGGGCATCACCGGAGGACTGTTGCTGTGATGTGAACCTGGCACACAAGCAAAAGCACCATCGGCGAGCGTGTAATCTGTCAGGCACCAGTTGGTGTTTGCCGTCAGGGCAGCCCTGCCCCAGGGCAAAGGTATACCCGCCTGGTCGCAGTGCAGGCCAAGAGAATCGCCATAACCTTCACCCGCCCATTTTACAAAACAGTTGTGGGAGCTGAACCTGGTCTGGTAGGGGTCGATGACGTATCGCATCAGCGCATTGGCCACTGGATTGACGGCAAGATCACGAAAAGCACGGTGAAAGGTGCACAGCTGCATCAATTGAAACTGGCTCGGTTTGGCGCCCGATTGCAATTCCAATGTCCCCTGATACTCACCGAAGTCCAATTCACTCGCGGGACCATCTTCAATCGAAAACGGGCAACCCACCAGCTCTTCTGATTTTTTTAGCAACTGATGTGTCAGGGTTTCAATATCTGCGGCGCTAACTCCCGTAACAGAAGGTGGCACAATCGTGTAGCCGTTGAGTTCGAGCTCGTGCGCATACTTTTCCAATCCCTGTTCGGCTATGATTTTCTGACGTGCTTTCTGGGTTCGGGCCTGTACGGACATATGCTGCTTTCTGAAATCGGGGTTTTTGAATAATCAAACCAATGTACCGAATTGTACAGCCCAGGTACAGTAAGGCCACAAACAATTGGCGTATACTCCCCTTCCAACATCATCAATCCATCTTTGTAGAACAAGGAAATTGCGGGAGTACCTATGAAAACAAACCTAACATTACTCGTATTGTTAACTACCTCAGTTGCACTAACCAGTTGTACCGGTGGCGGCGAAACTGTCGTATCAGGATTCGGTAATTCCGGCAATTTCTTCGGCGTTGATGGGAAGCTGAAATGCTGGCAAAAGTCTTATCGACAGATCCCAACATCCCTGAAGTTGACAATGACGACCTCTTAAGAATTTACGAGGTCATACGAGAAGCAGCACTGGCTGGTGATATTCGATCATCTGTGGTTATCTATAAGCTCGCATCGCGACAGCGAGCTCAAAAAGAAGAAGATGATTAGCCCACGGAATGTAAATCCTTCTACAAGAACCTAAGGTAAATAAGGCATGAAAACATGAACATAAGCGGATGGGTACTGTTAGCA
>JAPYTQ010000023.1:1823-78605 GCA_029941905.1 Pseudomonadales bacterium | reverse complement strand
CTAGCTTCCCTAGTGTAGTATTTCGCCAGTCCGGATATTATGTGAAAGCAGCAGCGTTGCTGTGAGATTAGTTAAATCAAGAATCAAGGTGGAAAAATGAAATCAAGGTTTTCTGTACTCAGCGTTGTGATCTTATTATTTGTCAGTGCTTGCAGTGATAAGCCCGGTCCGACAGATACCGGTGTTCAATCCAGCCAGGAAGCTACGGCACCGATGGAATCTGAAGTGTCAGATGAACAACAGGCGCAACCTGAAATCGCCGCTTCAGGCATCGACAAGTCTGACCTGGGATGGAAACAGAGCCTTGAACAGCCGGATCTGATGTCGTTTGAGGCCGGTAAATCCTATTTCTGGGATATGAAGACCAACAAGGGTGCCATGTCCTTTAGATTGTTCCATCAAAGTGCACCCATGCATGTAACAAGCACCGTCTACCTGACTGAAAACGGATTCTACGACGATGTCATCTTCCACCGGGTAATACCGGGGTTTATGGCCCAGGGCGGTGACCCAACGGGTACAGGCAGGGGTGGACCCGGTTACAACTACGCGGGTGAATTCGATGGCAGCACCAGCCATGATCGTCCGGGTCTGTTGAGTATGGCTAACGCGGGCCCTGGTACGGACGGCAGCCAGTTCTTTATAACGTTTGTTCCGACGATATTTCTGGACGGTAAACACACCATCTTTGGTGAGATTATCAGTGGTCAGGAAACGCTGGCTGCTCTGGAGAAAGTCGGTAGTCGCTCCGGCAAAACCAGTGAGATGCTCCAGATCAGCAAAGCAACTATTCGGATTGAATAGGGGCTGAAGTTAAGGCTCGGTCGATTCATACCGGCTCCGTGTTTGAAAAAGTGCAATTCCCAGCCAAGCGAACAGTATGGCTACCAGGGGGTTAATCCAATTCAGAAGCGACCACTGCGCATAGTCCAGCGTCGCCACACCGAGGGTTGCGGTATAGAAGGCACCGGTTGTTGACCATGGCACCAGTGCAGTTGTCAGGGTGCTGCCTTCCTCCAGGGATCTTGACAGCACCGAACGGTCAATGCCTGATTTGTTGTAGGCATCTTTGAACAATTGTCCCCCGAGGATGATCGATATATAGGATTCACTCAAGACAATATTGCCGCCTAGTGCGGTGAGAATTGAGCCTGTAACAATCGCTGCCTGACGTTTCAGTCCACTCAATACAGCGTCGAACAGCACTTTAAGGAAACCAAAGTGTTCGAGTAGTGCGCCCAGGGAAATTGCTATCACGGAAAGCGTAAATGTCCATGCCATGTCCGTAATGCCGCCACGATTCAGCAGTATATCCAGGGTTTCAATCCCGGTTTCAGCCGAGGCGCCGTCAAAGAGGCTCGTCAGTACCTGCCCGACGCCAGCACCCTGGACTAGGATTGCCAGCAGCATCGCTACAAGAGAAGCTACCATCATGGCTGCTTCGGCTGCGACCTTGCGAATTGCGAGCGCCATTAACACAACCATCGGCAAGAGCATCAGCAGATTAATCTCATAAGTGGCATCCAGGCCATTGAGTAAAACCTGGAGCTCAGCGTCGGGCAGCTGTTGTTCGGCAAAGGAAAGACCCATCCAGGAGAAGGCGATGAGTACGATGAGATAACTGGGGATAGTGGTGTACATCATACTCTTGATATGCGCGTACAGATCAGTGTCAGCCGACAACGCGGCGAGGTTGGTCGTGTCGGAGACGGGTGACATTTTGTCACCAAAGCTTGCCCCTGAGATAATCATCCCCGCCACCAGCGGTAACGGCATGCCCATGGCGCCACCTATACTGATTAACACGATTCCGCCTGTGCCCACGGTGCCCCATGAAGTACCTGTAGCCAGGGACATCAAACTACAAAGAATCAGCCCGGCGGGCAGAAAGATGGCCGGATGCAGGAATATCAAGCCGTAATAAACCAGCGTGCCCACGGTGCCACTTAATATGAAGGTGGCAATGACCACGCCGATCAACAGAAATATAAATAGCGCTGGCATGGCACGCCCCATGCCTGTCAACATCGCGATGCGCAATTGCTGATAGTCAAAACCCAGTGCCATCACATTCAGCGCTACCCAGGTTAACCCTACCAGTAGTATACCGTGCAGTCCGGCATCCAATATAAAGATGCCAACACTGATCCAAACCAGTAAACCCACAAAGCAAAGGCAGGCGTGTATCAGACCGGGCAGGTGCATCGCGTCTGGAGGGTTTATTGTCTTACTATTCACTCAGGCATCTGACATTCAAGGCAATCCGATAAGATACCAAGGTCCAGCCAGCTAGTCGATTAGGCAAAAAGTTGGGGCAACAAGGCTTTGCAACAAGGCTCGAAACAAGCGCAATCGCAGGGTTTTATAGAGCTATGCGTCCTATCCGTGAAAAAACCGGCTTCAGGTGAGATAAATCCGGCTCTGACTGCACATACTACTAGAGAGTAGTAGTAAAGTAGAAAATAGTAGTAAAGGCTATTTCATGAATCATCGTTATGTTGAGTTCCACCGAATAATTGACCGTTTTTTCGAGCAGGATCTGGTAGGTTCTCAGGTTGACGATTTCACATTACACCAGCGTGAGTGTGAGACTTGCCGGAAAGACGTCAGGATTAGAGAAGCCTTTGTCAAGGTTCTGGAAGAGGAACTGGTTGGTTTTTACGATAAATCCGAACATCGCAAAATTCCTTGAATTCGTCCAGGTCCGGAATAGTCGTTGCCGTCACGCGGTCGAGTATCCGATACCCGGATAACCTGTCGGTCTTTACGCGAGAATCAGCAATCAGGACGTGATTCGCCATCGAAGGTAACTTCTCAATCCATGGAATATTGTCTTGATCGTAGAGAACATCTGCGGCAATTATCAGATCGACCCTGCCTTCCAGGGCAAGTACATCATCAAGCAGTTCAAACTCAACATTATTCAGTTCGGCATTCGCTCGGCAGGCATCCAGTGCATGGGGATCAAGATCACAGGCAATCACCCGGGATGCACCGGCCAGGCAGGCGGCGATAGCCACAACGCCGGAACCGGAACCAAAATCTAGAACTTGTTTGTCCTGAAACTCACGCGGGTGATTGATGATGTAGCTGGCGAGCACCTGGCCACTGGCCCAGCAAAAAGCCCAGTAAGCAGGTGCATTCATGATCGCCATCATTTCTTCGTATTCCAGCCGACCCTTGGGAAAGTGATCCGACAGCAGGTAGAGTGATATACGGGGACACAGGGGTAACGAAGTGATTTGTAATTCACCTTCAGTCACGGTTTGCTGGAGGTTGTTTAAGAGTACCTGGCGCAAGTTTTGTCGTTTTGTTGAATAAACATGGAATGATGAACTTTGCCAACGGAGCCTGCAATAGGTAGTGTATCCGGCAATGTCCTTGCTAAAAACATTTCTCGAACTACGTGGTCAGTCCTCAGTGGTGCAGGACAGCTTTCGCCGTGAACTCATCACAGAGGCGACCTTGCCCATGTCCTTTGCGGTGATGGAAGGTGGTTTTATTGGTGTTATTGCAGACAAGCTATATCAGGTCTCCCCGTGGGTAATTGCTGTTATCACGGCCGCCCCCATGTTCAGCAACTTGTCCAGTTTCCTATGGGCGAAGCTGATTAAGGGGCGGCCGAAAGTACCGGTGATCGTTATTATCCAATACCTTGTTTTGTTTTTTACAGGCATCGTTGCCTTTGCCCCGTCAGGCGACGAGGGGGTGGTGCTGATCGTATCAGCAGTGATTATCGTGCGCTTGCTGATGACCGGGCAGATTACAGCAAGAAGCCTGGTATGGAGCTTGAACTACGGTCGTTCGGTGCGAGCGAGAATCGCAGGTCGACTCATCATCATAAACAACCTTACCATGTTGATAGTTGTGGGGTTAGGTAGTCTCGCGTTGGACGCGAATGCGGAAGCCTTTCGATGGCTATTCTGCGCGGCGGCACTCATTGGTCTTGTGGGCGTCCGCTCATTCACCGGTATTCAAGTGATTGACGAGGACAAACAGCTCGCCCTGGAAAACAACGAGGATCAGGAAGGTCAGGGTACAAATTTGTGGTTCATCCTGTGGCAGGATAGGGATTTTGCTCGCTATCAGTTGTATCAGTTTCTCGCTGGTACCTCGAACATGATGCTGGAAGCGCCCTTGATTTATCTGGTGTCGAATCAACTGGGTGCCAGTTACACGCTGAGTATTGCCATTACGGTTGTTACGCCCTTTCTGGTCACCATGCTGACACTGCCTGTCTGGGCAAGATATCTCGACAATAATCATGTAACACATTTCCGGGCGCGGCAGAGTGGTCTTTGGGTGCTGTACCAGCTAATCGTGTTTTTAGGTGCGTTCAGTGCATCGCTGTTGTTGTTAGGGCTCGGGAGATTCATTCTCGGGATCGCGCGGGGGGGTGGATCACTCGCCTGGAATCTTGGTCATAATGATTTTGCCAGCCAGAAGCTGCTGGCGGCCTATATGGGTGCACATGTTACGCTAACCGGAATTCGTGGGGCGATAGCACCATTTGTCGGTATCCTGTTGTACCTGGGCTGGAGCGACGTTGTGTTCCTGCCGGACTTCGAAGGAATAGGCGTTGGCATATTTTTAGTGGCCGCTTGTTTCAGCACCTTGTCCTGGTGGGGGTACCGTGGAATGGGTCGTGCGTTAACGGCATCACAATCAGCGCCCGTTGAAACTGAACCGGCACCGGATGTTGTAGAAAGTACGGCCTCTGAGAAGGAGAAAAAATTGTAATGATCACCAGAATCCAGTTCATTGTTTATCTGGCATTGTTTGCAGTCTCTGCGGGCGCTGAAGCATCCAGAGCCAGGCTTCACGAAATCGCCGACGCACCCTCAGCGACAAGAATTCAGCGCGATATTGAAAAACTGGTCAGTTTTGGCACCCGGCATACACTCTCGGAAACTCAGTCCGACAGCCGGGGGATAGGGGCGGCCCGTCGCTGGATCGAGGCAGAATTCAGAACTATTTCGAAAGCCTGTGGCGGTTGTCTCAAGGTGTATACCCAGAGTCGTGTGTTTCAAAATCAGCGAAGAATTCCCGAGCCAACAGAAGTAGTTAATGTGGTTGCTGTGCTCACCGGCATTTCAGATCCGAACCGTTACCTCATCATGTCAGGAGATATTGATTCGCGAATTTCAGACCCTTTGAATGCATCGGATGAGTCTCCGGGGGCGAATGATAATGCTTCTGGTATGGCGGGTACTATCGAGGCCGCGAGGGTTTTGAGTCAGTATGAGTTTCCGGCATCGATAATATTCGTCGGTCTGTCCGGAGAAGAACAAGGTTTGTTCGGTGGCAAAATAATGGCTGAACAGGCTCGCGAGGATGACTGGCAGATTGAGGCTGTACTCAACAACGACATGATAGGAAATATCACCGGGATAAACGGCGTGACAAACAACGTAACAGCCAGGGTGTTTTCTGAAGCAACGCGCCCCATGGAAACCAGCATTGAAGCCAGGACCCGACGATTCACAGGAGGCGAAGTAGACTCACCGTCTCGTAATGTGGCCCGATACATTGACAAGGTTGCAGATGATTACATTCGAAACCTGGACGTCATGATGATCTACCGGCTGGATCGTTTCGGTCGTGGTGGGCATCATCGGCCCTTTAATGAAGTTGGTTATCCTGCGGTTCGAATTATGGAAACCAACGAGCATTATGATCGGCAGCACCAGGATATTCGAACCGAGAATGGCCGTGAATATGGCGACGTTCTATCCGGCGTGAACTTTGATTACGCCGCAAAAATGACGGCGCTTAATGCCGTCAGTCTCGCTGCCATGGCACTGGCTCCCGCGCCGCCGATCGATGTATCTATTGAGGGGATTGTTTCGCCGGATACCACACTGAAGTGGGTGAAAGTGCCCGGCGCTGTTAACTACAAAGTCTACTGGCGACTCACAACGGCATCCCAATGGCAATGGAGCCGTGAGTCCGGCGATGTCACTGAGTTAACCCTGAAGAATGTTGTTATCGACAATTATATTTTTGGCGTCGCCAGTGTTGGCAAGGATGGCATAGAGAGCCCGGTTGTATTTCCAGGTCCGATCGGTTCATTTAGTTACGTCACCAAAAAATAAGAACAGGAGTTACACGTGATGAACCAGTTGCTAGAAGATCGGGACATTGGCCCTTTGAAGATATTGTTGCCCACCGAATTGTTTTCAGACCCGGTTCAGAAGGGAGTTAGGTTGAGCGACGGAGCATGACCATGCATCTCGATCGGCTCCAGCGAGCAGGGCGAGTAGTAAAACACAACCAGACATTCATTGGAGCCTGAGATGTCAGCAACTGGATTAGATATTGATAGTATTGGCGAAGATATAAAGCTTCTGGATGGGCTCCGTACTACCCGGGCCATTCGACGATTAAAATCCGACCCAGTATCGGTTGAGTTGGTGAGAAAGGTTTGTGAAGCCGGGACTTTCGCTCCCAGCGGTGGTAACCGCCAGCCCTGGTATTTTATCGCCGTGATGGACGCAGAACGGCGAGCCTACATTGCTGATAGATATCGCCGCACATTTTTACAGTATATAGCACCGGCTATGGAAGCAGCGACGCGACCTGACTACCCGGAGGCTAAAAAACGTAATATGAAAGCTGCGACGTATCTGGCTGAGCACCTGCACGAGGCACCCGTGCACCTGTTTGTTGCAGGCTGGACGCGCCGCGGAGCGCCCCAGAGCCAGGCCTTGTTTCCTGCCATTCAGAATGTGCTATTGGCTTGCAGGGCCGTGGGTCTGGGCGCTTCTTTGACAACCGCCCATCGAGCCTACGCCGAAGAGATAGATCGGTATCTGGGCTTGTCCGCAGATACACCGAGCTGTGCGTTGATCCCTATTGGCTGGCCGAAGGGTAAATACGGCAAGCCTACCCGGCGATCGGTTGACGACTGTTTTTTTGTGGATAAGGTTCCCGTAGGCAGTATCGAAAAGCGATAGACGGGTTTACCCGCTTAAACCATACCCGGTGCGTCGTCCGGTTTTTCGTGTTGACCCGGTCTTGCCCGTTCGCTCAGGGTTGGGTCGATTGACTTGTACCTGTACACGTTGCCATCCAATATCCGTTCTATTCGATTGCGTGTAATAAGGCAATGCAGGTGGGCAATGCATTCACCCAGTGCCATTATCCTGGTGAAGTCTTCGAGCTTGCGGGCGAACAGGTAGGGTAGCAGGTCGACGGCGATCCGGGGCTCGATACAGTTTTCTTCCAGGATCAACATGCGATCCTCATGATGGTCGATCAATTGTTGCAGACGTTCGTGAATGCCATAAAAGGGTAAATTATGTGCTGGTAACACCAGCAGATCGTCGGGTAACAGTTCAATCAGCTTCTCGTGGGATTCGAGCCAACCCACCATCGGGTTAGCGAAAGGCTCGGTTGGGTGAACGCTGACATTGGAGGTGATTACGGGCAGGATCTGGTCTCCGGAAATGAACAATTTCAGCGCTGGACAATACAGGCAGACATGCTCTGGTGAATGACCTGTACCGGTGACAATATGCCAGTCATGTTTACCCAATGTCAGGGTGTCACCATCGGACAAGCGAATAAACGAAGACGGTAATGGCAGGTCTTCAGCGTCAGGTGCAAAACTACTGCGCATATCGCGTAGCTCTTCTAGGAAGCTCTGCTCGATGCCAGCCCGCAGAAAATATTCTGACATCTGCCAGCTTCCACCTTCTCGCATCATGTTATTCATGGTCTTGGCTTGATAGTACTCTGAGTAACTCATGTACAAGGGCACCTGGCATAGCTCGTAGAGAAATCCGGTCTGCCCTGTGTGATCGGGATGCATATGGGTACAGATCACGCGTGACACAGGTTTACCGCCGAGCTCGTTGTCGATAACTTTGGTCCACAGGTCGCGGGTTTCTTCACCCCGAATACCGGTATCGACGATTACCCAGCCGTCGTCTTCTTCTATGAGGTAGAGGTTGATGTACTTCAGTGACATGGGCAGAGGCATCTGCAACCATCTGACGCCCGGGGCAATTTCCCTGGTTGTGCCAAAAGGCGGGGGCTCATCATAGGGATAGGTCAGCGAGTTTTCTGTAGTTGTCATATTCAATCTAGGTACGCACAAAAAAAGGAAGCCATCATACACTATCGGCAATTGTTGCGTTGGTAACGCGGTTTTGCTGCGGCAACAATCCAATTAGACGTGCCAACTCGCATTGATTTAGGAGAAATTCCGATGAAGCGAAATCAATATGTGATGAAGTGCACGGTTTGAGACATTAGTTGATCCATTGGTAGGAATTTAGCAGGTAGAGTGATCTAATTACTTCATCTGCACTACAGAGAGCTACCGCGTATTTTGAGCACTATGTCCCATCAAGCCAGTCGATTTGTCACACAACACATGCAACAACCAATCCCGGACCGTAATTTTAATATTCGCGCCGTGAGACGCGTTAAAGGCGCCGTCGATGAGAGAATGACCTACCTGTTTAACGGGTTAACCATGAACGCCGCCGATGCCTTGTTCGAGGAAGCAGAGCATGAGCAACATCTGCTGGAGCGTCAATTTAATATCACCCGGGCATTGAAAACCCGGGCCCGGGTGTACCGGGAAGAGTTTTCGATCCTGATGAATCGTTCCTGGGCAAATCTGATTAAAGCGAAGGACGAGTGCGCTGTTGCTGACCCGGGCGCTGAACTAAGTATAGTCCTTAGAGCCCGTGCTGCCGGTAACACGGATCACTTCAAAGTTTTACTCGAAGAATTGAGGCAAAGATTCAGTACCCTGGTTGGTCAGGATCTGGTTTATCACCCGTTGTTACCCGTAAATTTCCAACGGTGTTTCTGGTACGCGACGGAAAAGCTGAACCTGAGCTACGAAGAACGGATCATGTTGCTGCCATTATTCAATCGGTTCGTGATGGATCGTTTTGGGCAGGTACTGTCCATCGCTAACCAGAGTCTGATTGATATTGGGATTCGCATTCAGACCTCTAACCAGTAATTATCCCCATCTTTTTTGAGGTGTCCGGCAGTGGGCGTCGCAAAATGGGTCCCAATCACAAGAATGTCCTTGTCTGAATAATCCGCCAGCAGCTTTTTGCGGGTTTTTATTGCCTGCTCCGCGTCAAAATCTGCACTGCTGGACCAGTCGACGTTCGCTATCTGGCAGGGGTGGTGGATGCAATCTCCAGTGATAAGCGCATGTTGGCCCTCAGATTCTATATGCACGCTGACGTGACCCGGTGTATGTCCGAGGGTGGGTTCGAGATAAATTTCTTCACAAACCTGGTGATTAAGATCCACAAGGTCAACCAGTCCGGCCTCGAAAACGGGCTTCACTGAGTCACCAATCACATCACCGTAATCGGTATCTTCCTGGTCAATCCAGTAGTTAAATTCTGTATCACCCATCAGGTAACGTGCATTGGGAAATGTAGGTATCCACATGCCATCGACAAGCATCGTGTTCCAGCCGACATGGTCAACATGCAGATGGGTACATAGTACGGTATCTATATCCATCCTGTCGTAACCGGCTTTTTGGAGATCTTCAAGAAAAGGTAGTTGCAGATTGGTCCAGTTAGGGATATTGCGCTTTTTATCATTCCCGATGCAGGTATCGACGACAATTTTCTTGTCGGGTGTTTCCACGATCAGGGCGTGGATGCTCATGATCAGATTTCCTTCTGAATCTGCAAAGTGTGGCTGCAACCAACCGATGGGTTTGATGGCATCCCTGGTTGCCTGGGGAAGAATAAATCGGCTACCGCCGGTGACCTGCATTTCTACAACGCGCGTGATCTTCACCTTGCCTATTTGCCACTGGTTCATCGCTGTTCCCCTTTTATTGCGAGCTTGTTTACGAGCTTCTGATCTTATCATCGACAAAGATCCGGAGCACCCGGCGAAAAGCACCCGCTTCAATTCAATAATACGGTAGAATCTGCGGCGTCAATAAAACAGTGGAACCCGTGTGTGAGTAATCAGGACTTTGTGGAAATAAGAGAATCAGTTCAGCAGTTATGTAGCCAGTATTCAGAAGACTATTGGCTTGAACTTGATCGAACCAGGGGATATCCAACGGAGTTCGTCAAAGAACTCACTACGTCAGGGTTTCTGACCGTCCTGATCCCTGAGGAATACGGCGGCGCCGGACTTGGTGTACGCGAAGCAGCGGTGGTGATGGAAGAGGTTTGCCGGTCCGGTGCCCATGCAGGAGCCTGTCATGCCCAAATGTATGTGATGGGGTCAGTTTTGAGGCACGGTAGCGAAGCTCAGAAAAAACACTATCTGCCAAAGATTGCCAAGGGCGAGCTTCGATTACAGAGTTTTGGGGTCACCGAACCTACTACCGGCACGGATACGACCAGCTTGAAGACATTCGCCCGAAAAGAAGGTGATGAATATGTTGTTAATGGTCAAAAGGTCTGGATCAGCCGGATCGAACACTCCGACCTGATGGTGTTGTTAGCCAGGACCACGCCGAAAGCAGATGTTGAGAAGAAAACAGCCGGTCTGTCGGCATTCCTGATCGATGTTCACGCCGCAGAGGGTAACGGTTTAACCATCCAGCCGATTGAATCGATGATCAACCATCATTCCTGCGAATTGTTTTTTGACGACCTGCGTATTCCGGCGGATAACCTGTTGGGCGAAGAGGGCAGGGGTTTTAAGGTCATCCTGGATGGCATGAATGCAGAGCGAATACTGATTGCAGCTGAATGCGTTGGTGATGGCCGTTACTTTATCGATAAGTCCAGTGCTTATGCGACGGAACGGGTGGTGTTTGATCGCCCGATTGGACAAAACCAGGGTGTCCAGTTTCCCATAGCGCGCTGTTACGCTGATATTGAAGCCGCCTCGTTAATGGTAGAGAAGGCAGCCGATATGTTCGATGCCGGAGAAGCCTGTGGCGCCGAAGCCAACATGGCAAAAATGTTAGCTTCTGAGGCGTCATGGCGAGCCGGGGATGTGTGCATGCAAACCTTTGGCGGTTTTGCCTTTGCGAAGGAATATCATATTGAACGCAAGTTCCGCGAAACACGTCTGTACCAGATAGCGCCCATATCGACGAACCTGATTCTGAGTTTCATTGGTGAGCATGTGCTGAATATGCCCAGGTCTTATTGATAGTTCAGAGAAAAATTTACACAGCAATGTATGACTACAACTCGTTGATATCAGAAGACTCTCTTCTTATCCTACACAATCATCAAAAAAGGATATCCGTCGTCGCGACTGAGTCGCCAGGGGAAATCCAGTTGGCTTTGTAGGTGGAGAGACTGTCGTAACCGTAACGCTAGAGGAAGCTGGAATGGGCGGTGACAGCGAAGTCAGTGATCGCAATATGATGAGACTGGCTGCGGGCTTGGGGTACAGGCGCTACACGGAACTCCTTGAACATGTCGACTTGTCGAACGTTACGCAGATCTTTGGTGCAGATGATGAACAGGTCGGTCGCCTCCAACCAGAGGAATCTTCATTCCTGGAAAAGCGTGGGGCAACGGTACGCGAGAAGCCTGATGGACACAGGGCTACTATTGCAGCAGCCATCCCTGATTTGAAGGTAATTCTCGGATTGGGAGACTAGTAGCATCGCTTGCCGTGTAATAGCCCACGCGGCGCGATCGACGGAAGGGGCCGTCTAACCGTCTCACGGCAAAATGGCGGAGATAACCCCTACTACCCAGACAATTCTGAAGATGAAGATCGGGTTTTATTACTGGGTGTAAGTTTCAAACTGAATACTCTGGTAATTTGTCATTGTTTCAGAGAGAAGGGCGGTCGTGAGAATTGTTCCGGCGAGGAAAGCTGACAAAGACGAGGAAAAAGCATATTGGAGTGATAGAAAATGAGAGAGCGCTACGATTTTTCGACAATGAAAGGGAAGTAAAACCCTTACGCTAAGCTTAAAGCTGGCTCGCTGAGGCGTTAGGCATCGATAGTATGCACAAAATTCTCGTCAAAGCACTTAAATCGGACGGGTCAATTCACCGAATTTGTGAAGCGGAATTGGAGCTTCGCACCGATCAAGGCTGTGTAGTTTGGACGCGCTTGGGAACACCTGTTTCTGATGGTCAAAAATTGCTCTATGAACAAGATGCGGATGTACGCGCTTTTTTTGTTTATAGCGCAAGACTGAACCTCCTGGAAGTATACGAGCCAAACTGTCAGCTACGTGAAATCTATCTAAATGTCATTGCCCCAATGGAAGACTTTGACTCCGAGCTTGTATATGTCGATCTAGAACTTGATGTATCCAAAACAGAGGATAGAGAAGGGGCCGCTCTAATCGTGGATAAAGACGAATTTGAAGAGGCAATCCAATTGTACAGTTATGGTGCTGATGTAGTATCCAGCTGTTGGTCAGCTGCGAAGTTGGGTCAAGCGATAGCAGACTGCTGGGAAATTGGTAAAGAATCAGACGAAGCCTTATCCATGTTATTTGATAACCTGAGAGTAAAGAGTGCCTAGCACAGCCATCAATTCGCCACTGGGTGGCTGGGACTAATCCGCTATGAACGATTTGTGTAAATCAGGGCTCTGGGCTCTGATCAGTATGCCAGTTACCATACTTGGCGCTTCCAATAGTTATGCCATGGCCCATGGCGGAACGCTACTGATAATTCTGATGAGAAATATTATGAGAGTCGCCTGATTGTGAAGAGTCTGCGTTGTCAACCAAAGGGGTGGAATTCATCCGTGAGTTTCAATCAAACAACCCAGACATAGGTTACAATCGGTGGCCAAAGTTTAAAGAAAACATATAACAAGAATATTAATGAACGCCGTATGTGGCTGGACGTGCAAAGAATCGCGAGCGCTTTATGTAAACGCTATGCAATATAAAATGAGGAAAGTTATGCGAAGGCAATAGAAGCTGGATCTTGGGTAGGGTTCAATTGTTCACTACAGATTTTTCGCAATCAAGTTTTAGTGAAAAGGTAAGCAGCTCTTCTACAGAAGTTTTGGAAGCGATTAATAGTGTCAAAGACTGGACGAAAGAGCGCGAAGAATACTTGATGGCCTTGGCAGAACATGAAGTCATGCATGAAGGCCAGATCATTCGACACCTTTATGGGCTAGAGCGCGAAATACCAGAATCAGTTAAATGGGCATAACATCAACTTGCAAAACAAAATACTGTTATCATTCCCTACGGTCGTTAGAACGCTTCGCAGCTATGCTGCTATGCGCCTCAAAACATGGCGAATCCGGTTATGCGGACTTTATGTGCTGAACTAGATTCAAGTGCTGATTTTGTAATGGTGATAGCAAAAACAGAATTATTTTTTCACCAAAGGTAAAGAGAGTTATGAGTAAAGGTACAGTAAAGTGGTTTAATGCAGATAAAGGTTTCGGTTTTATTACTCCAGAAGATGGCGGTAAAGATTTGTTTGTTCATCATTCGGAAATTCAATCGGGGGGCGAATATTCAACATTGAATGACGGTCAGGCCGTTGAGTTCGAAGTAGGTCAGGGTCCGAAAGGTCCCTGCGCAAATAAAGTTGTCGCAGTTTAAATTTATCATACGTAACAAGTAGGTTAAGCGGCTGCGCTACGCGCACTCGCTTACCTGGGCGTTACGTGTCATACACATTGGAGTGAATGCTCCGCCTACGACTACGCGCCAATTATGGCGGCGTGAGGTGTCACTATGAACTGGGATGCTGCGGCAGCAATCGGAGAAATCGTTGGTGCATTTGGGGTAATCGCAACGGTTGGATACTTGGCTTTTCAGACGAAACAAAACACAAAAGCAGTCAATGCTTCGACATTCTTAAACAACACTTCTGTTTGGCAGGACTGGTTTCTGGCAGTCGCAGGCTCGGACACCGGTGAAGCATTCGATTAATGCATTTTAGGTTCTCAAAACGTAGATGCTTCGACTTACCAGAAATTTTGGATTCTTCCTTGACTTCGAGAGCCAATATTATCAATACAATCAAGGAGTGCTGGATCAAGAATCTTTCAAAGGTTACGAACGAACGCTATGCAATCAAATGCTTGTATGGCCAGGCGTTCGAGCATGGTGGAATCTCAATCGTAATACTTATGGCGCCAAGTACACGAGCTACCTGGACGACTTGGTATCGGAAACAGGAATCGTAGCAGTACACCGAGCTGATAACTTGGGAGAAGATTTTGATGCGTGGAAGGCATTGCTTGAGGGAGACAAGTAGCCTTTAATCGGTGTTATAGGTCATGAGCCATAAATAATTCTGGAGGAAAGTGTGCCAAGTCTTCGAGAAATACTAACAGCCAAGTTGAATAAGGGTACCGTAACAAACCACACTGGATAGTGTTGAAGCTCATAGGGGTGCCAATTGGATTCGAGTTGGTGGAAATTGTTCTTGCGGATTTAGATCCCAGCCACGTTAGTTGCGATTTGATATACTCAATTGATGAAGTACATTATAAGAATTGGCATTCCTGCGCTGATCATACTGAGTGCTATTGGCGTTTCGTGGGTGATGGTCATCATGCGACCAGAAGCCAGCTTAAAACCGCCAGAGCCGCCGACATTACTGGTCAATAGCTTTATTGTCCAACCGGTGGATGTATCCATCAAAGTCATCGCCAGTGGTACAGTGGCGCCCCATACAGAAACACTATTGGTTGCTGAAATCACCGGTCGCATCGTCGAAGTGTCGCCGGTTTTTTTCAGCGGTGGGTTTTTGAACAAGGGCGATGTCATTCTAAAAATAGATCCGCGTAACCATATGGCCGAACTCAAGCGTGCTGAGGCTGCAATGGTCAGAGCCAAGACCCAGTTGGCACAGGAAAAATCCCTGGCGATATACGAGCGCGGCGATTTTGAACAGCGCAGGGCGGACAATCCCGATATCGCCGCAACCGACCTGGCTTTCAGGAAGACCCAGTTAACGCGCGCGGTGGCGGAGGTGGTGGCCGCTGAAGCGCAGCTGGTACGTGCCAATGGTGATTTGGACCGAACGGAAATTCGGATGCCCTATGCCGGTCTGATTCGGGAAAAGCGCGCCAATCTGGGTCAATACGTTAACCCTGGAACGCCATTGTCGGTTATTTTTGCGGTAGATTTTGTCGAGGTGCGTCTACCGCTGTCTGCTCCGCAAGTTAAGAAGTTATCCCTGCCTCGTCTGCGCCTGGATGGTTCTAACGCGGTACGGGTCATCGTCACGACCAGCGACAGTAGCAAGGTCTGGGCAGCGAAGTTGGTGCGAACAGAGGGTGTGTTAGACCTCCAGTCACGCACCTTGTACGCCATTGCCCGGGTTGAAGATCCCTATGGTTATCTTTTCGGGGAAGAAGCCGGGGAAGAAACAGAACCATTGCGCGTTGGGTCATTTGTTGATGTGACGATTCCTGGCCCGACCCTTCGACAGGTTATTCCGATTGAAAGGCATATGCTGAAACCTGGTAATCGAGTCTGGATTATCGACGATGAATTACGCATTCGTCCCAGGAGTGTGCAACTGGCCTACATCGATGCTGATATGGCCTATGTCTCCGCAGGCCTGGAAGCCGGGGCGAGGGTCTGCGTGACGCCGATTGATAATCCATTGCCCGGAACGCGAGTGAGGATAGTCGATGAACCTTGATCCGAATAAGGGTTTGATCAGCTGGTTCGCGCGCAATCACGTCGCCGCGAACCTGCTGATGATGCTGATTATTCTTGTCGGCGGTTCGTCCCTGCTGCTGCTTAAAAAGGAAGCTCAACCGAAGCTCCCTGTCACTAATATCAACATCTCCGTTCCCTTCTTTGGTAGCGCGCCGGAGGAAGTCGAGCAGGGCATCCTGATGAAGCTGGAGGTCGCTCTCAAAGATGTCGAAGGCATCGAAACACTGGATACCTTTGCGACTCAATCAGGCGGTTTTGCGAATATCAAGGTCGCAACCAATGATGGATATCGCGTTGACCAGGTGATGAACCGGGTCGAGGCAGCAGTTGCGACCATCAGTCAGTTCCCTGCGGAGGCAGAAAAACCAGTGATTACACCGGCGAGCTGGCAACAGGGTGTGCTGCGAATCCAGATTTCCGGTGAATTGGACGAGCGTGCAAGGAAAGCGCTGGCGGAAGAAATTCGGGATGAATTGTTAGCCTTGCCGAAAATCTCCAAGGCCAATATCCAGGGCGTGAGATCTACCGAAATATCGGTTGAAATTCCATCCCGACAGTTGCGCCGATATGGTCTGACGCTCAACCAGGTGGCCAGTGCCATCCGTTACAGTTCCATCAATATTTCTGGCGGCGCGATCGAGAGTGATAGTGGCGACATTCGAATTCGAACGGTGGGTCAGGCTTACAAAGGCGAAGAATTCGAACGCATTGTATTGATTACTCGACCCGACGGCACGCGCTTAACCATTGGAGATATTGGCAAGGTCAGAGATGATTTTGTCGATGTGCCTTTTTATGCGATGTTCAACGGCGATGAAAGCGTCATGGTCGAAATTCATGCGGTTGGCGACCAGAGCCAGATTGACGTCTCGCAAACCGCCAGGCGCTATGTGGAAGAAAAACAAAAATCACTGCCAGCGGGCGTGAAACTGGATACCTGGGCAGATATGTCGGAGTTCATTGACGAGAGTGTTGATCTGATGGTACGGAACCTGATGATGGGGGCGATGCTGGTCTTTCTTGTGCTGGGGTTTTTCCTGCGATTGAAACTCGCCGGATGGGTCATGTTGGGCATACCCATCAGTTTCCTGGGCGCGGGTATGGTCATGCCGTTACCGGGGTTCGATCTGACCATTAACATGATGAGTATCTTCGGGTTTTTTGTGGTCCTCGGTATCGTCGTGGATGATGCCATTATCGTTGGCGAAAGCGCTCACACGGAAGTTGAAAAAAATGGTCAATCGATCGATAACGTGATCATCGGCGTGAAACGAGTGGCGATTCCGGCAACATTTGGGGTGCTGACCACCATTGCCACATTCGCACCAATGGTGGTTTCGACGGACGGATTCAGCGCCTTTAGCCGGGTGATTGGTTGGGTGGTGATACTGTGTCTGCTATTTTCGATTGTCGAATCGAAACTGATTTTACCGGCACACCTTGCTCATATCAGCGATAAGCCGCCGCGATGGTTGATTACCCGGGCGATTTACAGGGTTCAGGACTGGGTCGCGGCCAGGTTAAGGTCCTTTGTTGTCAACCGATACCAGCCCACACTGGTCCTGGCGATCAAGTATCGCTATGTCACCGTCGCCATTTTTGTTGCCATGCTGATTCTTGTCGGCGGGATGTTTGCCGGTGGTATTATCCGGTATGTATTTTTTCCCCAAATCCCCGACAAGATGGCGATGGCGCAAGTTGAATTAGCCGAAGGTGTGCCGAAAGAACTGGGTCTGTCCATTGCCATAAGGCTCAGGGAAACACTGCTGCAGGCAGGCGAAGAGGTCAGCGAACAATTCAATCTGGAGCACAGTATCGTTGGTAATAACATGACGGTCCTGACGCCGGAAAACACGATCATAGCCGTGGCTGATATTGTGCAGAATAGTGCCGGGGATATTAACCCTGAAGAAGTCACGCGTCGCTGGCGAGAATTAATGGGTGAAGTGGCGGGCACAAAATCCATGCGTATTCAGTCTCGATCTCGTTCAGGCGGCGGGCCTGCCCTGGGGTTCAAGTTAACCGGCAAAGACTCTGCCCAGACCGCTGCAGCAGCGGCAGCCTTGATGTCACACTTAAGGAGTTATGACAGCGTTTATGATATTGAGAGTTCTCACGAGACAGGACCTCGAGAACTACAGTTACAAATCAAACACGGTGCCGAAGCCCTGGGACTGACCCAGGTCGCACTGGCCACCCAGGTGAGGCAGGCATTTTATGGGGTCGAAGCGCAGCGGGTGAATCGGGACCGGAGGGAAATCCGCGTCATGGTTCGTTATCCCAAAGACGAGCGGCAGTCTGTGGGTAATCTTGAGGGCATGTGGTTTCGCAGCCCGATGGGAGACGAGGTACCCTTCGATCAGGTGGCAACGATGGAATATGAAGATGCACCGGCTCGAATCTTTCGTCAGGATGGTGAACGGGTCATTATCGTGTCAGCCAACGTCGTCACCGAAGCCTCTACCCCGGCTGAGATCAATAAATCAGTTTTTGCGACCTTCAGCGCTTTTCTTGCGGAGGAATTTCCCCATGTGAAGTTGTCACCCACCGTGGGAAGTGAACAAGAATCTGATTCACTGGTAGAATTCGCCCAGAATTTCGCCGTCTCACTGTTCATTATCTACGCCTTGATGGCGATTCCGTTGCGATCTTATGTCCAGCCCCTGATCGTCATGTCAGTGATTCCTTTCGGTTTGATTGGTGCATTGTTGGGGCATTATATTCTTGGCTACGCGGTTAGCAGTGTGACGATTATGGGATTGATTGCGTTAACCGGGGTCGTCGTTAACGATGGTATTATCCTGGTTGATTTCGTCAACCGGGAAGTTGAAGCCGGTGCGTCGAGAAAGGATGCCGCCGTCAGGTCAGGTGTCGCGAGGTTTCGTGCGATCCTGCTGACGTCGCTGACAACCTTTGTAGGGCTGGCGCCAATGTTACTGGAAACGAGCTTTCAGGCAGCGTTGATGATGCCCATGGCGATAGCGTTAGCCTTTGGTATTTTGTTTGCGACGACCATGACGCTGATTTTGATACCCTGTATCTATATCATTATGGAAGATTTTGAGGCGTTAATCAGGGGCGTCGTCAGGTCGAATTCGGCGCACTATTCTTAAATCACATAAAGACGAATTTTGATAAACGATTCAACGACATCACCCGTTTGAGGATTGTTTCCAATACAGCCATTTTCAGGCAGAGTTAGGAAGCCAGGGTAAACACCTGCTTGATTTTTCACGGTGGAATTTTTGCTCACCGGATCATCGGCACTTTCATGTTAAAGCTAGCTCTTAAGACACGCTGTATAATTTTGTGGCAAATGGTCCGTAATGGAATCAATGGGATTCAATTCAGTGAGTGCCCGGGCACCTCCCAATACACTATCGACAATCTGCCGCCAAGAGGAGGGATCGTCCCATAACTCCCCATCGGATGTTAGATATTTAAACTGACCGACGTGAGAAAACCCCATGTTTTCGAATGGGACGTTACAAACCACATCATTGTTGTTTACAACTCGAAACGTTTTTGAGCCCAGTCTTTGATTATAAAGATCGGCACCATCGACATTAAAGGCCCTGGGGCACCCAAAATTGTATATTGCAGCGGGATTGATAGATTCCTCGAACTCCAGTTTGGACGTGGTTGCTTGAGACATCCCGGCACCTAGACTATGGCCGCCTACAAATAATAGTTTGTGTTCCGCGTCATAGACTTCTTTCAGAGCTTCCATGATCTGTTGCCAGATTGATTCTACAGATGTGGCAAAGCCACGATGAATTTCACCAATGCAGAATGGTTTCTTGGATAAATCAGCATCTGTCGCCCCTTTCCAGGACAGCGGTTCCGTTCCCCGGAATATTAAGAAAACATTGTGCTCGTCCCAGCAAATCATCGCATTGGGTTCATAAATACCCTCATGCGCTTCTATCTTTTTCATGCCGTAACCGGCGCTATTGACCAAAGTCTCCGTAATCGACCAGTCTTCCGATGACCCAATATTATCTGTGGTTCCAGCATATACAGCGTAGGATAGTTTCATCATATGAAAGGCGTTGGAAAAGCTCCAATTACCAGAGGAGTCGAATTCACTTCTATCTATTATGTCGTTATCCATGCTGTTATCCTTTTCCGCATTTTAATGCGTTGTAAACCACTGAGGTGAAGCTGTTACTTGACGACCCGGGCATAAGTATAGTCAGGATCATGACCCACTACGCGGCGAACGACGCCCCGCAGTTTCGGATGCAACAGGTAAATAACAGCCTGTTCGTACTGATTCAATATCGCTGCGTCGTCAATTAAAATGCTCTGTAGATGAGCCATGGCATCCATACGTACTTTGGGTTCTGAACTGTTCATTGCGATACGAACAAACTTGTCATACTCCGGATTGTTATATCGACCACGATTGTTCAGATTCCAGGAAGCGAATAAATCTCCGAATGTCATCGCGTCGTCATAGTCAGGCCCCCAACCGGCACCGACCATGTCATATTCACCCGCCGTCATTTTGGCGAGTCGTTGCTTAAATGTTTGAATGTCGATATTAATGTCCAAACCCAACCTGTCTTTGAGCAAGCCCTGCAGGTATTCAGCCTGCTTCGTCGCGGTTGGTGTATCGCTCACCAACAAAACCATCGGGGGGATATTGTCTACGCCTATTTCTTGTCTGGCAGCCTGAAGGAAGATTTTCGCCTTCTCAATATCAACCTCGATCACAGGTGCCGGATATTCCTGGCGTAACTTCTTATCGACTCCGTCCAACCAAACTGGGAAAATACTTCTACCGGGCAGATTGCCAGGGGTCTGGAGCACCTTGTTGACAAATTCTTCAGGATCAAAAACATGCTGGATGGCTTTGCGCAAATTCAAATTGCTGGTGACTCGCTCTGGTCGATGGTTGTAACCCAAGTAGAATATTGTGCCGGTGGCGAAACTCCTGATGCGAAATCGCTGTGTCAATGCGTCCTTGTAAGTTTCTCCGTCCAATCGGGTGTGCACAATCTTGCCGTCTGTAAACAGGTTGAGCCGCGCCCTGGAGTCTGCAGTGATATAGGCGGCGTTGATCTCATTCAGATATATGTTCTCCTTATTCCAGTAGCGCTCATTTTTGACCATCTTCAAAGATGCGGAGTGAACCCACTGGGTAAGTTTGAATGGCCCGTTGTACAGCATATCGGTCGCCTCGGCAGCGTACCGATCTAACTTGGATTCGAAATAGTCTTTTCGCACTGGCAGGTAGGTGGTAAACGCAGCCAGCTTTAAAAAATATCCGCTCGGCCTTTCGAATTCTACCCTCAGGGTTTTATCGTTTATCGCTTTCACTGCCAGATCGCCAGGTTCCAGGTCCCCAACATTAATCGCTTCACCATTTTTCAGCGAATAGAGAATAAATGCGTATTCAGAGGCAGTCTCCGGTGCCAGCACATTTTGCCAGGCGAAAACGAAGTCGTGTGCTGTTACCGGTTCACCATCACTCCACAGTGCATTATCCCGCAGCCAGAATGTTGCTCCCTTGGCATCTATCTCCCATCGTTCGGCGACGCCAGGTGCAATATTGCCGCGCCTGTCATAACGAACCAGGCCCTCCATGATATGACCTAAAACGAAAATGCTAACGGTATCCGTCGCCCTCATGCTATTGAGTTGTGGCGGTTCCTGTATAAGTGCCAGGGTGATGGCCTGGCGATCAAAATCTGCCGATGTGATTTCAAATTCAGCCTGGATTGAAAAAGAAACCAGCATCAGCGCAGCAAACATATGTCTCATTGTAAAAAGACCCTTCAATTTGTTCTTGTTTGTTCTTGTTCTTGTTGCGAGAGGCGCTACACCTTAACTCGCAATGGCTCTGTCATGGCGAGACCACATTACTGCGTATTTGACACAGATTTACTGGATATATTGCTAAACCACCCCAAAAGCAATCATTGCATCCGCCACCTTGACGAACCCGGCAATATTGGCGCCTTTAACATAGTCGACAGTACCATCAGGTTTCAGGCCGTGTTCCAGGCAGCGGTCATGGATCCCTTTCATGATCGTGCGAAGCTGTTCCTGCAATTCATCTTCGCTCCAGTGCAGGCGAGCAGAGTTTTGACTCATCTCCAGGCCAGATACGGCAACACCTCCCGCATTAGATGCTTTACCTGGTGCATAGCAGATGCCCGCTGCCTTAAATACTTTGATACCTTCAAGGTCGGTCGGCATGTTAGCCCCTTCCGAAACACCCATGCAGCCATTGTCAATCAAGGTTCTGGCGTCGGATTCATCGAGTTCATTCTGGGTTGCGCAGGGAAGTGCGATATCGCAGGCAATCCCCCAGGGTCGTTTGCCTTCATGGTACTCAGCGCCGGGAAACTCGGCTGCATAGGCAGAGATGCGTCCACGCTTAACATTTTTAAGGTCCTTGATCCAATCCAGTTTTACCTGATCAATACCATCAGGGTCATGGATAAACCCTTTTGAGTCGGAGAGGGTGAGCACCTTGCCACCCAGTTGGATGATTTTCTCAGCTGCATGGGTAGCCACATTGCCGGAACCGGAAATTACAGCGGTCTTATGCAGAATACTGGTGCCAACTTGCTCAAGCATGTTCTGCAGAAAATAAACGGCGCCATAGCCTGTGGTTTCAGTTCTGACGAGACTGCCACCGAATTCCAGTCCCTTGCCTGTTAACACACCGGTGAATTTGTTCGTGATCCTTTTATACTGGCCAAACATGTAACCGATTTCACGTGCCCCGACACCGATATCTCCTGCGGGCACATCAACATCATCACCGACATGGCGATAAAGTTCTGTCATAAAAGACTGGCAGAATCGCATCACCTCGTGGTCTGATTTTCCCTTCGGATTGAAGTTAGCACCGCCTTTGCCACCACCCATAGGCAGATCAGTCAGGCTGTTTTTGGAAGTCTGTTCGAATGCCAGAAATTTCAGTACGCTCTCGTTCACATCTGGATGAAAACGTAACCCGCCCTTGTAAGGACCAATTGAATTATTGTTCTGGACTCGCCAACCTCGTTGCACCCGGATGTTGCCTCTGTCATCTTCCCAGCAGACCCGAAAGCTGACTACCCTGTAGGGCTCTGCGATTCGCCGGAGAATCTGGTACTCGTGATAAATTTCCTTGTTCTCAATAAACTCGAATATGTCCTCAGCCACCTCTCTCACCGCCTGGATAAATTCCGTTTGGTGAGGGTTGCGGCGTTCGACACCCGCCATAAATTGCTCGATATCAACGTGATCTGATACTGCCATCTGATCCTTACCTGTTGTTGGTGGTGAGACGGTACTCGACTAATTCCTTGCTCGTGTACCGGGGTAATGAGTCCGAGATGGTATCCCAGTGCGGGATGAATTCGACATAAATATGTTTGTCTGGCTTTGCCCCCAGCGGTGCATCAAATAGTCCCGCGGCGATTTCGAGCCAATCACCATCCGGGCTGGGGTTCGGAACCGGGGAGCCGCAGTTGGAGCAAAAGTAAACCTGGTAGACCGGTGGGGAATCAAGCAGGGGAGCGGTGTAACATTTCACCAGTTCAGTTCCGGTCAGCATGTGAAAATGCTCGGTCCTCACGCCCACGCCCGCCATCCCGCTTGATCCAGAGACTTTTCTGCATCGATTGCAGTGGCATAGCTCAAAGGGACCACTGGCCTTGTCGATTTCAAAAGTGATGGATCCGCAGCGACAACTGCCTTTGATAGCCATCAGAACTTTTCCTCTCCTTGTTTACGATGCTGGTCGGGAAAATCCCGGTAAAGAGAAAACTGAACGTTCTGCACCTTACTGTTTACCGCCTGATGAAAACTTTCCACAGGATCATCTCGAGTGGATACCTGGATAAAAGCATCATCGAGCTGGGCCAGACCGGTAAATTCCAATTGAATATGAAAGTCTCCGAGACCAACCCCATCCAGACCCAGCTTACGTCGGGTGATACGGAATGTTTCCAGCTTACCGGCTTGCTGCAGCCCGCCTAGATACTGATCTACCGAGTCAACAAAATCCACATCTTTGACACCGGGTTTCAGGTCACACCAGATATGATAAATATCCATTTTCCTCTCTAACCATGAAATGATGAACGCAGTGCAGCATAACTGTTTGGGAAGTAGAGGAAAAATGATGCTCTTTCCAGCAACTTCGGTTCGAGGCATGATATGGGTACCTCAACGGACCATGGAATTCGTGATGCGCAATGCTGCTTTTGAAGAACTGATGTCCCTGCGACAACTCGAGATGCCGTCAGAGCAGATTATGGTAACGGGCCAGGACCCGATTCTGCCGACCCGGTTTAGCCTGGGTGATTCGACGGCGGCGATTTTTTCCGCCATCGGCGTCGCGGTTAACGATCTGTGGGAACTGCGTACCGGAAACCGACAACAGCTGGGTATTGATGTGACTCATGCGGCCGCCACCTTAAAGAGCTTCGAGTACTTAAAGGATCATGGTGCCGCGACAGAAGAAGCCTGGCTGGCAAGGCAAACAAGAGCGGGTATCTCCTTGCCACATCCAACCAGGGATGGCAGGCATTTCCTCCCTCATATGGGCATGCCACACCTGGCGAAACGAATCCTCAAGATCCTGGATTGTGACTACGAGTTGCAGGCAGTCAAAAAAGCGCTATTACAATGGGACGCACTGGACCTGGAAAATGCCGTTGCAGAGGTCAATGCCTGCGGTGCCATGGTTCGAAGTCAGCAGGAATGGTTGTCTCACCCCCATGGTGAACTGATGGTCAGGAGACCGGTGATTGAGATTACCAGGATTGGAGACAGTGACCCTGTCCCACTGAGCGACTCTGGAAAGGCGAGCAGGCCATTGTCGGGTGTTAAGGTACTGGACCTGACACGCATCCTGGCAGGGCCCACCTGTGCCAGAACATTGGCTGAGCACGGTGCTGATGTATTGATGGTGACCGCCGAACATCTGCCCCAGGTCGATCGGTTCGTAAAAGATACCAGTCACGGTAAACGCAGTTGTTATCTTGATCTGACGATTGCTGATGAGAAGGATAAGTTACTATCCCTGGTCAGAAACGCAGACGTATTTTCCCAGGGCTATCGTCCGGGTTCGATGGAGAAACTGGGACTTGCCGCAGAGCAACTGGCAGAAATCAGGCCGGGCATTATATACACGTCGATGAACTGTTATGGCTACGAGGGTCCATTTAAGGATCGGGCGGGATGGGAACAACTGGCGCAGACGGTGACCGGGATTGCCCATGAACATGGCGGTGACCGACCGAGTTTACTACCTGCTGCGGCATGTGATTACTCCACGGGTTATCTCGCGGCCTATGGAACGCTACTTGCGCTTGGTTTACGAGCGAGGATGGGTGGTTCCTACCATGTTCGTGCCGCGCTATGTCAATCAGCAATGTTTTTGCAGCGACAGCCGCGAGTCGAATCCGGCGACCAGGAGTTGGGAATCGACGTTTCAGAGCTTGAAGCGGTGTTGCAGGAACAGCAATCCGCTCACGGTTCTATTGGATTCCTGGGTCCGGTGTTAACCATGTCTGAGACACCGCCTCGCTGGAGTATCCCATCCCCGAAGCTAGGTGAACACAACCCTGTATGGAGTTAGATTCTCCATAGTCTCAATAGTTTGCGGGCTGCCAGGCAGGCAAAAATAATCAACAAGGTGAATAGGCTGGTCGACCCTGACATGGATGTGAATTCTGCGATTGCCCCGAAGATCATAAACCAGATCATCGCACCTGTACTGTCTCCCAGCCCTACCAGCGATGTGACGGTCGCCCGTGAAGCACCGGCTATTTTTTTCTGTAACTGGCTCGCAAATAATGTGCTTGCCAGCCCAAAGGTAAAGAAGAACCCCATCATGACCAGGGGAACCCAATATCCCTCCAACCAGTACACCGGCAACAAAAACACACTGCCCAGGATCATCAGTAACAACAGATGATCGAAGCTGAGCCCAGAGAAGCGGTATGCCAGAAACTCACCGAGGGCTTGCGCCATAAAGACAGGAGCAGCCAAAAAAGCAACCGTCGATAGCGAAAATCCTTTCTCGAACATTACTGGCGGCACGTATTCATCGTATACACCGTAGGCAACAATCAGGAATGTGGTTGCCAGGAAGATAAATGCAATAGATTTGTTTTCCATGGCTTCCCTTACACCTCCCTTGAGGTGTGTAAGGTAGTCCGGGTCTGCCGTAGGCCCGTCCTTTTTGACATCAGAGACGAACAGTATAAACGGAATTGTTGCCACCAGTGGAACCAGCATACTCACGAGCAGAACCAGGTCATAACCATAGATAATCAGGAAGCCGCCGAGTATTTCACCGAACATTGCAGAGAAAGTAGCAAGAGACCTGATCCTGCCATAGTGCAGCGTAAACTTTTTGCTCTCGTCCCAACTGGCGAGTACATCATGTAGTAGTGCCTCATATGCCCCGGATCGTAAACTCGATCCCAGTCCCCAGAAAACAAAGCCAAGCGCATAACCGGCAAAATCCTGCCACAAAAACCAGCAGAGAAATCCCACCGACTTAAACAGGCCGCTGGCGACGACGATCCACTTTCGTGAGTAGGTATCTGCCCAGGCTCCGGAGGGCACTTCAGTCACCAGACCAACCAGGGCCCAGATGAAAAATAGCGAAGACAGCTCAAAAGCCGAAATACCATGTGCGCCAAACATAATGGCGTACAAAGGATAAATTGGGACTAACTCCCGTAATCCACCCGTGGTATAGAAAGCACCGAGAGTGTTGTTTCTGTTATCAGTGCTCATCGGCTACTAGTTTGATAAAGTGAATCCAAGTTGAAGTAATTGGAGTAACGAAATGCCAGACAATCTACCTGAGGATCTACTCGAGACACAATCCGAAATGGAAAAGTTCATCAGTGAGTACCTCGGACCCATTCCCGTCGAAATAAGTGACCAGGAATTCGGGAATTTGCAGGCGAAAGTTCGACAGGCATCCAAGGAAGCCGGATTCTTCTACAAGACACAACCGAAAGACTTTGGCGGTTCTCCGGCCGGTACCCTCGAGTTAACAATGTTAAGGGAAATGCTGGCCGCTGCCAATTCACCCCTGTCGGGTGTTGTATTTGGCCCGGGTCCTGGTGTGCTCCATTCAGCAGAGGGCGTACTCAGGACTGACTATCTTGAACCTGTGTTAAGGGGCGAAAAACGTGGTGCCTTTGGTTTTACCGAGCCAGATACTGCCACGCGTCCTACCTATGCTGTAATCGATGGGGATGATTTATTAATCACGGGTCTAAAGTCCTATGTTACCGGGGGATCATCCGCAGACTTCGTTTCGATATTAGTCAATGTAGAGCAGGCAGACGGCAGCAAAGCGGGCACTGCAATGGTTGTGGTGGATCGTGAAGCAGAAGGGGTCACGATTGAAAGGGAATTTTCCTCCATGGAAGGAGGCGGTCACAGTTCCATGAAGTACGAAAATGTCAGGGTTTCAAAAGCCCAGGTGATCGGAAAGATTGGGGAGGGCATGCCCCGGGCGTTGGGTAATATTGGTAACGTACGCCTGATGGTTTCTGCCCAGGCCATGGGAATGTGTCAATGGGTGCTGGCATTCGTGGAACAACACCTAAAGGCTCCGCACCGTAGCGGTACGCCGCTCGGTGACAGGGAGGGGGTTCGAATGCGATTCGCCGATATGCGGATTGAAACCTACGTGGGTCGCAGTGCCTTGTATCGCACTGCTCGATGGGTGGATAGCGGTGAGAACTCTGTCAACGAGACCATTGCAACAAAAGTATTTTGTACCGAAACTGCCGGGCGAGTCGTTGATGGCGGCGTGCAACTGGTCGGTGGCCAGGCGTTGGTGACCGGTCATCCGTTGGAGAAACTCTATCGGCAGGTCAGATCCTTGCGATTGGTCGAAGGCGCCAGCGATCTACTCCGGATTAACCTGGCAAAAGGTAAACTCGAACTGGGTAAGGGTCATTTGTAGTATGCCGTTGAGTGACGAAGAGAAGTTCAAATTTGATATCCAGGGTTTTATCGTCATCCCTGATGTACTGAGTCACGATGAATGTGACCATTATTCACGTCTGGCCGATGAAACCTGGCCACGGCAACCTTCCGATCCTGCCTTTCGAAGAAAAGACTTTATTTCCGAGTGGGGGCAACCCTTTATTGACCTGATGGATCACCCCGTGGTGCTGGAATATGTTGTGGAACTGGTCGGGAGAAAAGTCCGGATAGATCATGAGTATTGTCTATTTATGGACAAAAGTGACAGCAAGATGCAATTGCACGGTGGGCCGAGATTGTTTGAAACAGACCACTGGTACTATTATCAGGACGGTACTATGCGTAACGGGCTGACAGTGGTGACTTACAATCTAACCCCGTCACCCGAGGGTGCTGGGGGATTTACATGCATCCCGGGTAGTCATAAGAGCAACTTTATCCGTAATTTACCGGATGACGTTCGTGATTTTAGAAGGAGTGAGCCCTATGTGGTGCAACCGGCGTTAAACAGGGGCGATGTGTTGATCTTTACTGAAGCCCTTATTCACGGCACAGCACCCTGGCAGCTGGCACATGAACGGCGCACCTTGTTATACAAATACAGCCCACCTCATTCCAGCTGGAGCAAACTTCGATATGATCCGGACAAGTATCCTGATCTCACAAATCGGCAAAGGCGCTTGATGCAGCCGCCTTCAGTTGAAGATCATCGGAGAGTGGTGGAGAAAAGCCTAAACCCTGAATCAGGGCCGATAGCTGAATGAGGTTGGCCCTGTTTTCAAAGTCTTTACTGCCAGATTTGCCCAACGACATAAATTAACCCGCGTATCCCTCGGGTCAATGATCTCCTCGATTTCGAAAAATTCTGCAGACCGATAAGGTGAGCGAAGCCTGTTGAGTCTTTCCTTAATTTTTGCGAGATGTTCATCGGGATCATCGGCCTCGGCGATTTCAGCCTTGTAAGCGACCTCGATACCTCCCTCAATAGGCAACGAACCCCAATCACCGGAAGGCCAGGCAAAGCGGAAATGTTGGCTGCCGGGTTTACTATTGGCAGCACCGGCAACACCGAATGCTTTCCGAATCACGACACTGCAAAATGGCACGGTTGTCTGGCCAAGAGCCGCCAGTGCCTGGGAGCCGACTCGTATAGTGGCGCTGTCTTCTGATTGTTTGCCAATTAAAAATCCAGGGCAGTCGACAAGGTGAACCAGCGGCAGGTGAAATGTTGAGGCCAGGTCACAGTGGCGAATGAGTTTACGGCAGGCATCGGCGGTCCAGGCACCACCATAAACCATCGGGTCCTCTGCGAAGACGGCGACGGCGATGCCATCCAGACGTGCCAGACCGCAAATAACAGACTTGCCCCATTTCTTGCCTATCTCAAAGAAAGAACCGTTATCTACCACGGAGTTGATCACGGGCCTCATTTTATAAACCTTGCGGGCATCTTTTGGCACAGTTGACAGCAGTGCCTGGTCTCGCCGATCCACCGGATCTGAATTTTCGGATCGAGGCGATAATTCATCCACGCTGGTGGGCAGGTAGGAAAGAAATTGCATCGCTCTTTCAAAGGCTTCTTCCTCAGATTGCACCTCGTCGTCTATCGCACCATTACGCGTGTGGATCTTGCTTGCGCCCAGTTCTTCTTTGCTGACATTCCCAAGACTTGCCCAATCAACCAGAGCAGGACCGGCAATCATCATCTGTGCACTCTTTTTTACGATGACGGAATAGTGAGAGGTTGCAACTCTGGCAGCGCCAATTCCGGCCACGGAGCCCAGTGCCAGTGAAACCGATGGCGCAATCCCCAGATGGTTAACCACAACTTCCCATCCGCTCAGTCCTGGAATATAGGTGCGTCCGGACATTTCAATTGTTTTTACCGAACCGCCACCTCCCATGCCGTCTACCAGGCGGACGTGCGGTAATCGTAACTCTGCCGCCAGGCCTTCTGCCTGTGCTCTTTTTCCGGGAATTGAGGCATCCGCGCTGCCACCGCGGACTGTAAAATCGTCCCCCGATACGATTAATGGTCGCCCTTCTATTTCTGCCGTACCAAAGATGAAGTTGGAGGGAGTAAAATCGACCAGGTTGCCATCTTCGTCGTAGTTTGCAACGCCAGCGAGCTTGCCGATTTCATGGAAAGAGCCAGCGTCGGCGATTTTCTGAATTCGCTCCCGGATCGTGTACTTGTTGAACTCATGCTGGCGCGCTACTTTATCCGCACCACCCATTTTCTCTGCCAGCGAATTCCGGTGTTTCAGCTCATCGATTTCTTTATCCCAACCCATCTTCAATCCTCATAGCGAATTCTTAAAATTGATCCTAAACCAGTTGCCGGTCTGAACACAAAATGTGAATTGGAATCTGGTAGTATCTCCGGGCATACAACGCCAGGATAAACCATGAAAGAATATCGCCAGCAACGTTTTAGCCGACCCCCCGGTGCCACTGAGGTGCTATTGGTCCGTCATGGCGAAAGCAGGGCTGCCTTACCTGGTGAACCGTTCCCGTTAATCGACGGTCAGGGTGATCCGGAGCTGGCAGAGGCAGGGCGCGAACAGGCGAAACGAGTCGGCCAGCGTCTAAGGCATCAGCCGATAGATGCTATTTACGTGACGAATTTGTGCCGAACTCACGAGACCGCTGCACCCCTGGCGCGACACCTGGTTATGAATCCCGTTGAGGAACGGGAACTGAGAGAGGTTCATCTGGGACAGTGGGAAGGTGGTGTGTTTCGAATTAAGGCTTATGAGAACGATCCCGTTTATCAACAAATGCAACGCGAGCAGCGATGGGATGCGATTCCCGGAGCTGAGTCCCATGACAGTTTGCGCGCCCGGGTGTCCGGAGCCCTGGGTAGAATTGCGGAGAAGCACCCCGACCAGCTGGTTGTCGCTTTTGTCCACGGGGGTATTGTGGGCCACATACTCGCTGAAGCGACGGGATCAACTCCCTTTGCCTTTAATGGTTGTGACAATGGGTCCATTAGCCATATCGTCCTGATGGATGGGCAAATTACCGTCAGGCGTTTTAACGACTCAGCGCACCTGTTTGAAACAGATAGCGTCGCGATGCCGACCTAAGTGAAGAAGGTTTGATATGAGCGCTTACCAGAATGTCCATGATCATTTTCGGGAAATCAACGATCTGCAGCATGTTCTGGCTATTACCAACTGGGACGAGGCGTCGATGATGCCCGTCGGGGGTGGGCAAGTGAGGGGTCAGGCACTGTCGGCACTGCAGGTTGTGATTCATGGCCTGAAGACAGATCCAAAAATCGCAGATTGGCTTGAAGCCGCTGTGACAGAAGATCTCGATAATTGGCAATCCGCAAACCTACGCGAGATCAAGCGCGTGTACCGAGAGGCAACCTGTATGCCTGCGGATCTGGTAGCAAGACTGGAACAGGCGACGACCGCTGCAGAGCAAGCCTGGCGTCAGTATCGTATTGATAACAACTGGGCGGATATGGAACCGTTGCTCACGGAGGTTGTTAATCTGTCGAGAAAAGAAGCAGCAGTGCGTGCTGAAGCTACTGGGTTGTCGAAGTACGACGCACTGCTGGATACTTATGAGCCCAATGTTAACTCTGCCCGGGTAGATGAGGTGTTTGGCGACTTAAAGAGTTTCCTGCCCGGCTTTATTGAAGCGGTGATTGAAAAACAATCTTCAGAAACACTGTTACCCGTCAGCGGTGATTTCAGTATTGCCAAGCAAAGGGAATTGGGTATGGCGGTTATGGAGTCGCTGGGATTTGATTTTGACCATGGTCGCCTTGATGTCAGCCACCATCCATTCTGCGGCGGTGTACCAGATGATGTGCGAATTACCACTCGCTACCAGACGGATACCTTCGTGACGTCATTAATGGGTGTAATCCATGAAACTGGCCATGCAATGTATGAACAGGGATTGCCTGTAGGATGGAGGGATCAGCCCGTGGGGAGGGCGCTGAGTATGGCAACCCATGAAAGCCAGTCATTGCTGATGGAGATGCAGGTAGCCCGGACAAAGCAGTTTCTGCAATTTCTCACTCCCATCGCCCAGAGGATATTTCTTGGTGGGTTGAGCAATGATCCTGCATGGAATGTTGAAAATTTACATCGACTGTATACAAAAGTGAAACGAAGTTATATTCGCGTTGATGCCGATGAGGCGACCTACCCACTGCATGTTATTCTGCGTTATGAACTTGAGAAAGACCTGATTGAAGGTTCACTGGAAGTCAGGCAACTGCCTGATGCCTGGGATGCCAAAATGCAGGAATATTTTGATCTTTCAACGGCGGGTAATTTTCACGACGGTTGCATGCAGGATGTTCACTGGCCCTCTGGATTGTTCGGGTATTTTCCAACTTATACCCTGGGTGCCATGACCGCGGCGCAGTTATTCTCGGCGGCGATGGGACAGGTGGATGATTTGCTTGGCAGTATCAGTCGGGGTGATTTCACGCCTTTGTTGAGTTGGCTACGGACCGAGGTACACGGTAAAGGCAAGTACCTGAATTACGATGAACTGATGCTGGCGGCAACAGGCGATACGTTAGACGCAGGTTATTTCAAGTCGCATCTCGAAGCACGCTATTTACAGTAGCTATTGGCGACAGCCATTTGTGACGGGCAATCTGCTACGGTAACTTGCGAAGACAATTTGCGACGAGAGTAACGCAAACAAACTAACGTTTAAATTTTGGGTTGCGGGGCTTCGAAACATCTTTTGATTTAAATACCGCTTTGCTCGAAGGTGATTCTTGCTTTGTCGGGATCTCATCCTGTCTGAGAGGTACTGCGGGCATTTCATGTTTGATATCTTTTGAACTGAATGAGGCTTTTCCTGTTGCAGTTCTGTCCCGGGTAGCAAGTTTCTTTCTGATCTCTTCAGGGGATTGGGCTATGTCACCCCTGGTCGCAGGGTTTTGCTGTTTTTTGTCAAGCTCCTCGAGTCTTTTACGGCTTAACTCACGGGACTCGAAGCGTGCTTTACCGTAGGATCGTGCCATTTCTCTTTCTTTTTTCTCTATAGCCTCAAGGGCTTCCCCACTCAGTTCACGGGATCTGAATTGGGCTTTACCGGATGCGAGTCTCATTTTGGCTTCCTTGTCTTCACTGGCTAACAACTCGTCCAGTTCGCCACTTTCCTCGGCTTCGATCATTCGAATTGAAATAATTGCCAGGTCCCTGGAAGGTGAATAGATCCCGTTGTCCAGGTATATTTCCATTAGCTCAAAACGCTTCTGCTCCACTAAAGACTTGTTGGAACCAGCTTTTTCGGGATGCCTGGTGGAAAACAATTTCTTAAAGAAGTTAAAGAAGCCGGGCTTTTCTATTCTGTTCTGTGCTTCGTCTGCCACCTCGGTGACACTGGTTTCGCCACGCTGGACCGCTAACTCCCTCTCCACTTTTTTGCGGGCAGTTTCCAGTTCTTGGTGAGCTTCATGTAGAAAAGCAGTGGGGATTCTGGAATTAAGTAGCTGTCGCAGCACGATCAGACGGGCGAAGACGGTTTCGTGTTGACGGGTCTGTAACTCCAAATTTACCTTGTCACCACTGTTCTCAAGCATGTGGCGAAGTTCCTCAACAACATCCCACAACGCAACTTTTATACCCCGGTCGATGGGCTCAAAGCGGGAATCAGACAGGGTGTTACGAATACGATCAAACTCCTGAAGGAGTTGTTGTTCCACTTCCTCAAGTGCGCTGTCGATGGTTTCGAGCAGCTTTGTTAACTTGGATAGTACTGTCATACGCGGAATTGATAAATCATGTTGTATCTGGAAATTATAAAGTACTGATAGAAATAATCATTAAAATATCGATGGAAGCCCTGATTTAGGTGGATATTTTCGTCATTTATTGCCTGGCAGTCCGTTAGAGTCTTTCCCATAATGTATCAAATGACAGCTTCAGTGCCTGTGCGATGCTGTCGGAGTCTAAAATGACCACGGTGGGGTAGTCTCCCCTCGTGAGTGAGACCATCGCGCACTTTGGTGGGTATATTGCGACGTAACTGGCACCGGGGTTGATGTTTTCTGCTGGAATCCACTTTCTGTTGGCGAGGGGAGCGTCTTCACCTCCTTCACCAATTGCAATCACGTTGACGTAAATGTTCTTCTGTACCCTCTGGCGAGTGAAGTTAGGGAAAGGACGATACAGGTACTTGCGAATCAATTTTGAGCTATACACACGGTACTCCTTGTTTTCTTGTGTACTGACAGTCCGCAGTATGTCTTTCAGAACATATTCGACCCCGTCATCCCCTTCATAGTGCCGAACAGTTGGGGAGTCAAATTGGGACTTTAACATTTGCAGGTCCGGTACGATTTCGGATTGGAGTAATTCGGCGGCAGCGTTGAGCTGGAGTTGTCGCTCCTGTGCGATATTCAGCAATGATTCGGCTGGCTCGGCACAAAAATATCGACGTTTGCCCTTAGGAAAATAGCTGACCAGCGATTTCTCCTTCAGGGATTTTAGAAGTTCATAAGTGGTGCCGCGGTTGATACCTGATGCACTGGCTACATCCCTGATTGAACAAGGTCCCTGCTTTAGCAGGGCGAGATAGATGTCCGTTTCTTTGTTTGAAACACCCAGATGTTGCAAGGTTTCATGGATAATCATCGGCGAGCTCCAAATTGCCAATATATGTCAAATAATTGATGACAAATAGGCTTATTCTTAATATATATGCATATATATTGCCTTTCGAGAAGTATAGATGTCAATTTAGGAGTGACAATGTGTGGAATAGTTGCATGTAGTAGTGTTGACAAGGGTCAGGAGGTAGTAATCGAGGCATTGTCGCGGATGCAGTATCGTGGCTATGACAGTTACGGGTTTGCCTATATCACCGAGGCTGGTGGTTTGGACGCTTGCCGAAGTATCGATCATTTTGAACCCGGGCTCATTTCATTACCTGATAGTCGAGTTTTGCTTGGACATACCCGATGGGCAACCCACGGTGGGGTTAGTGTGGAAAATTGCCATCCGCATTCAGACCCATTGGGACGATTTGCCCTGGTGCACAATGGCATTGTCAGTAATTTTGATTCCCTGAAGGCGTCATTGCTTGAACAAGGCACTCAATTCCAGACAACGACCGACACAGAGGTCCTGGTGCACCTGATGTCGATGGCACTGGAAGAGCGAGCAGACCGGATGTGTGCCCTGATGTCGTTACAAAAGATGATAAAGGGGCGAAATACCCTGCTGTTTTTGTTTGCGGACGGCGAATTGCTGGGGGTGAGACAAGGGTCGCCCCTTGTTGTTAGTGAAGCAGCTGTCGGTGGTGGAATTGAACCCGATCAACGCAAAGCACTCTATGTCGCCTCGGATATTCTTGCCTTTGGTGACCAGACCTTTCGTTCGGTGCCCTTGCTGGATGGCCAGATTGTCTCGATCAAGGCGCAAAACCTGTTGATTGTCGACCCAGCGGGTAATCCTGTTGCACCGCACTGGGTTGAAACCAGCTCGATCAGCCATGAGCTAAAACCGGTTGATGATGAATCATCCGGATCTGGCTACAAGCATTGTATGTTGCGGGAAGTGCTTGAACAGTGGCGTACGATTCCCGCCCAAACGGCTCTTGATGAACTGGAATTTCAGCCTTTCGTTGAGGTCATCAAGGGGTCACGGCAGGTTTTTGTTACCGGTGCTGGTGGGGCCTCATACACAGCCAGACAAGTTGGCTGGCTGTTAAGAACGATCGCCGGAATCAAAGCAATGGATGTTGCTGCTTACGACATCGAAAACATACACAACCTTGTCGAAGAGGATGATGTCCTGATCGTACTCAGCCAGAGTGGTGAAACTGCCGATAGTTTGCACGCGATTCAAATCGCGCGTAAATGGGGCATGAAAATCGCCTGCCTCGTTAATATGCCCATGTCAACAATGACCCGCGTCTCAGATTTTGTTTTTTACAACCATGCGGGCCCGGAAGAATGTGTCTTGTCTACTAAATCAGCGTCGGCACAGATTGCGTTCGGTTATCTGCTGGCTAATACCCTCTGTGGCAATAGAGGCAAAGCGCAGCAGCATATCGATCGATTGAGCCATCTCTTGAGTCAGCAATTGGTCGTATCACAATTGGGAATGTATCAGGGAACTTCAGCGTACCTGGCTAACCAGGAGCATCTTTTCTTATTGGGCCGGGGTGAACACTTTGCCACTGCGCTGATCGGCGCTCTGAATATCAAAGAAGCAAGTTATCTGCATGCCGAAGCATTTAGTGCGGGAGAGCTGAAGCATGGTGTCATTGCCTTAATTGAACCGGGAATTCCCGTAATTCTCTTCGTCCCGGAAGGAGATACTTACATGTTGGGGGTAGCGAACGAAGTAAAGGCGCGAGGCGCCTATGTAATCGCCATCACTGACGCTGAATCAGGCGGTAAGTTTGTTGACTCTCCAGTTGACGTGTGGATCACAATGCCTGGGGATGGCTCTCCACTCAGTGCCATCATACCGTGTCAGTTGCTCGCCTATTACGTTGCAGTGAGCCGTGGTTTAAACCCTGACCGGCCAAGAAACCTGGCCAAGAGTGTCACTGTACAATAATTTTGGCGAGGGAACCTCTGATTAGACTTCCCCGGATAGTAGGGCAGGGTATAATGATTAATCCCGATTATTGAATGCGACAGATTGAAATGCGACGGTTCATCTTGCCAGTACTGCTTTGTGTGATCGTACCACTACAGGCTTCCCAGGACATAGCGGCGGAGAAAGCACAGGTGCTCCGTCTGCTGTCAGGTTACGAATGGCAGTTCTCCCCGGAAAGGTTTCAATCGTTGGCCGCCGATACTTACCTTACGTTGATTGATATTGCGCAGGATGATTCGATGGTTGCCTATACCCGGGGTCGAGCAATGGTGGCATTGTCGCTCTATAAAAACGATGTGGTTTTTGCTTACTTTAAAGAGACCTCGAGCGATGAACGGCGTCCATCAGAACAGCGCCGAGCCGTGGAGGGTCTGTGTGAAATATTTCTCGATTCAAAAGCCCCGTCGATCAAAAATACCCTGAGCCCCATGTTGAATTCTGACGATGTTCATCTGAGAACAAAGGTCGCTCGCTGCCTGGCGAGTATACTGCGTGACTCGCCGGACAAAAAACTCGCGGGTCGACTTGCCGCCTACCGGGACAGTATTGAAGAAAGCTGGGAACTAGAGGCTGCGGGTTTTCAGACAGCGACCGGGGAGCAACGTCAGTGAATTCTGCAACCGAGTCATTATCAGATATTGACCTTGCCAGGTTTATGCGCGACGGCTTTATTGTGAAACAGGCAATGGTTGATCCCGATATCTGTAAAAACATCCGAGCCGTTGCCCTGGAACACCTTAGGCAACAGTTGGCGCCCGCCGAATACGAGGTTGATGTCCAGTATCCCGGTTCGCCAGAATCCCGGGATTCCTCTGGTGGACAAACGATTCGACGCCTGCTGCATGCTTATTCAAGAAGTTCAGTATTTCGGGACTGGTCAACCTGTGATGAGCTAAAGCAAACCCTGCGGCGGTTGTTCGGGGCGGAAGAGATCCGGTTATCCCAATGTCATCACAACTGTATCATGACGAAACAACCGGGCTACAGTAGTGCAACCCTATGGCACCAGGACAACCGCTACTGGTCTTTTGATGAAGAGAACCTGATCAGTGTGTGGTTGGCAGTTAGAGACGAAATCCGTGCGAACGGTTGTTTACGGGTGATTCCGGGTTCCCATCATCTGGAGCTGGAACCAGGCCGGTTTGATGCCTCCCTGTTTCTGCGTACGGATCTGGCAGAAAACAAATCGATGATAGCGCAGTCCGTTCAGGTCGAGTTGAAGCAGGGTGACGTGTTATTTTTCCATAGCCGGTTGTTTCATGCGGCGGGCCGTAACTTGAGCGAGCAGACCAAGTTGTCGGTGGTGTTCACATACCACCAATCCACCAACCAACCGATTAAAGATACCCGGTCTGCGAGGTTTCCAGGCATATCATTTTAGGCCCAGGTGGTGCCTCACCGAGCGACGGGAGCCACATCCTCAATAAACTTGTCCAGGGTATCCATTTTCTGCTCGTTGCAATCCAGGCCCAGAGTGAAATCCGGAATGATCACTTCGTCGACGCCAATCTCCTGATAGGCGGCGATGATATCTCTCACTTCAGAAACACTGCCTGCAATGGTTGCGCGGGCAACGTTGTCTCGCATCTTTTTAACGAATGAAGCGTCATCTGACAGGAAGAGGAGGGCAACGGCGGATCTTTGAATGTTTTCCGGATCGCGTCCGATCTCGTTGCAATGCTGATCGAGAATTGCCATCTTGTGTTTCAGTGTATCGACGGTCCCCCAGACGTTCCATTCGTCTGCGTACTGGGCTGTGATCCGGAGTGTCACCTTCTCGCCACCGCCGCCAATCAATAGCGGCAGTTTAGCCTGCACCGGCTTTGGCTCCAGAGGCGCTTCATCCAGTCGGTAGAATTGACCCTGATAACTGGCACTTCCTTCCGTAAACAGGGCCTTGATTACCTGGCAGGCTTCTTCGAGGCGTCGTAACCTGCCGTTGACGGTATGAAAGTCGATGCCGTATTTCTTATGTTCATTTTCCTGCCACCCGGACCCCAGACCGAGTACCAGTCTACCCCCTGAAATATGGTCAACGGTGGCAGCCATTTTGGCCAGTACCGCGGGATGGCGATAGGTATTGCCTGTTACCAGGGTGCCGAGTCTTACTCGCGGTACGGTCGCGGCGAGGCCAGCTAGTGTTGTCCATGCTTCAGGCATGGGGCTGCTCGTGTCTTTGGCATCAGGCATGAAGTGATCAGCGAGCCAGATGCCGTCCCAACTGGATTGTTCTACGTGGTGACCCAATTTCTGCATGATCTCGAATGATTGGGAGGGTTGTGGCCAGAAACTGAATCTCATGGTGTAATTTCCTTCGATTTAACAGGAGCAAAATGGGAGCAAAATCATACGCCTGTTTTAAAACCAAGTCGCCTTTTTTTCGCCCGTGATCGGGCTCAGTTTCACAACCTGTCCCTGGATGTTTGCATGGATTGCGAAAAATCCCCGGAATTCGCCTTGTATCAGCCATCGTTTGGACGTTTCGGGTAACGAGTAGCTTGTTAGCAACCCATTAACGGAATTTATATAGAACCAAGAGAACTTTAAATCCTTGATTTATCTGTTAAAATCACGGGGTTTTGGGGGATGGCTTCCAAAAGAAGCGTTGAACCAAGGGGTAACTGTGATCACCAGTCGCAGTTGTTTGAGGTCACGAGCCGTAAATGTGAGTATCTTTTGTAAATTCCATTAAATATTGCATGTCCAGTAGCAGGTCGAATCCTGCCTGTGATGTGCTTTCTTATTGGGAAGAAGATAGATTGCAAGTGTTAATTTAGGAATGGACTATGTCTGTAGTTGAAGAAGTTCGCGAACAAAATTCGGCGAATATGTTGTCCGATGTTGTGGTTCGTTTTGCTGGGGATTCCGGGGACGGGATGCAGTTAACAGGTAACAATTTTACCGAGGCGACGGCAATTTACGGAAATGACCTGGCTACGTTTCCTGATTTCCCGGCAGAGATTCGCGCACCGGCCGGTGCAACCTTTGGTGTCTCGGCTTTTCAAATTTACTTTGGCTCAGAAGATGTCACCACCGCCGGTGATGATGTCGATGTGCTGGTAACCATGAACCCCGCCGCATTGATTACGAATTTAAACGAGCTGGTTCCAGGCGGGCTAATTATCGCAGACGCAGATGCGTTTACGGCCAAGAACCTGACCAAGGCTGGATACAAAAGTAACCCTCTCGAAGATGGCTCGTTAGATGGCTATCGGCTGATGGCTATCGGCATTACCAAACGTGTTTTGGCTACGGTCAAACCTTTCGGGCTAAGCCATAAATTCGCCGCCAGGTGCAAAAACATGTGGACCCTTGGTTTAACCATGTGGTTATTTGATCGAAGTCGAGACTCAGCAATCGCAGGGCTGCGTGCCAAGTTTTCAAAAATACCAGATATTGCCGAGGCCAATGTGGCGGCGATTAATGCTGGTCACGCCTATGGTGAAACAGCCGAACTGCCAACGGGCGTTGGGGTATACAAGGTACCCCGGGCTGCTGTTGAGCCTGGTCTTTATCGCAATACCACAGGAACTGAAGCACTAACCTACGGAATTATCGCTGGCGGAATATTGACGAATTTGCCGATTGTGTTTGCGTCTTATCCCATAACACCGGCATCCGGGCTTTTGCATGGCCTCTCGTCCCAGAAACAATTTGATGTGGTGACGTTCCAGGCAGAAGATGAGATAGCCGCTGTTTGTGCCGCTATCGGTGCCTCCTTTGCAGGTTCGTTAGGTGTAACTTCAAGTTCAGGACCTGGTATTTCACTGAAGGCTGAAGCAATCTCCCTGGCTTGTGCTACAGAGTTGCCTTTGTTGATTGTGAATACCCAAAGAGGCGGGCCATCCACGGGTTTGCCAACCAAAACGGAACAGTCTGATTTGAATCAGTCTATTTTTGGTCGCCACGCGGACACGAGCCTGCCGGTTATCGCATCGTCTCATCCCTCTGATTGTTTTGATGTGGCGATCGAAGCGATCCGTATTGCCACCAAGTATCGAACACCGGTTATATTGCTGAGTGACGGATATATCTCCAATGCCTCGGAACCCTGGCACGTTCCTGATTTTGACGAGTACAAGCCATTTCCGGTGGAGTTTGAGACTGAGCCGGAAGGTTTTTCACCTGCCAATCGTGATCCTGAAACCCTTGCCAGGGTTTGGGCCAAGCCTGGCACACCGGGTCTTGAACATCGTATTGGCGGTATTGAAAAAGATTATGATTCTGGTGATATTTCATATGATGCGGAAAATCACCAGAAAATGACCGATATCCGCAAGGCGAAGATTGATGGTATCGCCAACGACATTCCTCTGCAGGAGGTTGTACTCGGTACCGAACAAGGGGATCTTGCCGTCGTCGGCTGGGGATCGACTTTCGGCGCTATTCACCAGGCGGTGAAGCGAAGTCGGGCAGAAGGACTCAGTGTGTCGCATATTCATATTCGCCATATGTGGCCCTTGCCACGAAACCTGGGTGACTTATTGGCTGGATACAAGTCGGTCCTGATTCCGGAAATGAACACCGGCCAACTGGTAAAAATTATCCGCTCCGAATATCTGATTGATGCCAGCAGTCTGACAAAAACGTCCGGGCAACCTTTCAAGATCAAGGAAATCGACGCCGAGATCAAAGCTCAATTGGAGGCAATGAAGTGAACGCACCAGAAAAACTAACGCTGAAAGATTTTGCGACGGACCAGGAAGTTCGCTGGTGCCCCGGGTGCGGAGACTATGCGATTTTAAAGACGATTCAGAAACTGATGCCTGAACTGGGGATCCCGAAAGAAAATAGTGTTTTTATTTCCGGTATTGGTTGTTCTTCCCGTTTTCCGTATTACATGAACACTTATGGTTTCCACACGATTCATGGTCGTGCACCGGCAATCGCCACTGGCCTCAAGCTGGCTAATCCGGAACTGGATGTCTGGGTGATCACGGGTGATGGTGACGGCTTGAGTATTGGTGGAAACCATATGATTCATGTTCTAAGACGGAACGTTGACCTGAATCTGTTGCTGTTCAATAACGAGATCTATGGTTTGACCAAGGGACAATATTCACCCACTTCCAAGGTCGGTACCCGGTCGCCTTCAACGCCCGATGGATCTGTAGATTTACCCCTGTCTCCCTGCACATTTGCCATTGGATCCGGGGCACGATTTGTCGCCCGGTCTATTGATACTGAAATGAAGCACCTAACCAGTGTGCTGACCCGTGCCCATGCCCATACCGGTACGTCATTCGTTGAGATTCTTCAGAACTGTCCGGTCTACAACGACTTGATTTTTGAGAATGTTAAAAACAAAAAGACGGCAGCGGATTCCCGTCTGGTGGTTGAAAATGGCGCACCGATGATCTTCGGTAAGGAAAATGACAAAGGCTTGAGACTCAACACCCAGAAGTTGAAGCTCGAAGTGGTGACCATCGGTGAAGATGGGGTCACTGAGGCAGATGTACTGGTTCACGATGAAACCAACAAGGTCCTGGCACAAATGCTGGTAGAGTTACGAGCCCCGGAATATCCAATCCCGGTTGGCGTGCTATACCACAGACCCGCGGATGCTTACATTACTGACGTTTATGCCCAGCGTATCAAAGTCAGGGAAAGTAAAGGTTCAGCGAACGTGAACGATCTGCTGAGAAGTGGCCATACCTGGAACGTGGGCTAGGGAAACCGAATACGGGTTCAACAGGCTCCCTAAACAGGCTCTTCCACCAAGGGCTAACTTGACAAGATTTCATGGCGTGTTCTCCTGGGGGCTCCCCACCCACGGGTACCTGTAGCCTATTTGATCAAGCAACTACTACTTTGACGCTGACATAGATCAGCGGGGCGTACTGCGTCGCAGAGACTCATTTCCGTTTCGGAAATTATTTCGAGTAACAACACTAAAATTGATCTACCGCATGGAAATGACCATTGCCTTGGGAGTTAAATTTTCCCTTTATGCAAAGGGCGTTCGAAATGGCTAAGTACTCAGCAACAGTAGAAAAAGGCATTGATGGAATGAGGGAGATGGCCAGAGGAAACTTTGACCTTTCATGGATGGACTCAAACCCCGAGGGATGGGGGCAGAAAGTCGAGCGCAGCGCAGATGGTTTGCGACTGGTGAATATTGAGAAAGGGCACTATGCAAAAGTTCCCGAGCATGGGTCCCTTCACGGCAGCATGGCACCAAGAGGCTGTTACGTTCCCGACGAAACGCCAGGACTTGATCAATACACCTTAAACGAAATGTCAGAAGTCTGGTCTGAAAATGCGGCAGCCCTTTACGACGAGGCTGTTGTCAGACAATGGAATTCCGTTACGGATATTCCCTGGGACAAGCTGGAAAAGCTCCCGGATGATATCGAAAAATCCGTCTGCCAAATGTGCACTGGCTTAACGGAAGTGGAGTTCGTCGCCGGTGACATGCCAGCGCAGTGGTTAAGCAGGATCAATCATGATTTTCATGAGGTAAAACTTTTCCTCGCGACTCAGATCATGGATGAAGCCAGGCATCTGGACGTGTTCAGGAAAAGAGCCCTGGCAAATGGTGGTGGCCTGCTAAGCGCATCACCAGCCAACCAGGACTTGCTGGGTGCAATACTCACTGCTAAGGACTACACCACAGCAAGCGCCCTGATGCACATATTCGGCGAAGGGTTTGTACTGACGCTGTTCAGACAAGGTGAATTCCTCGCGCCAACGGAAGTAGAAAAGACAATATTTCGTATGTGCATGCAGGACGAAGCGCGTCACGTGGCCTATGGTGTAAAACATCTACAGTATCTGCTGGAAAGACATCCCGAGAGAGAAGCGGAAATCCACAAGATTCTGGACCTTGGGGAACAGGCGATTTTCGCTTTGACCATTGAGCCCCAGACATCTGAACCACGCGCAATTCTTGCAGGCGGCGGGATGGAAAACATTGAACTCGGCATGGCCAGAATGGCGTTCATCTACCAGAAACAGGTTAAAGAATACATGAGCCGATTGAAGGTAGCCGGTCTTGATCGAAGCTCACGCATTACAATCCCGCTGGAGATCCCGGATCTGGGACTTGCTGCATAATCACCGAGGAATTGAAAATGAACAGTTCAACTACTTTCCCCTCAATGGAATGGTTTGCCGCGCTGGCACAAACGATGGGTGAGGATCGATCGTCCTTTGAACCTCTTGGATCCATTGACTGTACCATGGTGGTGCAACTACTGGATTCACCTGAGCTTTTCGAAGTCCGGTTCCGATCTTACGGTGTGGAGTCAATCCGCCATCTTAAAAGCATTGACGACGCGGACGCCGAACATTTCACGATAACGGCGACGGCGGAAATCTGGAGAGAGATGATTGAAAATATCATCAGTAACGGGAAACCGGATCTTGAGCACACGCTCAACTATCTCACCTTTCCCGATGATCCCATGGTTGTCGATGGCCCGGATCAGCTGCAGATTGATACCTTCTTTCGGTACAACCAGAGCTTGCAGCTCTTTTTTAATGGTGCAGCCAGGGTAGCTTGATAAAGGAGGCGACAGGGGTCAGAGAATCTTGGTGCGATACACAGTCCTGGAAGAACCTTCTGGAGTCGGGAAAATATGAGCGGAGAAGATTTCAAGCAAAGGGCAACGCTGGTTAAGAAAGGCAATCGCTTTGAAGACTTCGAGGATGGGCAGGTATTTGAACATCACTGGGGCCGTACGATTACGGACGGTGATGACGTCTGGTTTTCGACTCAGACCCTGTCGTTTAATTCCCTTTATTTCAACGAACCCTATGCGGCGTCCATGGGTCATGAAAAGGAATAGCCACGGTATACTCTATGTTGTTATCAATAAGAAGACCCAGGGCGACCTTTACTTCATCAGGAACGATGGTGTGAAGAGTGTGATACAAAATGACGTGATTGCTACCACTTCCGGGCACATCTCACCTGACAATGCCTGGATAGCGGTAACTCGCCACGAAACAGGAACGCCGGAAGTGTGGGTCGAACGATTTCCTAATGGCGGCCTCAGGCAGCGGGTTCCTGTTGCCAACGGAAATTGACCCAAGTGGTTCGCCGACGGCACCTCATTGTACCTTATGTCGTACAATCGACTGATGCGAGTGCCAGTGACGCAGGTTGGTGGTGGTATCAAGTTAGGTAAACCCACCATCGTTCATGATGTGGGAACCCCGCCAGGTTTTGTACGCGATGTGTACGACGTATCAACAAAGAAAGGTCAATTCGCGCTATTGGATATTGAGTATATCGATCATCCGGTTATGGTCACCGATTGGCCCAACGCCCTCATTGATTAAGATTTCCTTGTGCTGTAATAGACCTTGATATATGACAAATTCGTGATATACTTTGATATATTACCTGAGTATGCGATTGACTGGGAATTACTAAATGAGGCACACAGCAAAATTATTCAAAAATGGCCGCAGTCAGGCTGTTCGGCTACCCGCAAATTACCGTTTTGATTGTACCGAGGTGTTCATTCGCAAAGACCCTGAGACAGGAGATGTCATTATTAGCAAAAAGCCCGGTGGTACTTGGGATGAGTTTTTCGAGCTAGTTGATAGCAAAGAGATACCGGCAGACTTCATGGATGACAGAGAGAACAAGATCGAAGAGGAAAAGGATCCATTTTGATGGCGGATATCCGTTTGCTCGATACAAATACCGTGAGTTACATCATAAAAGGTAAACCAGCAAGAGTTCGAGAGAATTTGCAGCAGTTTGCACTGTCAGATATTTGCATTTCTGTCATTACTGAAGCAGAACTTTTACGAGGTGTTGCAAAAAAACCGGAAGCGAAACACTTACCGGTTGCCGTCAATGAGTTTCTGTTGAGAGTTACTATTTTCCCCTGGGATTCTAAAGCAGCAAGAGCTTATGCCGAGTTAAGAACTGCCTGTGAAAAAGAAGGAAAAAATCTGGGTGCCATGGATATGTTGATAGCAGCACACAGTGTTGCCGTTGGCGCGATACTTGTTACAAATGACAAAGCATTTCTGCAACTGAAGAAACACCTTGTTATTGAGGACTGGACTAAGAAAATCCAAAATTAGGGGTAGTAACAACCTAAACAGGTTCTCCCAGCGCTCTCGCTCTTTCCAGCTTCGAGCTTTCGTCGACGGCGACATGCCGGGAAGCAAGATAGAGTGTGACGAGTGCCAGGCCCAGCATTGAGGTACCCCAGATCATTGCCTGGCGCAGTGCCTCGGCGGAGTCAGGTCCACTTGCTGCGAACGTGTCACTGAGATATCCAATGGTGTATGGACCTAGGGCCAGACCGATAAAAGTCACCATCAAAATATAGAATGCCGACGAAATTGCCCGCATGCGGGGCATCACCAGATCGTTGATGGTTGATGCCGCAGGACCAATCCACATGGCCGATGTGATGGAAAAGAAAAAAAACAGCACATAAGCCACCGTCAAATTCTCTGTCATTAACATACCGACAGCCACGGGAAAGCAGAAAATAACTGTTGCCATGCCTACATAGAATTTTGAACGGGCATATTTTTCACGCAATTGATCGGTTATCACTCCCCCCAGGGTGACGCCCATCCATCCGCCGACAGCGGTGCTTAAACCCAGAACGATGCCGGTTTCGGCGGCGCTGACCTGGTGAACCCGCTGGAAGAAGGGAGGACCCCAGAATCCAATACCGTAGCCAACGAAAGCAATCGAGGGAAAACCAATAACAGAATACATAATAGCTTTGCTGTGAAATATCATGCCAAAGGTCGCCGGGTCTGAATAGGCCAGGTTCTGTGCCCAGGAAAAGGAAGCATACAGACCAATCGCCAGCGCTGCCCATTGTGCGGTTGATTCGGTCACCCTGTAGAGCAACCCGCAGACGATGAGGATAACGACAAACCCGACCAGGTTAATAATCACGCCTTTTACACCCGCGCCGTTCCTGAGTAGCTCATAGATATTGGTCCCGGGTAACAATGCGGCCAATACCTTAAAGGTCTCTCGAAATGGGTGCGGCTCAGTTGGTGTGACAATGCCGTCGCTTTGTCCTCGCAGGGGCTCCTTTAACGTTGCGACCCACAGTGCCATCAAAATGCCCGGTATACCCACCGCAAAGAAGGCAACATGCCAGCCTTTCAGTTGGAAAGGTGCAACACTGGTATCAGGGTAGAGTGATGCCCAGCTATCGAGAATAATTCCGCCCAGAAAAATACCGATACCACCACCGATATAGACACCGCTGGAATACACAGCCAGGGCGGTTGCCCTCAGGCGTGGCGGGAAGTAGTCAGATAACATTGAAAATGCGGCTGGGGTCGCAGAGGCCTCACCGATACCCACACCGATTCGAAACGTTGCCAGGGCTCCGAACCCTCTGGCTGTGCCGGATAGGGCGGTCATCACGCTCCAGAACAGCAAACCAAGGGAAATAAGATTTTTCCGAATCCATGTGTCGGCCAGCTTGCCCAGCGGAATGCCGAACACAGCATAAAAAACAGCGAATGCAGTGCCATACAGGAAGCCGATTTCCGCATCTGTGATGCCTATGTCTGCCTTGATATCCTCGGCCAGGATGGAGAGGATCTGGCGGTCGATAAAATTAAAGACGTAAACCAGGATGAGAACCCCAAGAACATACTTGGCGTAGCGACCGCCTATTTCAGATTGGGGTCCGGATTCTTTGTTATTGTCAGCTGTTTGTGGTTGTTCCGAGTCCGTTGATTCGACCATGGATCCTCTTGTGCTTGTTGTTGGTTATTGTTTTGCACGTTCAAGATAGCGCACGCTAAAGATAGCGCATACCAGCATAGAAAAGCACTGGCAAAGCGAGTACCTTACTGAACAACCTGAGTTAGATTCAAGGAGTTCTTCTGTCATCAGCGTTTTCTCTTTCAGGTCGCCGGTTCGCAGAAGCGTTTCTTTACATGCAGATACCGCCGTTGGCTGCATTTGAACTGTGACACAAATATAATCAACTGATTTTGTAGTAGGAGAGTTCCATGTCAGATTTTGAATCCCTGGATAATGTTGGCACGATTGAGGTGCAGGAGCGACACCAGTTTGATGTGAAAAAATTGCAGGAATTCATGCAAGCTAATGTTGAGGGCTTTTCGGGTGAACTCGGTGTCGAAGAGTTTGCCGGTGGACAATCTAACCCGACCTACCTGTTAAATGCTGATGGCAGGCAATATGTACTGCGTCGCAAACCACCGGGTAATCTGCTTAAAAGCGCCCACGCGGTTGACCGTGAATACAAGGTGCTAACGGGCTTACAAGCTACTGATGTCCCAACAGCAAAGACCTATGCCATGTGTGACGATGAATCTGTCATTGGTACCATCTTTTACATCATGGAATACCTGGACGGGCGGGTGATCTGGGATGCAGCTCTGGGCCCTTATACGCCAGAAGCCAAGGGTGAGTTCTGGGATACGGCAAACGCAGCGGTTGCCAAATTACACCAGGTGGATTTTGAGGCTGTCGGTTTGTCAGACTTTGGTAAGCACACCGACTATATCGCCAGACAGTTCAAGCGGTGGGGTGGGCAGTACGAATACACCAAAACCGTCGACAATCCCTACATGGATAACCTGATCGAATATCTGCCAAAAAATATCCCCGATGATGATTCCTGCAGTATTGTTCACGGTGATTTACAGATCGCAAATATGATGATGCACAAGGAGAAAAATGAAGTCATTGGCATCCTTGACTGGGAGCTGAGCACCCTTGGCAATCCATTGTCTGACTTTGCCTACTTGTGCCGTCCTTATCGCGATGCATTGCGGAATGCGGACCTGAAAAAGCTGGGGCTTCCGTCAGAAGAGGAATATGTAGAGACCTACTGCAAACGAACAGGTCGGGATGGCATCGACAACTGGGACTACTATCTGGCGTTTAATATGTTCCGCCTTGCTGCGATTCTGCAGGGAATTGCCAAACGTGTGGTGGATGGCACTGCTGCCAGCAAACAGGCAGAGATGGCGGGCGCTGGCGCGTTTAACATGGCAAAAATTGCATGGGCGCAGATTGACAAGAGCGTTAATCTGGATGACATGTAGGTTTTTTACCCCTTGTGTCTCTCAAGCTGCGCAAGGTCAGGCGTACGGATTTCGTAAATTTCGATGATGTTACCAAACGGGTCTTTGCCATAAACAGCAGAAGCGGTACCAAAGTTCACCACGTCGGCCACGAATTCCATGCCACATTGTTGTAGTCGCTGATACTCGCTTTCAATATCATCCACCTGCAACGCAAAATGAGGATAGCCATAGTCGCAGGGTCGAGAGCGTTTGTCCTCGGGATCCGGGTTGGAATATTGCCATAGTTCAATAAAGGCGTTCGGACCTTTGAGCATGATCATTTGAGCTGCTGTATCCTTGAGTCCAATGGCTTGATCTGCCAGGGGATTGTTTCTATCCCAGCTCGCCTCCTGTACCACTTCGAAACCAAAGGCTTCACAGTAAAATGCTCGCCCCTTGTCAATATCGTTAACACCGATAGCGATGTGGTGAATACCTACAATCATTTCTTTGTTCCCTACTGTCGTCTCGGCCTGGCGCCTAAGGGCGCCATTAACCTTCGTATCAACACAGATAGTGGAGTAAGCTGACGGAAACAGCAATGCGAACCGTAGCAGCGACTCAACGAACTATGTACCCAAAGATCCGACAGGGAGTGTGAAATGACAATACTGGTTATTGGTGTGAGCTTGTTTGTATTGATTCATCTGATGCCATCGGTTGTTCCGCTACGAACAGCGATCTTCAATAAACTGGGAGAAGGCCCTTATAAAGGCGTCTACTCAATCATTTCCCTGGTTGGCCTGGGGCTCATCATCTACGGAAAAGCGGTCGCGGATTATATTCCTGTCTTTGACGCGCCAGAATGGGCGCGGTATCTGGCCTGGGTGATGATGGTGCCAGCACTGGTTCTGATTGTGGGGGCGAATGTTCCCGGTAACATCAAACGCTTCACCCCTCACCCGATGATGTGGGCGGTCATGATCTGGGCATTAACCCACCTTGCAGCGAACGGTGACCAGGCCAGTATTATTCTGTTTGCGCCGATGGCGTTGTTTGCGATGATTCACATCGTTACGGCAAACCAGCGCGGTGCAACGATGCAGCAAGAGCGATTACCAGTCTCTGCAGATGCTAAGGTCATCGTTATCGGAGTTGCTACTTATGCCATATTTGCTGTGGCACACCCCTATTTATTCAAAATGCCTGCATTCTAGCAAGAGCTTTTTCAGCACTTTGCTAGAACCCTTCGATGTCGTCGTCCAACTGAACACCAAAAGAATTCAATGCCATTGAAACCATCGTGTACTGACCACAGGTAAACACCAGGTCCATCATTTGTTGATCGCTGTAGGTTTTGGCTAAACCAGCCCAGGTATCGTCTGAAATAAATGCATCAGCATGTAATTCGTCTGCTGCCTTAATCAGCAGGGCTTCATGCTCTGACCAGCCAGCGTCGGCACCTTGCTTGATCATGGGTATTTCTTTTTCGGTAATACCTGTCCGTTTACCGATAACCACATGTTGGCCCCATTCGTAACCTGACTGGCACAGCCAGCCTATGCGCAAAATAATGATCTCTCGTTCCCTGGGCGGTAAGGTGGATTTTGACAGTATATGGTTGCCAAAAACCAACCAGCGTTTGGCCAGTTTTTCATGATTTGCCAGGGTGCGGAAAATATTCTGTACATTGCCCCGCATTTTCTGACCTTCGAAAACCTTTTGCTGGGATTCGTTCCAGTCTTCCTCGTTCAGCGGTTTGATTCTTGGTTTGGACAGTCTCATGGGTGCTCCGTACTCTTGTTTTAGTGACAGTTTTTAATGACAGTTTTTGTTGTAAGCCACTATAAGAAATATTTTGCTGTAGTGCTATGATCCCAGGTCCGGTCTCCAACGGTAAATAATTAAAGGTGGTCCAAAAATGAGCGAATTTATATTACATCATTACCCTGCATCACCCTTCTCTGAAAAAGTCCGCCTGTTAATGGCCTACAAGAAACAAGCCTGTCGAAGTGTCATTATCCCGGTGATTATGCCCAAACCTGGATTGATGCCACTCACTGGTGGATACCGAAAAACACCTGTGGCACAAATAGGTGCTGATATCTATTGCGATACAGCAATAATCTGCCGTTTGATCGATAGAATGTTTCCTGATAATTCAATTTATCCCGCTGAATTCGAAGCGTCACTGGGTGCAATGGCGCACTGGACTGACACGTTTTTCTTCATGGTATCCGTAGGCATGGTATTTCAGCCTGAGGTGATGCAAAACCATGAATTGTTTTCAGATCCTGAGGTGGCAGCTGCGTTTGTGGCTGACAGGGCAGAATTAAGAAAAGGTTCGAAGGATGCACCCATGGAGCCAGGGGTGGTAAAACCCTACTGGTTGATGCATATGAAGCGGTTGGACGAACAATTAGCCAACCACTCGTTTATGTTTGGTGATCAGCCAAGCATCGTTGATTTCTCGACCTACCATTGTTGTTGGTTTGTCTACAACAATGAAGTTCTCAGGGATGGTTTCAAACCTTTTGAAAATGTTCTGGCCTGGCGCGAACGAATGTCAGCATTTGGTGAGGGAGACCTGATTGAAATGAGTGCACTTGATGCGTTGGAAGTTGCGAAGAATGTGGAACCAGTGACCCAGCCGAAAATCGCAGCGATGGGTAGTGATGGTTTGGCGTCAGGTGACACGGTTGAAATCATGCCCATAGATTATGGACTGCAACCCACTTCAGGGGAGTTACTGGTCGCGTCTCTGGAAGAACTCGCGCTTCTTCGGGAGGACCCGCAGGTAGGAAAGGTGGCTGTGCATTTTCCGAGATTAGGGTTTCAGGTCAATAAAATAGCATAAACATTTCAAAGCGTTCCGTTCTCATACGCCTCTTTTCGTTTGTTGGCGAAAGGATGCATTATACCGGCACCCTTGGGCCACTCACCGGGGTCTGACTTAATATACCGGCAAAGCTTTTGAGCGTGGGGTGAGAGGGTTTCCCAGATTTCGTGAGGCATGGTAATCATACTTTGTTCTCTCGGTGTCCAGGGTGCAGAATATTCAATATTCGGCAGGGCGCGGATTTCCTTACTCAGGTTTGGTGTGGCGCCATGCCATGCCCGGTTGTCCCTGATAACACCTGCACCGGCTTTAGCCCCAACCAGCGTCGAGAGTCGCATCCATTCCGGTTCATCCACAGGTTTAGGTGGGTATTGCCGGGCAGTATGGGTACCGGGTATCTGCCGAATAGGGCCATTCTCCCAGGTCAGGTCTGACATCACAAAGTTTATCGTTACCATCGATGGTGTCAGTTCCATGATGTGTTGTTTTGTGTGTAGATCGAGTTCTTCTGTTTCGTCTTCCCATTTCAATTTCAGCCCGAGTTGTTCGGCTTGCTCAATTCGAGCTTCGGGAATCCATGGCTTTTCAAACAGGTCAGAATGCAGATGTTGGTATTCAACGGCACCTGGCAGACAGAGATCGCCTCCACCGCCCCAGACACGGTAGTTATCGGAGCCGAATATCTTTGTCAGCAACGGTGTGGTTGTTGGCAGGTCAATGACATCTGTCCAGGCTTGATCATGCATCAGCTGACGCGACGCCGAAGAGGTGCCATAACTATAGCGATGTGGCAGCCGGAAACTTTCTGTCATGTATTTGCGATCACCATCACCTCCCAGTTCCAGGATCTGCCGGAGCATCCGGGCGCAACCTACCCTGAACTTGTCGAGCTGGTCGGTGTTGAGCAGATCCCGAACCACGACAAATCCATCCCGGTGGAAAATTCTGGCGATGCGATCGACTTCATCCGGGGCACATATCTCAAGGCCGTAAATGCCATTGTTTTGACGTAGATGCTGGCGTAATTTGACGACACTCGGATCGTCGTAGGCTCTCGTTTTGGGTGCATGGGGGTCCGGAACACCAAATCCCACTGACTCGGGGAAAGGATTGCCGTCCGCATCGACAGTTTCGTTAACGGGAGTGTTTTCATCCCAGCCTGTTTTTGAGTCACCGTAAACGGCGACATTCTGCAGTTCTGTGGGGTCTGGTTTCATGGCTTTAGTAAAGCTAATCGGACCGACTTTTTCAATGGAAGAATAGGTAGCGCGGAGTTAGAAATGATTGGCGGGTAGCAAAACTATCAAATTGACGGCCGATTACGGATAATCTGCCCAAACAATTATCGATTGAAGAAGAATATGAGATTTATTATCTACGGTGCAGGTGGTATCGGCGGCACCATCGGCGCACGTTTATTTCAGCATGGCTACCAGGTATTGCTGATAGCAAGGGGCGCTCATCATGATGCCATCCGGGACAACGGATTAACTCTGCGTGCACCGGAAGAAACGCTCGTACAACCCATCCCTGTCGTTGCCCATCCCGATGAGATTGATTTTCAGGCGGATGATGTCGTGTTTTTAACGATGAAGTCACAGCATAGCTGGAACGCGATGCTGGACCTGCGCGCAGTCGCCGGTTCGGCTATACCAATAATCTGTTGTCAGAACGGGGTCGAGAATGAACGTATGGCGATTCGGTTGTTCCAGCATGTCTATGCCATGCTGGTATTTTTACCTGCAAATCACTTTGAACCGGGCGTGGTGGAATGTAATGCAATTTCCAGTTCCAGTTACGGGATTCTCGACACGGGTCGGTATCCCCGGGGAACTGATGATTTGATTGTTGAAGTCGCAGAGTGCCTTGAACGGTGCAGTTTCAGTGTAAAACCAGATGACCATGCGATGCGATGGAAATATAAAAAGCTGTTGATGAATCTGGGGAATTCATTGCAGGCAGTGGGTGAGATAAATGACGAGACAGCGGACATTTCCAGGCAGATGCATGAAGAAGCACTGGCAGTTTACAAAGCTGCAGGTATCGAATGGGCCAGTGACGATGAAGAAAAAAATCGCCGGGGCAACCTGGTACAGATGAAACGTATAGAGGGACAAAGGCGGGCAGGGGGGTCTTCCTGGCAGAGTTTGGCAAACAACAAAGGTGATATCGAAAGTGACTTCTTAAATGGAGAAATCGTTACGCTGGGTCGACTTCACAATATTCCAACGCCTGCAAATCATGTATTACAAGTACTGGCTGCAACAGCGGCGAGAGAAGGGCAGGCACCCGGGAGTATTGCAACTGACGAAATAAAAAAGCTGATCCAGGAAATGTCCGACGCCCGTTGATTCACATCTGTCCTTGCCGACTCTATTTGATAGGCGGCAGCAAGGTTTCAATGAGCTTGACCCAGTACGAGGCACCAATAGGCAGTACCTTGTCGTTAAAGTCATAACCCGGGTTGTGGACAGAGCAGGACCCTTCACCATCGCCGTTACCGATCCAGATATAACTACCGGGTTTCTCCTGCAGCATAAAAGCGAAATCCTCGGAACCCATGGCTGCTTTGGGGTTCAGATTGACCCGTTCCGGGCCAACTATGCTGGACGCCACCTGTGCGGCAATGTCGGTTTCTAATTCGGAATTGACCGTGGCTGGGTACCTTTTCTCATAAGTAAAGTCAGCAGTTGCACCAAAGGCACTACAGATGTCCGTCGCCATCTGCTTCATCTTGTTTTCCATCAGAGCCTGCACTTTGGGTGAGAAACAACGGGTACATCCATTGATCTCGACTTCATTGGGAATCACATTGTAAGCATCTCCGCCATGAAACTGGGTGACGCTTAACACGGCGGGTTGCTGCGGATCAATGAAGCGGCTGATGATTGTCTGATAGGCTTCGACAATTTTACTGCCGATGATTATCGGATCAATTGTGAACTGTGGCATGGCTGCATGACCGCCCTTGCCCACTATTTTGACATTGAATATGTCAAATGCTGCCATCATGGGACCAGACTTGATAGCGAATGTTCCAACGGGCATACCGGGGATGTTGTGCATGCCGAAAACGGATTCCACAGGAAACTTTTCAAACAAACCGGCTTCGATCATTGCCCGGCCACCACCTTCGTTCTCTTCTGCGGGCTGGAATATCAGGTGTACAGTACCTTCGAAGTCTGCCTCTTCCATCAGATACCTGGCCGCACCCAACAACATGATAGTGTGGCCATCATGACCACAGGCATGCATTTTACCCGGGTATTTGGAAGCATGTGCAAAGTCGTTAGCTTCCAGAATGGGGAGTGCATCAAGGTCGGCACGTAAGCCGATAGCCCGGTTACCTCGTCCTTTCTTGATTGTACCGACAACACCGGTACCGGCGATGCCGGTTTCAACCTCGATTCCAAAACTGGCCAGTTTGTCCGCAACCACTTTAGCAGTTCTGTGTTCTTCGAAAGCGATCTCCGGGTGGGCGTGGATATCTCGTCGCCAGTCCGTCATTTCAGCCTGGTATCCTTCAATGGAGTCGATGGTTTTCATAGCGTTATTCTTGGATATTCTTATAGGAGTTGCGTAGGTGCAATGTAAGGGGTTCATGGCAGGATTGCAATTTGGCTTTACCCGACTTGGATTTACTTGGCCTTTTTACAAGAGACTGCGCTGTTGTAAATTACGTGCCTTGTTGGCAATACTTGTCACGTGCGGATCTTGTGAGGGGAATTCCCTCAATGCAGCTTCCAGATTGTACAGGTATTCCAGGTTCGAGCCGCTCGGACCGGTTGCATCAAGTATTTGCCGGGCGATGCCGGTAACATCAGCCTCACCCAGATAGTCAGGGTTTCCCCGACCAGCATGGTAGGTGGTACCATGAATACTTGGCCCGTCTTGAAAAAACAAGGGGAGTGTCAGTTGCTCGTAGCCGCCTTTCTCACGATGATCCAGGGCGGCCATGACAGATTGTTGTGAATCAGTCCGTAGTTCGTAAGCCATGCCCCAACAGATCTCATCGGTCGATTCGATCAGGGTGACTACTCTTCCAGGTGCACCTGGTACGCCCCTGTGGTCTGTCGATCCTTGCCAGAATCTGCGTGCCCAGCCTTTGATACAGGCTGGTCGTTTATTACTGAAGGGAAAATCAGCACGCCAGATAAGAGAACCGTAGCCGAAGACCCATAGGGAAGTATCAACCATCAGCAGTCAATGGCTAACCACCGAGGCGGTAGCGTAGTTTGATGATAAACACGTCGACGACCCTGTCGGTCCATGCACGGGAGAAGAGATCACCAAAATCCTCTTCCGGCATACTCGAGAGATTGGAACCACGGGTGTAAACCACAAAAAGATCTGATAGGGGAGCAATTTCCCAGCGGTATCGCGCCTGAAAAGTCAACCGGCTGATGGAAAAATCACGTGGGCTGTCGCCTGGGCCAATTAGAATTGGATCCAGTGATCCATCGCCGATAGGGACCTCCCAGCGGCCATCTTCCTCTGCTTTAATGCCGGCCCATTGTGCCGTGACCCTGAATTGCTGCTTCGCTGAGAAGAAGACATTCATTTCGATTTTTGGTCGCCAGACGTCAGCATTGAAGGCGGTAAAGTCGCGGTCGGAGTCGTGTAGTAACCAGCCCTTCTTATCGGCATAAGAGACGCTCGCAAGTAACGAGAAACGATCTGTTGGGCGCCAGGCGGCCTCCAGTTCATACTCGAATGTTCTGCCGCCCCGGATATCTTCATCGGAGTAAAAAATACCGGCTCCCAGGCTCAGGTTGCGGGATTGATCGGTTCTGTACTTAATCCCCGGATTCCAGCGTCTTTGAATGCGGTAATTGCCATTGCCAAGACTGTCCCTGTCCTCGACGCGTCCCGGAGAATAGTTGAGTCTGTAAAACAAAGTGGAATTGTCGCTGAATTCCAGATCCTGGTTGAAAGATAAACCACCTCCGATCATCTTGCCTTCGCTGTTCCGGGCGTAGCCTACCCCTATCCCTGTATACCTGGATTTTAGCTTCTTCAGGTTGCTCTCGTTCAGATTGTAGCGATATCTGGCGCTTATCTTATCGTTTCTTCTCAGGAACCCGAAATCGTTGATGTCCAGTTCATCATCAAAGTAGTCAAAAGAGAAATCGTGGGTGGTCCCTCTCTTTGGTGTATAGCTCAGATCCACGAACGCGCCATTGCCCGTAGCGCCGTCAACATTTGAGAACATCATCTGGGCGTCGGTGTTCCAGCGGCCATCCCGGGAAAGGTAATGAGCGTCTACTCCGTGTACCACTGCATCTTCCTCGGGATGCGCCACCAGCGTTGAAATCCAGCCAACTGAATGTCGTGAACCACGGCTGGTATCCTCATAGAGAAATCGCGCAACGGCAAAGTTCCGACCGTCCTGAACCGTAGAGAAGTCAGCACCATCCAGCTTGCCGTTCAACTCTGTATCATCTTCGAACGCGGCCAATACGCCGTATCGCAAATCGCCCTGTTGTCCGGTCACTTTACCCGCGCCGTAGAGTTCCGAGGGCTGGTTTGCTTCGATAGCCGGAAGTTCGAACCCAGGAATATCGGTGCTCTTGGGCCGACTGCCAATGCGGCGCGTATTGACGATGGTGGTGGGAACACCGTGACGGCCATTGGCGCGGGGTGTGGTGACAAAGATCTCCTGGCCCTCGAGAAAAAAGGCACGTTTCTCGGGAAAGAAGGTTTCAAACGAGGAGAGATTGACAACCACATTGTCGGACTCCACGTTGCCGAAATCAGGATTAACCGTTGCTGTTAATTGTGTGTTGGTGTTTGGGCGCCAGAACACATCGAATCCTGCCTTGAAATTTCCCGGGTCATCCTCGCTCACATTGTTGTAACTGGAAGAAGCATAAGGATAAAAAGTAAACTGCTGCTTGGGATTGATGGAATCCAGTTGGATTTTTGGTAATTTCGACAGAAACACCTTCTCTGTTCTTGGCAATGGGGGAAAGGCCCAGCGCTCATTTTTGTAAGCCACGGATCTTGAAATGCTGTAACCCATGGTTCGGGTATTGTTGCTGGCGTTCGGCATGGTCATCATCGACCAGGGGATAAAAAACTCTGCTGACCAGCCCTCTTCATGCTCCGCCGACGCACCTTGCCATGGGCCATCCCACTGGTTTGAGTATTGTCGTTCCGGAATGACCGTGCCATCACCGAGCGTGCCACCTAAACTCACTGAGAACCAGTAGCCGTACAAACCCTGCCCACTGGGATCGATAGTAATGGAAATACTATCCCGGGATATGAATTTGTCTCTGGAACTGAGTCGGGAAATCAACAGGTCAGGGTCCTGTTCATTCCAGACGCCAACGTAAAGCCCTTTGTCGGTATAAAAAAAGTAGCTCCTTGTCTCAAGTGGTGCATCTTCCAGCGTATCAGGTTGCACAACCACCATGTCGTCCTGGGCAGGCAGGTTTCGCCAGATAGACTCTTCCAGTTTGCCGTCGAGGACGATTTTTATTTCCGCAGTATCCGCCCGGGTGATTTTTACCGGAGACATCGAATAGGTTTTAGCGTTCAGGGTCTGGCAATAGAAACTGAGCAGAACAAATAGCGTAAGTAAATCTCTTAACTTCAAGACGAGTAAAATCTCAATCGTAGATATTGGGTTAACTGGTTTTATTGCTACACCAATCCTGGCTTATGGATCGGTAGACTTGAGGACATCCGTTTCGAATTCGTGCTTGTGATTTTGCGGAAGGCTGGGTAACGTCTGGGCCTGCAAGCTTTGTTGTTACACGAACGCGGCGCAATACTACTTGAATTTAAAGTTACAAACCATTGAAAATTAAAGAAGTCACCGGAACCCTGTACCGGAATCTTGGATTGAGGATAGTCAATACCCTCGCCAGGCGTGGTGATTATCAACTGCGCCGAAATATAGACTACGGGGATGAAGTCAGAAACAGGCTGGACTATTATCTTGCACAGGGGAATCCGGACCGGCCCACGGTGCTGTTCTTTTATGGTGGAAACTGGCGCAGCGGCGAAAAGGCAGATTATCGTTTCGTCGCAGATACACTGGCCTGCAACGGTTTTAACGTGATCATTCCAGATTATCGACTGTATCCCGAGGTTCGTTTTAGTACGATCCAGGAAGACGCAGTAAATGCCACAAAATGGGCACTGGAGAATTTGCCCAAAACTCAAAAACTTTATCTGATGGGGCATTCAGCAGGTGCTCAGTTAGGTGCACTCATTTGTCTGAATGATAGTCTATTGCAATGCGGGTCTGAGAGTACGCGACCTATTCATGGCTTTATCGGACTGGCGGGTCCCTATGACTTTTTCCCGTTTACCGAGGATGACCATTGGGATTTGTTTTCACCCGAGGAACGCTACGCGGAGTCCCAGCCGGTGAACTATGTTTCCGCGAATGCGCCGCCCATGTATCTACTGCACGGTCACGAAGACATGCGAGTCAGGCGCGGGCATTCCAGGAGCCTGATGGAGAAGATCCAGGCTGCCGGAGGGGATGCGAAGCGAGAGGTATACGCAAACACCGATCATATTGGTATTCTATTGAGCTTTACACAATTGCATCGTCGGAGTAGCCCTGTGGTCAAAGATGTCGTAGAGTTTCTATCAGACACAGGAACGATGTAACTGAAATTACCAACCAAGGACAAAAAAATGGCACTAAGTGAATCCACCACCGAGGAATTGCTCGTAGAACAGAAAGACAAGATTGCAATCATGACCCTGAATCGTCCCGAACGACTCAATGCCATCAGCCGCGATATGCTCCAGGAGCTGTCTGCAAAGATGGTTGAAGCCGATAAGGATCCCGAAATTCGCTGCATCATTCTAACGGGTGCGGGCCGTGGATTTTGCGCGGGGCTCGATTTGGTTGCTGTTGGAGAAGGTGGCATCGGCAGCGGTGACAGCAAGGGCAGTAATCGCCCACGACAGTTATTCGATTTGCGTGATGCGCCGATCACAGTTATGTGGAGTATTGATACGCCGATTGTTTGTGCGTTGAATGGCGCAGCCGCAGGTTACGGAATGGACATCGCCCTGCTTTGTGATATCAGAATTGCGGCTGAGTCCGCGAAGATGGCAGCAGTCACAGCGAAACGAAATGTGGTACCGGAGAGTGGCGGTACCTGGCTGTTACCTCGCCTGATAGGATGGGCCAAGGCATCTGAGTTGTATTACCGGGGTCGGGTCGTCGCTGCCCAGGAGTGCCAGGAAATTGGGTTGGTCAACACCGTTGTTGCAGATGACAAGCTGATGGAAACAGCCATGGAATGGGCGACTGATATTGCAGATAACGCCCCGCTGGCTGTCCAGACGACCAAGCGTATGATGAGAATGGGTCTCGAAGAATCTTACAATACTTCTGTGGATCATTTGATGGTGCACCTGAGTGGAATGTTCGCCAGTGAAGATTTCGAAGAAGGTGTTAAGGCATTCCTTGAGCGCCGCAAGCCTGAATTTACTGGTCGTTAAACACCAGAAGAACAAATTGCATCGTCTTGTCCCGAATGAGTCTCGGCTCATCGAGTCTGCCTGAAAAAAATTTGCCTGTTATTCAAACTATGTCTCAGCTTCCTGCGTCTAAGGGGGAAGGAAGAAGAAGTTAATGAGGCAAATATGAGAAATTCGCAGGTTCAAATCGGAATAAGATGGTGCCAGGCTTTTGTCTTAAGCGCATCAATGATGTTTGTCGTTGGTGCCAATGCTGGAATTAAAGACGACAATCCAGGTGAGCGTGATGCCTATAACGAAGCGTTGTTATCACCGGACGGGAAGCATTTTGCCCTCACAGCAGAAGTAGACAAACAGATTAACCTGTTAATATTTAATATTGAGACCATGCAGGTTGTCAGCGCGTTCGGTACCAATCGTAACCAGGATATCCTCGGATTCTGGTGGGCGAATAACGAACGCGTCGTCGTTAACATGGCCATAAAAAATGCACTCGTTGATTACCCGGTACTGAAGGGTGAATTGTTCGCGTTAAATATTGGTAACACACTGAAATTCGCCGTGGCGGGGTTTTCAGCAGGTGATAAAGCAAACTACGACTTTCTCGATTCCAATTCAGTAGACGATGAACGCATCTGGGTGATTCGCAGTGATATTCGAAACCGTCGCCTGGCCCTGAGCAACCCCATTGCCTATTCACTTGATATCTACAAGCGATACAAACAAGACACCGGTTCGAGTGTACTTGACAGTAGATTGCAGGATAAATTTAACAGCCCTTACACCTCTGGTGGGTTTGTAGCAGATAATGCCAGTGTGCTGCGACTGGCTTATTCAATTGACCGCAAGGGTTTTTTGAATATCTCCCATCTGGACCGTGAGAGGCAGGACTGGGTTGAAGTGGGGAGTTTCCCGACGGATGTCTCTCGCAAGCAACAAATAGACAAGAACCCCATTGTTGGTTTTGATTCCGCCAACAAGGGTGTGTTTTATTTCACCAAGCCGGAACATGGTACCAATGGACTCAGCTACCTGGATGTGCAAACCGGGGAAACCAGGGTTTTGTATCAACACCCCAAGATCGACATCAGCGCAGATGACCTGATTTTTTCATCGGGCCGCGACATTGTTGGTGTTCATCTGGACGGGTCAAACAAACCACATTTTTTCTCCAAGCATGTCGAGGTGCCGCGGCTGAGAGGTCTGGCGAACGCCTTCAATGGTGGCCGGGTCGACGTGCTGAACTATTCGAAAAATGGCGACATGGCACTCTTGAATGTGCGCGGTAATGGCAGCGGTCTGTATCTCTTTAATGCCCACGACAATTCTGTATCTATATTGATGCCAGGGAACAGCTAGGACACTACACTAGGACTGGTAGAGCAAGCTTTTCTACGAAGCCTTTTTATAGGGCGGCCGCATAGCTGCTGCCAGTTTCGATACGGTCTTTGACTGGGTAAACACAGCCTTGGCATGACTGAAGTTTTTAAAACCATCATGACCATGATAGGAACCCATACCGCTGGGTCCGACACCACCGAAGGGCAGGTCCTCCTGGGCAACATGCATCACCACATCGTTAACCGTCACACCGCCTGATGTTGTATGGGTGAGTACCTTTCTTTGTTCATCATTGTCCTGCCCAAAGTAATAAAGCCCCAGCGGTCGAGGATGATCATTAATGTAGTCCAGGGTCTCGTTGATATCAGAATACTTCTTAATGGGTAACACCGGCCCGAAGATCTCCTCCTGCATTACTTTCATATCTTCCGTTGGGTTGATGATGAGTGTTGGTGGAATGCGATGGTGTTCTTGCTGGCTGAAATCCTCCTCCGCAGGATTGATTTCAATCACCTCTCCGCCTTTCTCGCGAGCATCTTCGATATAGCTTGAAATCCGGTCGAAATGTCGTTCATTGATCACGGACGTGTAATCAGGGTTGTCCTTCAGGTTGGGGTACATTTTTGCAACGGAGGCTTTTGCCGCCTTGATAAAATCTTCAGCTTTATCTTCAGGTACAAACACATAATCCGGTGCAAGACAAATCTGCCCTGCGTTCATGGTTTTACCAGTCATTACATTGGCCGCAGTCATTTCGATATCGGCGCTCTTACCAATAACCACCGGTGACTTTCCACCTAATTCCAGGGTCACCGGTACGAGGTTTTCTGCAGCAGCCCGCATAACATGTTTTGCGATGGACGTCGCTCCGGTAAACAGCAGATGATCGAAGGGGAGGCTGCTAAAGGCGCTACCGACTTCAGGTCCTCCGGTTAACACGGCCACTTCTTCGAGATCAAAACTTTCAGCAAACATCTCTTTCATTAACTCGGATGTTGCAGGAGTGAATTCCGAGGGCTTGATCATTGTTCTATTGCCAGCGGAGAACACACCAGCCAGGGGTCCAAAAGTGAGTTGCACCGGAAAGTTCCAGGGTGAGATACAGCCAATTACCCCGAGAGGCTGGTATTCAACCCTGGCTCGCGCACCGAAAATACCCAGAGGGAACATGGCTTTGCGTTTTTGCGGATGCATCCACTGACGCAGATGCTTTTTGGCATCTTTCAGCGGACCGATGGATCCGTCAATATCTGTCATCTTTGACTGTTGAATCGACCGGTGCCCGAAATCAGCTGCCATGGCATCGCAAAGTTTTGTGCCATATTTTTGGAGTAGCTCAATCGTCCGGTCTATGCGATCAATGCGAGTCTCTGCCGTTACTGCGCCTTCCCGTAAGTAGGCTTTTTTCTGCCTGTCCAGGATGATTTGCATCTCCTGATTGATCTCTGCCTGATTATCCGATGTCGTTGCTGACTCACTCATTGTCACACCCCTGTAAGGTTTAAATATTACAAAACCGAACTATGGTAGCACCGTATCAGGCTGTCAAGGCTGTCGAGGCTGTTAAGGTGCCTGGATAGGGCAGAAGAAAGACATTATTCCAGTTGACCCTTTTCTGTAACTTATGCTTAGCTATTTACTCTTCTTATAGTTGAATGCGTGTCGTATCAATTCTCGTATTGTTAAACCCTGATAATCAGATGGTGCAATGATGGTTAAAGCACGCGATGGGTCTTCCGGGGCACTGGATATCTCGAGATCGACGGTCTGGATCTACGGATCCGTCAGTCTTCCCCTGGCGATTCTTGGCTATCCGATTGGTGTCTGGATACCCAGGCTATACAGCACAGAAATGGGCATCAGCCTGTCTCTGATAGGCTGGGTTATTTTCTCCGCTGCGATCTTCGATGCTTTATCTGACCCGGTGATGGGTTTCTTTAGCGACAAAACCCAGACTCGCTGGGGTAAACGACGTCCCTGGATGGTTGTGGGCGTTCCAATTTACATGTTCGCTGTGTGGATGCTACTCAATCCCAGTATTGGCGTAACAGTAGTATACCTTGGCGTCTTTTTTATCATGTTGCGGGCCTCAACAACAATATTCGGTCTCCCTTACGCTGCCTGGGGTCTGGAATTGTCAGCGCAGTACCATACCCGGACGTTGATTCAGTCCGCACGGGAAAAATATGTGATGGTTGGGTTGATGACAGCATCATTTATCGTGCTGTTGTCCCAGGAATTGTGGAATGACATTTCCGCGAGCTTCGTTCTTAGTAACTTTTCTATTGTGATTGTAACGATCCTGCCCCTCACTGCTTTCCTCGTGGTCTGGCGAGTGCCTGAAGTACCTGTTGTGTCGGTACCGAAAACCAGCTTAAAGGAATCGTTGGGAATGATGTACAAGAACAAGTTATTCTCACGGTTATTGGCCATCGAATTCCTGATCGCTGGCGGTGAGAACTTTCGCAATACCCTGTCACTATTTTTTATCCAGGATTACATCGGTGCCGAGGGCATTGGCAGGTTGTATGTCATCTATTTTGGTGTGGGTCTGGCTGCCATACCGGTATGGGACCTTATCGCTCGAAAGTTTGGTAAACACATATCCCTTGCGGGTGCGATGATTTTTGTCGGTGCAGTTTCATTGGGTTGTTTCAGCCTGGACTATGGTCAGGTGACGGAATTTTATGTGCTGTTTGCACTTAAAGGTTTTTGTTTTGGCGCTTTTGCCTACCTTCCCAGAGCCATGCTCGCCGATGTGGTAGATTTAGACACGGTGCGCTCTGGCCATGCACGCCCGGCGAGCTATTTTTCTATCCTGGGGTTTGTTACCAAGTGTGCTGCTTCCTTTGGGGGCTTGAGTTTACCCATCCTGTCCCTGGTGGGGTTTTCTGCGGCCAGCGGATCCGTCAATGGTCCTGATGAGCTGAGGTGGTTAGGTATACTCTACGCGGTAGTCCCCACTGCTGTTTTTGTCGTCGCGTTGTACCTGTGCGCAACCTGGCCATTAACTGCCAATATGCATGCCCGGGTGCAAAGGCTGGTCGAGAAACGACTCGACAAGCAGGCGCGAACATAAAAAGGCTTGTTCCCCTCGTTACATGAATTCCTCGGTGGTGTACCTGAACACCTGGCAACGTCCCCATTGACTGGCGTCGAGGCCCGCTTTGCTGCGGAGTTCCGAAATGAAGCGGTCAGGATCCGGTAACTGATCCCACACGGAGGGTAGATAGGTGGCTCGTCTGCCGGATTCTTCTATGATGATCCCATCCTTTCCCGGGCGGATAATCGCCAGCAATTCTTCCCTGGAGTTCACAGGCAGTAACTCCGGAGGGCTCAAGATGGAGACATGTAGCTCCATTGCGTGATATTCCTGCAGAGACAATGGTTTGAATCGCGGATCTTTGAATGCAGCTGCCTGTGCATTGTTGGCAATGTCGAGGATCAGTGAGCGATGTGCTTCCAGGCTGCCAATACAACCGCGCAGGTGACCCTGTAGATTGAGAGTGATAAATGAAGCGCCATCGACTTTCAACGGGTCAGGAAAAAGATCAAGGTTAAGCTGGAAATTGCCCTTTCCCTGTAGAGAGTGGAGAATTGCCTGCCGCGCTATCTTAAGTATTCGCGCACGCAGGTCATTAGAGAACCGCTGTTTTTCAATAGCGTCTTCCTTCGGTTCCTGTCTCACCATGGCTTCCCCTGTCAAAGGTTCCTGTGTCAGCGAGAAGGCACCATAGCCAACGACCCTGTCGTGGGATCCGGCCGTATCGCCAGAATTTCGAACGTCAATTTGACGAATGCCGAATCCACGTTGCTCGGCAAGGTAAAGCAGTCCGTTGATGGGACGACAACCACAAGCTTCGCTACCGGTTAAATTGCTTTGTAGATTAAGAATCTTATCCGCTGTGGTGCTGTCAAGCTGTTGAGCCTCAGCATAGGTGTGGAAATGGCTTAAATCAGAACTAATCACGATCAGTGTCTCTGGTCCGCCCCAGAGTTTTTCCAATACCCGGGCAACATCCTGCTTGGTGGCATCCCCGACGACCAGGGGAACCAATTCGAAACGGTCGAGGACTATTTGCAGAAATGGTAGATGCACTTCAAGGCTGTGTTCATTTAAATGTGCCTCATCCAGATAAGCAACATTGGGTAGGTCAATGATGGCATCGACGGCTGTCTGATCAATGTCGACCAGTCCCAGCGGCGTCTGGTATCCGTCTGAGGAACAGGCCGCGATGCCTTTGAAACCAACATGATGTGAAGGCCCTAGCAAAACCACACGTTTTATTTGTGACCTAACTGAAGTAAGTCCTGCGTAGATACTGGCAGCGATGGGACCGGAGTAGACATATCCTGCGTGGGGAACGATAAGTGCTTTTTGCACCGGGTTATCTGCCGGGTTGTCAATTTCGGCCAGCAGCTGTTCGATAGAAGATTGCAGCAGATTCGGGTCTGATGGATAGAAGCTGCCAGAGACTGCGGCTTGGCGGATGTTATTCATCGTGACCTGGGCGGAATTTCCACTATTTGTGCGATAATGCCCATTCTAATGACTTGAGTGAGATTTAAAAGTCGCGTGTCGTCAATCAACACTTCAACAGACCAGGTCAAAAGCACTCGGTTTTGGCACAGGCTCGAAGATGACAGAATCCAGTGTGATCTGTGTCCGCGTTTGTGCAAACTTCGGGAAGGTCAACGGGGGTTGTGTTTTGTCCGTCAGTGCCTGGATGGTGAAATCAAACTCACGACCTATGGTCGCTCTAGCGGTTTTTGTGTGGATCCCATTGAAAAAAAGCCACTAAACCATTTCTTGCCGGGAACACCTGTGCTGTCTTTTGGTACCGCGGGTTGCAACCTGGCCTGCAAATTCTGCCAGAACTGGGACATTAGCAAATCGCGCGAAATGGATACCCTGGCCGACGCCGCGTCGCCGGAATTACTTGCACAAGCCGCGAAAGAGACCGGTTGCCGGAGCATCGCCTTTACCTATAACGATCCGGTGATCTTTCACGAGTATGCGATCGATGTCGCTATTGCTGCCAAGGAAGCTGGAATTAACTCGGTAGCCGTGACTGCTGGCTATATTTGCCCGGACCCGCGAAGGGAGTTTTTTCGCCATATGGACGCAGCGAATGTTGATCTCAAGGCGTTCAGCGAGAATTTCTACCACAAAATCTGCGGAGGCCACCTGAATGATGTACTGGATACCCTTTTGTATCTAAAACACGAGACGTCTGTCTGGTTCGAGCTGACAACTTTGCTGATTCCGGGTGAAAATGACTCCATGGCGGAAATTGATCAAATGACGCGTTGGATTGCCGATAATCTCGGTTTGGATATCCCATTACACTTCTCGGCTTTTCATCCCGATTATCGCATGCTGGACAAAACCAGCACCCCGGCCACGACGCTGAGTGAGAGCAGGCACGTTGCCAGAGTTAATGGGCTAAAGTATGTTTATACGGGTAATGTACATGATGTTGATGGCGGTTCGACGTTCTGCAGCAATTGCGAAGCACTGTTGATTGAACGTGACTGGTATCAGTTGGGAAAGTGGGGTGTTGCGATAGATACCTCGACGGATCAAGGCTGTTGTAAATACTGCAACATGGTGATCAACGGCGTATTTGAAAATTTGCCCGGTGAGTGGGGCAGGAAGCGGCAGCCAATCAGGTTAGGCGCCTAACCGCGGGCGATCAGGCGAGTCTATGACTGGAACAGGGCAAGGAACTCTACTACATGACTGATTACATCTTTTCAAGAAAGGGCATAATCGGCCAAATTCGGGACATCGAACCCCTATCATTGGATTGTAGCCAGCTTCGACGTGGTATTGACAACTATCATGTTGATGTCTATCTGAGTAGTACTTTTGTGACCAGGGCACAAGAAACTAGCGAAGAGGTTGTAAGGCAGGTCGTTGCCGAAACACGACCCAGACCATCCAACTCAGCGGTGTTCCGTGAAGCATATGCCGATATGGTGAAGACGATGCTTCATCGGGCGAAAAAAGACCTGGGGGCCGATGAAATCCAGTTTCTCCAGTTCGGCATTATTAAGTTCGTACTCCTTGAAGTTCGAAAGCAACTGGACGAGGTAGTGAGCCAGTTGGAAGAGAGTGTCGCCCAACAACAATTCTCTGGCTCTCGCAATCTTCTACCCTCGAAGGAAAGATTTTCCTGGTTGCGAAAGCACTACGGTGAATTTCTGTTCCTGGCCAACCGGGCAGTACTGGATCCATTGCGCAAGGAAGAGAGCAACAGGTTAAAGGATGTGCGTCGCCTGTTATTAGGTGATGAAGGTGCAGACCTGCTCAAAGTAATGTTCAACCCAATGCTGGCAGCGGCTAATCCCCAGGACCTGATGTTGTTGGTGGATTCTTATGCCCTGTGGCCAAAAGGCGGCGAAGGGTTTAACGAGTTCAACAGCACGTTCGAACTTCTGATACAAAAACAGATTTCAGAATTGAACGTGACGGCTTTGAAAACTCGCAACCCAAAAGGCTTCCCCGCTTCAGAAGTGTATGACACATTTCGAGGGCTCTTCCTGTCGCAGAATATACTGGGTCCCAGCGAAAACCAGAATAAGAGGATTGTTGAAGAGCTATGCTGGCTGGAGCAGCCCAGTCATTTACGTCTGCTGTTTGGTCGAACTGCCCATGAAAAGTTACTTTCTAATGCTGAAAATCACCTTGGGCTATTTCGCCGTTTAAGGCTGAAGTTTGCTGTGAACAAGTTGCAGCAGAGCTTAAGAGAAGTTCGCAAGAAACTTATCACGGACAGTGAATTGAAAGAAACGATGGCCGGATATTTGTTAAAAGGAAACTGGTCGACCGCTGATGAAAGAATAATCGATCTACGATCAGCCTGTGCCTTTGTCGCTGGGAATGATACCAGAAAGATACTTGGCAGAATTGACCGATCAAAAAGCGGTGCAGAAAAACTGATCAAACGTCTCGACAGGTTGGCAAAAGAACTAAACAAACAATTTGTTGAAGAATCAGACAGTAAGTTCCTCCAGTTGCTGGTCGATCTGAGCCGATACCGTTTGCATATCAAGTCTTTTAGGTTTGGTCATAGGGCGCTGAATCGAATCAATATCATCTCTGACCCGGAGGAAATCCAACTGGCCAGGGCAGGTGGCAAACTGTATGAATTGACTGGTCCTGGTGACAGTATGGATTTAAACGCCGAAGAACAAGAGGTCATCAAACATACCATCATCAAGGCAGATGTCAGGGGCTCTACCAAGGTGATAGGTGAACTTGTCAGGCAGGGACTGAACCCTGCATCCTATTTCAGCCTGAGGTTTTTTAACCCCATAAACGAGTTGTTAGAAAAGTACGGTGCGTCGAAGGTTTTTATTGAGGGAGATGCAATCATTCTCAATATTGATGAGAAGAATAATGAACCGGAGCAATGGTACTCGGTAGCCCGAGCTTGTGGTATCGCCAGAGACATAGTGTCAATCGTTTACTCGAAGAACAGCCATTCCAAACAAACCGGCTTGCCGACGCTGGAGATTGGTATTGGCATCTCCTATTGCGACGACAAGGCTCTGTTTCTTTTCGACGAAAACAGACCCATTATGATTTCACCGGCGATAGGTGAAGCTGATCGTCTGTCTTCCTGCTCTTGGAATTTAAGGGAGGTCTTTAAGAATAACGCTAATAACGTTGAAGTCCTCAAGATTGCGGAGGGCGAACAGACCAAGGGTGAGAAGGGCCAGGCTTTTGTTCGTTACAACGTCAATGGCGTATTGCTTGCGGATCCGGGATTCGAAAAACTAAAATCTGAAATCCGACTAAAAAAATACGAAATGAAGTTTGACGGCAGCCTTCAAACCATGTTCGTTGGCAAATTCCCGGATGTTAATGGTAAGGAGAGGGACCTTGTTATTCGCCAGGGCCAGATTGGGTTGTGGAAAAACGAGCGATTGACACGATCCAAAAGTGATGCCGTTTTCTACGAGGTGATGCCGGACTCAAAAGTGACGAGTAAAGTGCTGAAGGCCTCGCGTCGTAAATTATTCTAGGGAATCTCTGATTCCAAAAAGTCCAACAGCCTGCCGTTCTGCGCCTGTAGAGGTAATTTCGACGATTCCCAATTGGAATCAAGCGTCCTTTTTTTCGTGTTAAACTCGCCGTCCTTCATTATCGGCATGGATTTCTGGAGTTTTTCGTGGCTAAGAATCTTTTTCAAAAAGTGTGGGATAACCATCTCGTGGGTCAGCTCGACAGTGGTCAGTACCAGTTGTTTATTGGCTTGCACCTTATCCACGAGGTCACCAGCCCCCAGGCCTTTGGCATGCTACGTGACAAGGGTTTGCGAGTTGCGTACCCGAATCGAACGTTTGCCACGGTAGACCATATTATCCCCACAGATGATCAGACCAGGCCACTGGCTGATGATATGGCTGAAAAGATGATCCAGGTACTCAGTGATGCGACGGCGGAGCATGGTATCGAGTTTTTCGCACCTGAATCCGGATCCCAGGGGATTGTGCATGTCGTTGGGCCGGAATTGGGCCTGACTCAACCTGGACTGACCATTTGTTGCGGTGACAGCCATACATCTACCCATGGTGCATTTGGCTGTATTTCCCTGGGAATTGGCACCAGCCAGGTCAGGGATGTTCTGGCCAGCCAGACTCTGGCGATGGATCCGCTGAAGGTGCGACGAATTCGCGTCGAGGGAGAGCTCGGTCCAGGCGTTACGGCAAAAGATGTAATTCTGTATATTATTCGTATCCTGGGCGTCAATGGCGGCGTGGGTTTTGCCTATGAGTATGCCGGTTCAGTGATTGAAGCGATGTCCATGGAAGAGCGAATGACGGTCTGTAATATGAGCATCGAAGGCGGGGCGCGTTGCGGGTACATTAATCCAGATGCGACGACATACGAGTTTCTGCAGGACAAAGAACGAATTCCGGAAGGGGCTGAATTTGATGCCCTGGTTGATAAATGGCAGTCCTGTGCATCTGATGCCGATGCGACTTATGATGATGAAGTCGAGATTCAGGCAAGTGACATCGAGCCGACCGTTACCTGGGGTATTACCCCAGCGCAGGCCATATCAATCACCGAAGTAACCCCGGATCCACAGGCAGTTGAAGGTCTGGACAGGAGCCTGATTACTGATGCACTGGAATATATGCAGTTGCCACCCAACACACCTATTAAGGGAACGGGTATCGATGTTGCATTTATTGGCAGCTGTACCAATGGTCGATTGAGTGATTTTCAAGCTGTTGCGAAGTTTCTTGCAGGCAAGAAAGTGGCGTCGAATGTAAAGGCCATTGCAGTACCGGGTTCAGAGAAGGTAGATGTTGCTGCGCGGGCGCTTGGTCTGGATAAAATATTCGAAGCGGCAGGATTCCAGTGGCGCAAGCCGGGATGTTCTATGTGTCTGGCAATGAATCCCGACAAACTGGTGGGTGATGAAGTTTGCGCATCGAGTTCCAACCGGAATTTTATCGGCAGGCAAGGGTCCCCAACAGGGAGAACAATACTAATGAGCCCTCTGATGGTTGCTGCAGCAGCGATTGAGGGTGAAGTTGCGGACGCGCGAGTCGTGTTTGGGTTGGAGTAAAGACAATGAAAATATCAAAAATCAACGGTAAGGGTGTGTACGTACCGGGAAACGATATCGACACGGATAGAATTATTCCAGCACGATTTCTTAAATGTGTCACCTTCGATGAACTCGGTCCATCGCTATTCTACGACGTAAGATTCGATGCAGAGGGCAATTCTAAAAATCATGTCCTGGACCAGCCCCAGCACAAGGGAGCGAAGGTACTGATATCAGATGTCAACTTTGGCTGCGGTTCCAGCCGTGAACATGCACCCCAGGCACTGCAGAAATTTGGCATTTCGGCAGTGATCGCCGAATCGTTTGCAGAAATTTTTCATGGTAACTGTACGACCCTTGGGATCCCTTGTGTTGTAATGCGGCAGGAAGATCGGCAGAAGCTGGTTGAATCGATCGAGTTAGATGCGGAAGCCGACTTAATCATCGACCTTGAGAGTTTGAAAGTTATCTGCGCGAACAACAGTTATGATATATCCATGAAAGATTCAGCACGTGAAGCACTTTTGGCAGCGACCTATGATCCCCTCGACACTTTGCTTTCGGAAAAAGAAAGGATTGATGCAACAGCGAGGCGTCTGGGCTACCTGTAGTATCAAACCGATCCCGGGCAGAGAAGGCAATGGCTAAGAAGAAAATAGAAATTTATGACACGACCCTGAGGGATGGTAATCAGGGTGAGGGCATTAACCTGAGCCTGGGTGACAAACTGGATATCGCACGAGCCCTGGATGCCATGGGGATCGACTTCATCGAAGGTGGCTGGCCAGGTTCCAATCCCAAGGATGACGAATTTTTTATCCGCGCCCGGGATCTGGCATTAACGACGTCGAAGATCGTCGCTTTTGGCTCTACCCACCGTTCAGATGTTAAACCCTCCGACGACTTTTTCCTGCAGAAGCTGGTCACGGCCAAAGCTGATATCACCTGCATTTTTGGTAAGTCGTGGGATTTACATGTTGAACAGGCACTGAGAGTAAGCGGCGATAAGAATCTCGACATGATCGCAGGTTCTATTGGTCATTTGTCCGAGGCTACTGACAAACCCGTGTTTTATGATGCAGAACATTTTTTCGACGGTTTCAGGAGCGATCCGGGTTATGCCCTGGCAACGATTCAGGTGGCGGTGGATGCCGGTGCTTCAAGGGTGATCCTGTGTGACACCAACGGGGGCGTAATGCCCCACGAACTTGCCAATGCAATTCGGGAAGCGAGAAAAGAAATACCCGGTATTAAACTGGGAATCCACGTTCACAATGACGGTGGACTGGGCGTCGCCAATACACTAAGAGCAATTGAAGAAGGTGTGATTCAGGTACACGGCACGATCAATGGTATTGGCGAACGATGTGGAAATGTTGATTTAACATCAGTTGTCGGTAATCTTGAATTGAAACTTGGTTATCAATGTTTACCGGAAGGCAAGCTGCGGGGTCTGACTAATCTTTCAAGAACTGTGTGGGAGTACCTGGGCATAACAGGTCCGTTAGGCCAGCCTTTTGTTGGCCCGTCGGCTTTTGCACACAAGGGAGGCGTGCATGTCAGTGCGGTACAGCGAAATCCGAGCACATACGAACATGTCGAACCGGAATTGATAGGCAACTCTCGTAAAATATTGATCAGCGAATTGTCCGGCGGGTCTAACCTGCGGGCGAAACTGGCCAATCGCTATGCTGAACTGGATGACTCTGCGGCGGTAAAATCTATTCTCGAAGAGGTGCAGCAGAAGGAGCATGCCGGATATTCATTCGAGAATGCGGACGGTAGTTTCGATCTTGTGGTGAGAAAGCACATCGGCAAGTATCAACCTCAGTTCGAACCACTGTACTATCGAATCTATAGCCCTTCGAACGAAGAGCACAAGGACACTGACGGTCTCATCGAAGCATCGGTTAAGGTTGAGGTACTTGGCGACATCCGGCTACAGGCCGCAGAAGGCAACGGCCCCGTTGACGCGCTAAACAAAGCCCTCCAACAAGCCCTCGTCACCCAGTTTCCAGTATTGGAGGATCTGCACCTGACTGATTATAGTGTACGGGTGATTAACAGTAGCCAGGAAACTGCAGCCAAGGTGCGGGTGTATCTTGAGCACAGTTTCGAGGGAGAGATTTTTGGCACTATCGGCGTCAATGTCGATATTATCAAGGCGAGTTGGAATGCGCTGATTGAAGCTTATCAGTACGTTCTCATGCGACATGTTGAATTTGTTGGCGAAGTCGACGATACGGAACCTGAAGAAATTATTAAGAATAGGAGCACCACATGAAAGTTGATTCTCATTTAACACCTGACTGGCACAAGATCCCGGAGCAAATTAAAAAGCTCGAAGCCGATGGCTATGACGGTACAGGCACAGCGGAAATGAACCACGATCCGTTTTTTCCACTGATGTTAGCCGCAGAACACAGTGAGAAAATAGAATTACAGACAGGCATAGCGGTTGCTTTTGCCCGTAGCCCGATGGTCCTGGCGAACCTGGGGCATGATCTCAATGCCTATTCCAGGGGTCGGTTCACCATGGGACTGGGCTCCCAGATTAGACCGCATATCACCAAACGGTTCAGCATGCCCTGGGGTGCACCTGCCAAGCAGATGAAAGAACTGATTATGGCAATGCGCGCGATTTGGGCAAACTGGTATGAGGGAGAACCTCTCCGTTTTGAGGGTGAGTACTACAATCACACATTGATGACTCCGGCTTTTACACCAGAAAACAAAGAGTATGGTGCTCCAAAGGTGATCCTCGCAGCGGTTGGTCCGATCATGACCAGGGTAGCCGGTGAAGTGGCTGACGGGTTGATAATCCATCCGTTTAGCAATGAAAAGTATATTCGTGAAGTGACCTTACCGGCAGTGCAGGAAGGTCTTAATCGATCCGGCCGATCCTTGGATGAATTCGAAATTTCCTATACGCCCTTCCTGATTTCAGGCAAGGACGAAGAAACCTTCGAAGCGAATAAAACTGCCACCAAAAACAGGATTGCCTTTTATGGTTCAACACCGGCATATAAACAGGTGCTAGGGGTACACGGCTGGGGAGATTTACAGTCAGATCTCAATGGCATGTCGAAGCAGGGCAAATGGCAGGAAATGGGCGAGCTTATCACCGATGAAATGTTAAACATATTTGGTGTGATGGGTGAACCAGGCAGCCTGGTGGCCGAGATTAAGAGCCGTTATGGCGATATTACCCAGCGTATTGACGGTGGGTTCCATTTTGTTGACAGCGAAACCCGGCAGGAAATGATCGCCAGCTTGAGAGCCTAGTGGAGTGCCACCTGTACAGGATGCAAGTGTAGTATCCGGTATAGATAGCACTTTAAGCAAGTCGCTAAATGGTCAGATGGTAGGCGCGCTTGCGAAGACCTATTGGGCATAAGTCGAGCAAGTGCAACAACGCAGCTGGCCATTTAGCGGCTTGCCCGAAGGGTGGCCCTCAAATTCGCCACAGCCGCGTTGTATTTCTTGACAAGGTACCTACATTGCCTGCGACTTTCCTTGAAAAGAGTAGGCCTTGCTGTGACACTTCCTGTGACAAAAAGTGAGGGCCACTTAAAGTGCCATCTATACCAGACACTACACTTACGAGCGCACTGCCTAAAACAGTGCGTTGGGATGATGGTGTCCTGTACTTGCTTGACCAGACGCGATTGCCTCTTGATGAGCATATTGTCCAATGTTGTGATATAGAAACAGTCTTTGAGTCTATTCAAACCCTGCGGGTCCGCGGTGCACCTGCTATTGGAGTGGCTGCGGCCTATGGTCTGGTCGTCGGACTGCGCGGACTGGTTTCCGTCGAAACAATGGAACAGAGGGCTCGGCTTTTAATTTCAGCCAGACCGACCGCCGTGAACCTGACATGGGCAATCAACAGGGTCATGGAGCAGGCACGACACCTGAATCAGGCAACGGTCGATGTCAGTTTGCTGGAAACCGAAGCGAAGCTAATCCACGATGAAGATATCCGGGCTTGCCGAAAGATTGGCGAAATCGGGCTCCCTATTGTCAAACAGCATTCTCGTTTGTTGACCCATTGCAATGCAGGTGCCCTGGCTGTGTCTGAACTGGGGACTGCTCTTGCGCCTATCTATCTGGCCCATCAGTGTGGAATGAAGGTTCATGTCTATGTGGATGAAACACGACCTTTGTTACAGGGCGCACGCCTGACAACTTACGAGTTAACCCGGAATGGGGTGCCCAATACGTTAATCAGCGACAATATGGCAGCATACGTCATGTCGTTGGGGCGAATCGATGCAGTGATAGTGGGTGCTGACCGCGTCGCGGCAAACGGAGACGTTGCCAATAAGATTGGCACGTTAAACCTGGCTATTCTGAGCAGCTACTTCTCAATCCCGTTTTATGTGGCTTGCCCCATGTCGACCATCGACCGGGATACACACACCGGAGACGAGATCGTTATTGAAGAGCGAGACGCCAGCGAATTACGGTACCTGGGTAAGCAACAGGTAACCTTGAGCGGAGTAAAGACATTTAATCCGGCGTTTGATATCACTCCAGCGTCCCTGGTGACCGGGCTGATTACCGACCGTGGAATTGTTGATTATCCGGATGAAGTCAAACTGTCAAAACTGGGTTCCGGGTAGTGGTTTGCGGATTTCTCATGACTGAATCGTTATGACGGAAAGGGAAGGTGTTACCAAATTCATCCTGGAGCACGAAGAATGCGATATCGCTCAGCTGGATGTGAATGCCTTGATTGCATGGAGAGAGATTCTGTTACCCCTTGGTCTCATCGGAGAAAATGCGAATCGATATGGTGGGCTTGGGTTCGGAAACATAAGCCAGCGGACCGGTGCTGGTTTTGTCATTACAGGCTCGCAGACCGGTCATATCGGTCGAATGTCTATCCACGACTTTGCCGAGGTGGTCGATTGTCAGTCCCAGCTCAACAAAATCAACTCAAGAGGAAGGGTGCTTCCATCCTCTGAATCCATGACCCACGGCACGATTTATCAATGCAATGACTCCATCAATAGTGTATTTCATGTGCATAGCCCGGAAATCTGGCGAGCAAGCCGCATACTTGCCTTGTCGACCACGTCCGCGGATGTTCCCTACGGCACTGTTGAGATGGCAGATGCAGTCACCGGATTGATTAAGTCAGAAACCGGTGTATTTTGTATGCTGGGCCACGAGGACGGGATAGTGTGTTACGGACCTGACCCAGGCAGCACCGGCATGCTGCTGATTGATACCCTGGCTGATGCCAAAATCGTAGTCGCATGAGGCATTCAAAAAACATAACTTTCTGGACAGGGACTCGCCTGATCTGACATTATTCGATCCTATTTTCCCAACGCGTCACAATCTTAGACTTAGGGTTGCACTATCTTCGCTGGTTGGTGCAAACAATCAAAAGCTGGTGCGATGTATCGATATGGGTATTGTGAGTGGAAGATGGAAGAATAGTGGATTGCATTGTTCAGCTATTGTGATGTTGGCTGATATCTCTAACAATACGTCCTAGCTGGATGTTGGGTATCTACATGTCTGAAAACAAACCGTTAATTATTTCCCTGGCCGTTGTTGGTCTAGTGGTAATCGGGTATCTGGGTTACCTTTTCACGGCATCGGAGCCGGAAAAACCTGTGGTGACTCAACCCCTTGCGATTAAGCCTGAACCTGTCGTCGAAGAACCCATAGTAGAAATTCCTGTCGTACCTGAACCAGAAGTTATTGAGTCTTTCGAACCTATACCCGAACCAGAACCACCTAAACCCACATTTGTCTTACCGCTTTTAGATGACAGTGATCAACTGCTGAGGGACGGGGCTGTCAGCTTGACCCGCAATGAAGGTATTCACGCGTGGTTGGCGCCGAATGAACTGGTCAGGAAAATCGTCGTATTTGTTGACAATGTCGCTAACGGAAGCATTGCGCGGCAACCGGTGTCGGTCCTGGCCCCCCGTGGGTCTTTCTCAGCAACGCCCGTATCAGAAAAACTCTACGTGCTGGATGATGCAACCTATAATCGCTATAACCAGGTGACGACAGTCCTCGTATCGCTTGACACACGACGGGCCGTTGAATTTTACGTTTTGTTGCGACCATTGTTCCAGGAGGCTTACGACGAGCTCGGTTACTCCAATGTAAAATTCGACGATGCGATATTTAAGGCGATAGGGCGCCTGTTGGAAACACCACTCATGACAGAACCGGTACGACTCGTCAGGCCAGTTGTCATGTACGAGTTTGAAGATAAGCGACTGGAGGCATTGAGTTCAGTCCAGAAACAAATGATTCGAATGGGGCCGACAAACACCCGTGCAATTCAGGAGAAGCTGAGCCAGGTTGCTTTGGAATTACGGTCGGTGTTGGAGCAATAGACTGCTGGGCGAATAAGGTGCTGGGCGAATAAGGTGCTGGGCGAATAAGGTGCTGGGCGAATAAGGTGCTGGG
>JAPYTQ010000023.1:0-1723 GCA_029941905.1 Pseudomonadales bacterium | reverse complement strand
CGAATAAGGTGCAAGGCGAATTCCGTTGGACCCTGTCGGTTGCGTTGCTCAGCCTCACTTTTTCGAGCGTTGCTGTAGATTTCGGAACCGTGCAAAAAGCTGCGAAAGAGGGCCGTTTTCGCGAAGTCGTGCAAATGCTCTCTGAGGCTATCGACGCTGGCGAGCTTACGCCGGAAGAAGCCATTGTCGCCTATTCAAATCGTGGCATTGCGTACAGCTTGCTGGATGCCAATGGACTTGCGCGACAGGATCTATATCAGGTACTCAAGTGGGAGCCGGAAAACAAACTGGCGCTGAATCATATGGGCTTGCTTTCAGAGCAGGTTGATCAGGACTACCGACAGGCAGCAGAGTATTATCAACAGGGGGTTGCCCTTGATTATGCTGCCAGCCAGGTCAATCTGGCTAATCTGTATGTCCAGGGCCTTGGAATAGATCAGAATTACGTCAGAGCTTTCAGCTTGTATGAGGCGGCGGCTGAAAAACGCTATAGCCTTGCTTACCTGCCGCTTGGTAACTTGTATTTCAACGGGCAGGGGACGCAGACGAATCTGCGAGTTGCGATGGAGCTTTACACCCAGGCTGCAGATGCAGGCGTGGTGGCCGCGCATTACCCGCTGGGTATCGCATCCGAAACCGGCAAAGGGTCGAATCTGGATCTGACAGCTGCGCGGAACCACTATCGCAAAGCAGCCGAGGGCGGGCATGCAGAAGCACAGAATGCGCTCGGTTACCTGTACAGGCAAGGAATTGGCGTCCCCCGGAATATGTCTGAGGCCGCTTTATGGTACGAAAAAGCGGCCGATCAGGGCATAGTTGAGGCAAAAAATCGACTCTCCTGGATTTTGTCCGGTTGCCCAACAGACAATGTGTGCGATGGTTTGAAAGCGCTACAACTGGCAAAAGAAGCATTGGAGGTACAACCGAGCCCTGGTTATCAGGATTCACTGGCCGCTGCTTATGCACGGTTAGGCCGGTTCGATCTGGCGATAAACACAATGGAACAGATGATAGAGAAATTACCTCAGGATGCGCCGTATAAAACATCATACCAACGCAGGTTATCGTCCTATCGCCTGGGTATCCCCCACCAACTTTGAGTACATAACTAATCTAGGCCTCCCAATTGCTGCTTTGTTTTTTTGACCACCTTCGAAAATTTCGAGTGCCTGTTTCTGTGCGTGAACTGCTCGACTGCCTTGCTGTGCTGAACAAACGACTGGTCTTTGCGGATATGGGTGATTTTTATTTCCTGAGCAGGATGACTCTGGTCAAAGACGAGAAATACTTCGATCGCTTTGATTTGGCATTCAGTGCATTTTTCTCTGATGTCGAAAGTGATCCCGCGGTGTTTGAAGAAGAAGCCCCCCTGGCTGTTTTGAACGAAATTCTTGAGAGACATTTCCCTGCACTGTCAGCAGAGGAAAAAAATTCAGCGTTTACCGAATTTGGAAAAGCCATCGAGAAACAAAAACACGATGCCGGTTCTTCTCAATCGAAACAAAATCAACCCGGAGCGGCAAAGAGTAGAGGAGAAGAATCTGACCGGGATCGCGCTGTGGAACCTGAACTGCCTGAAAAAGGCGAGGCGTTCGATGATAGTAATCCGGGACCAGGCGAGGAAGCTAAATCCGGGGATGGTGGAGAGATTGAACAGGGTGAGGAAGCAGAAGGAGAAGGAGAAGGAGAAGGAGAAGGAGAAGGAGAGGGCGGTGAGTCTGGA
>JAPYTQ010000022.1:85252-85726 GCA_029941905.1 Pseudomonadales bacterium | reverse complement strand
CCTTCAGCTAATAAAGAGCCTTCAGCTAATAAAGAGCCTTCAGCTAACAAAGAGCCTTCAGCTAGTGAAAAGCCAGCTGTTAAAGAAGCTCCTGTTGAGACTCAAAGCGAGACAATACCGGCTTCATTGGCTGACGAAACAGTAGAAACCACTACGACACACCCTTCACTCCGGGGGCGGGCATTAAACGACCCACGTGCTGCACCTAAACCGGTTGCGGAAGGATCAGTCTTGACGAGTGTTCAGTTAGCACCTCCAGTCCCCGCCTTGATAGCCGAGGCGAGAACGGTTGATGTCGTACATCCCAGTACCCGTGGAAGAGCCGATAATGATCCACGCGGCGGATCAGAAACAGAATCAGTAGCAGAGACCTCAATACAATCTGATGCGCAAGAAGCAACCCAATCGGAGCCTGATGTAACCGCGCAAAAAGAAGAGGCCGCTGTCGCCACCGATAATCTCGACAGCCCTGAG
>JAPYTQ010000022.1:34092-85152 GCA_029941905.1 Pseudomonadales bacterium | reverse complement strand
CTTATAGACAGCCCTGAGCTTATAGACAGCCCTGAGCTTATAGACAGCCCTGAGCTTATAGACAGCCCTGAGCCTATAGACAGCCCTGAGCCTATAGACAGCCCTGAGCTTATAGACAGTCCTGAGCCATTGGATAACTCAGAGACCAGGCAAGGGTAAGGTTCATAAGAGACTTCAGATTATCTGAAAGCCTCTGATTGACTACAGGCTTTTATGAAACAACAATCGGTTCAACTTCGAGCGTGACGTTGAACCGATTTTTTACTGCTTCAATCACCTTGTCCGCCAGTAGTATGACATCCTGCCCTGTTGCTGTTCCTTGATTGACAATAACCAGTGCATGCTGGCGTGATACCTCTGCAGCGCCCTTCGTCATGCCTTTTAGACCCGCTTTGTCGATCAATGCCGCCGCTGATACCTTATGGATGCCACCGTCCATTACCCGTGAATTCAGGGTATCGTCCCGGGCGCGTAAATCATTCCATTGTTCTGCCGAAATTTCCGGGTTCTTAAAAAAACTGCCAACATTGCCAATCTTCTCCGGATCCGGGAGCTTGTTCAACCTAATGGCAATGACGGCATCCCGTACATCCATAGCACTGACCTGTCCTGTAGCCTGAGCCGAAAAACGTTGCTGCAGATCTGCATATTCAAGTACCGGGCAGAACTCGCCATCCAGACCCAGGGTGATCGAGGTGATTATTAATTGATCGCGAAGCCCATGCTTAAAAATGCTGTCGCGATACGAGAACTGGCATTGGGTTTTATCAAGCACTAATGATTCGCCGCTTGCTTTATCAACAGCCGATAGTTGCATAAAACGATCCGATAGCTCTACGCCGTATGCACCTATATTCTGAATTGGGGCAGCGCCGACGAGACCGGGAATGAGTGAAAGGTTCTCCAGTCCATAAAGACCCTGCTCGATTGTCAGTTCCACAAACTCATGCCAGTTTTCACCAGCCATTGCAGTCACTTGGTGACCGGAAAACTCACAACCAGTGATTTCCATGGAAATCACCAGAACATCAAGATTCCTCGCCAGGACAATGTTGCTCCCTCCTCCCAGGATAAAGGTATCCAATCCATGGTTACGCGCGTATGCGAGGGCATCTTTCAATTCTATCTCGGACCTGACCCGACAATAGCGGAGAGCTTTAACGTCGAGGCCAAGGGTATTTCGATTTCGAAGTGAAACATTCTCTTCAACAACTAGTGTCACGTCTCAACTGCCCAGCTTGGAAAATTAGAGTATAACCAGTTCCGGACAAGAACTAAGAAATCTCTGGCCAAGCCAATCCCGAACTCTATTTCATGCAGCGAAGGAACGGGCAAGGTATAATTCCGGCCGGTTTTTTACCCACGTATTGAGAACATTATGGATTTAGAGAAAAAGGTAGCTTTTATCACGGGTGCAGCATCCGGTTTGGGATTTGCAACAGCAGAAAATTTTATCAAGGCCGGTGCCAGGGTCTGCATATTTGACCTAAACGCAGAAAATGCCGAAAAAGCCGCAGCCACTTTAGGTGAAAATGCGACTTTCGCCGCTGGAGACGTCGCCGACGAGGATGCCGTTGCAGCGGGTATTGCCAAAGCCGTTGATACGTTCGGAGCCATTCACGTTAATGTGAACAGCGCGGGGATCGGCGCGGCAGCTAGAACCCTGGGCAAGGATGGGCCCATGCCTCTCAAGACCTTTGAGTTCATTTTGCGCGTCAACCTGGTTGGCACATTCAACGTCTTACGTTTGTGTACCGAGGTAATGGCCAAAAACGAACCGGTAACCGATGATGGTGAACGGGGGGTCATTATTAATGTCGCGTCCGTGGCTGCTTTTGACGGTCAAATTGGCCAGGCAGCCTACAGCGCCAGTAAAGGTGGCGTGGCTGGCATGACGTTGCCGATTGCTCGCGACCTGGTAAAGCAAGGCATTCGAGTTGCGACAATTGCACCTGGCATTTTTGAAACCCCGATGATGCAATTTGCGCCGCCCCAGGTCAGGGAGCCTTTGATTGAGATGACTCAGTTTCCCAAAAGATTAGGGAAACCGGAAGAATTTGCCCAAACCGCGGCTTTCATCGTGACCTGCGGTTACATCAATGGCGAAACCATTCGCCTGGATAGTGGCATACGAATGCAGCCCCGATAGGGAATCTCTGATTAAGGTCGGTATGTCGCATCACTGTTTCCGGGGTTTATACCGGATTCAATCACCTCCCGGGTTCGTAGCAGGTCTTTTTCTGTATCGATGCCGGGAGGAATCTGTTCAATAGCCTGGTCCACATGAACCTTAATACCTTGCCTAATCGCTCTGAGCTGTTCCAGCTTTTCCGTTTGTTCAATCACATCCGCAGGCCAGGTTACGAACTTGTTAAGTAACGACACTCGATAGGCGTAAATGCCGATGTGTCGCTTGTGCTGGTTTAATGACCCGTCCCATTTGTCAGGAAAGCTCTCTCGATCCCAGGGAATGGGCGCACGACTAAAATACAAGGCAATATCATTCTCATCGGTTACCACCTTGACGATATTCGGATCCAGTACATCTTCCAAACTCTCGATAGACTCACACAGGGTTGCCATTGGAACCTGGTGTAGTTGCAGGTTGTCCGCGACCTGATTAATGACCGCCGGTGGAATCAGGGGCTCATCTCCCTGAACATTGACGATGACTGCGGAATCCTCCATTAATTGCCGACGCGTCACCTCCTGAATACGATCCGTACCTGAGTGGTGATCCACCGATGTCATGCAACTCTGGCCACCAAATGCACTGACAACGTCAGCGATTCTCTGGTCATCAGTTGCAACGACTACCTGGGTGGCTGCGCTCTTACACGCCTGTTCGTAGACCCGCTGGATCATCGGCTTACCGGCAATGTCGAGCAGCGCCTTGCGAGGTAATCGCCGGGACCCATATCTTGCTGGGATAATGACCGTAAATTCCACTAACGGTCCAATTTTTCATCAGTGGTCAACGTACGTGCCTCTGAATCCAGCATGACTGGAATGTCATCTTTTATGGGGTATGCCAGCCCATCGGCGAAACACCAGAGTTCCTGAGCCTCTTTCATGTATTCGAGGTTGCCCTTGCATATGGGACAAACCAAAATCGCGATTAACTTATTGTCGATTGCCACCTTCTTCCTCACCCTTCCTTACAAATTATTGTTAACAACGATTATCAGAGGTTCTTTAGACAACGTTGACTATTCCAGCTTTTTTCATGACTGCTGGTAAAAACTCGTCTGAGATCTCAACATCAACCGTCAAATACCAGAAATTGTCATGTATTACCCTGGGGTTCAGCAGTCGACACTTGGTGGCATCCTTTTCCGTCATAACGACGGGTAAGTAGTCCCCAAAGTTGAGGTCTGTTAATTCAAAGCGATGATGATCCTCAAACTTGTGTTCAATCACCCGAAATCCACTTGCTCGCAAAGAATCAAAAAATCTGTCCGGATTGCCTATGGCTGCAATACCATGGATTGTGTTCTCGGAAAGCTCATCTTCGACGGGTTGATCCGTCGACAGGTTAACAAGGAGCTTTGGCACCATTTTCATTTCCATGGACTGGCAGTTGAGCCGGAGATTTTCCGGACCGTTAACAACTACAATATCCACTTCCTGCAGTCTCGATGCTGGTTCCCTTAGTGGTCCGGCAGGTAAGCATAACCCATTACCCAGCCCTTTGCGGGCATCTACCACTGCGATTTCAACCTCCCGTTCCAATGCATAATGCTGCAGGCCATCATCGGAAATCACGACATCGCATCCGTAGATCGCCAATAATCGACGAACTGCTGCCGGGCGATCCGGGTCAACCACAACGGGACAGCCGGTTTTTCTCGCCAGCATCACTGCCTCGTCCCCAGCAATCATCGGATCAGTCTGAGCCGTCACCTCACAGGGATAGTCCGGTGCCCGACCGCCATAACCACGACTGACAATTCCGGGTTTAGAACCCACTCTGCTGAGCTGCTCTGCCAACCAGCCCACCAGAGGTGACTTGCCGGTACCCCCGACATTGATGTTACCCACCACGATCACGGGTACTGGGGCCTTCCAGGAATTTGTCGTTCTTCTTCTAAGCCATGCGATAGCTGAAAAAATGATGGACAAGGGCGCCATCAGTTGCACCCAGCTCCTTCTCGAATACCAGCCGTTGACGAGTGGATTAAAACCTTCGAAAAGAAAACGGGAACCAGCACCGTTGTTTACTGGAACGGGCGTAAACCGAAGCTGTTCGGTAACAGGTGGTGGAGGCTTTTCCGAGTCTTGCTGGTAATTATGCAGGCTCGCGTAGTGTTGCTTTTTTTGCATCAGCTCAACGTGAGTGCCCTGCTCGACGATCTCCCCTTGATCAATAACCAGGATTCGATCTGCTTTCTCGATCGTCGACAGGCGATGGGCAATAACAATCGTGGTTCGGCCAACGCTAACCGCTTCCAACGCTGACTGGATGTAACGTTCGGATTCAGAATCCAATGCAGATGTTGCCTCATCCAGAATCAACACCGGCGCATCCTTTAGAAATGCCCGAGCAATAGCCAGGCGCTGTCTCTGTCCGCCGGACAAGAGAACACCATCATCTCCTACAACCGTCTCTAAACCATTTTCCAGTGCTTCGATAAAGGACCAGGCATAGGCTTTTTCTGCAGCCTTTTTTATATCCGCTTCACTGGCATTGCGAAGCGCACCATAAGCGATATTCTTCGCCACCGTGTCATTAAACAAGTTGACATTTTGGGTCACAATCGCCAGTTGCTGCCGTAAGCTGGAAAGCTTGATCTCATTAATGGGTTCATCATCCAGCAGAATCATGCCTGAATCTGGGGTATAAAATCTCGATATCAGACTGGCTAGGGTGCTTTTACCGCTACCGGACCGGCCAACTAATGCGATGGTTTCTCCCGGCTCAGCGATAAAGCTCAAATTCTTTAACACCGCTGCGTCGGCTTTATCGTAGGCGAAGTTCACGGATCGAAATTCCAGTTTACCCTTCACCGAGACCAGTGTTTTTGTACCTTTATCGATCTCCGGTTCTTCGTCGAACAGCTCGAAGATATTTTCTGCTGCAGCCAATCCTTTCTGGACTGTGGAGTTTACTTCGGACAATTGGCGAATTGGTTTGGCCAACAAACCGCCCGTGACGATAAAGGCGACGACATCTCCCGCGCTCATACTTGACAACAAGCCGGGGTCGAGCGCCAACCAGACCAAACCGGCGAGAGCGCATGAAGTGAGCAATTGGATAACCGGCGTCGCTATTGCGGAGGTCACCACCATTTTCATCGACTGACGGCGGTTGTTATTGCTGACCCCGTCAAAACGCTGTCGCTCGTATTCAGCGCCACCGAAGGTTCTGACTTCCTTGTATCCCTGGATCGTTTCAGAGGCAACATGGGTCACATCTCCCATGGAATCCTGAATTCGAGTACTAATAAGACGAAATCGTTTTCCTGCATATCCTACCAGTAGCGCGATAAAGGGCCCCACGGCGATGAAGATGAAGGTCAGCTTCCAATTCAGGTAAAACAGATAGCCCAGATAGGCGATAACGGTAAATCCTTCACGGACAATCACTTTTACCGCATCGATCGCTGCTCCTGTCACCTGGGTGACATGAAACGTCAGCCTGGCAACAAGATGTCCCATTGAATTCTTGTCGTAGAAGCGACTCGGCAAAACGAGCAAATGCTCAAACAGTTCGAGTCGTAACCTGTGAACCAACTGGGTACCGACATAGGCAATAAAGTAATTGCCGATGAAAGTACCCATACCCCGGGTGATGGTAATCAGGATGATCAATATAGGCATGACCGTTCTGTTAAGTTCATCGGTATCACCAAACAAATCCCTCAAATAGGCCGCTAACTGCGTACCTGCCAGAGGGTCATTACCCCCCAGGGAATCAACGATATAACCAATCAGTTGGGCGAAGCCAACATTGGATATTGAGTAAAGCGCAAAACCAATCACACTGAGCAAAAAGGCAAGCCAGTAGGGAATCACATAGGCCAGCAACCGACCATAGATTTGCACATCGGTAGATTTCGATTCAGGAATCTTGATCACCACTGTTTCTGGTCGTAATACTGAGACGAACAAAACCCAGTTGACCTGCAGCATCCATTGCCCGTACCACAGACTGATGAGGTGTCGCTGAGTCGGCTGTGATTATCAGGGGTATTGAATTGTCTCCTGCACTGACTTTTTCGATTGCCCTTTTCAGAGTTTCCAGCTCATTGTTCACCAGTACAACCTCATTCACCGCATACTCACCCAGACGGGTGATGGTAACTTCAACTTGTTTCTCACTGACGCGGGATGGATCTGCGTTCGCTTCGGGTAAATCAATGGTGAGTTGCGTGTTTTTCGTGAAGGTTGTCGACACCATAAAAAATATCAGCAGTAAAAACACGACATCAATCAAGGGGGTCAGGTTTACCTCGACTTCCGGGCGTTTTCGTCGGGCAAACTTCATGGCGCTTGAAATCGGGTGGGCGCTGTGTGCATTTTTTCGGTTCCGGATAGCAACAAACTACTTTGTTCTGTCAATTCTGTCGTTGTCTAATACTTCGACCAGCTTCAACGCCTCCTGCTCCATGCTGATGACGAGTTCGTCGACCCTTCTTTGAAAAAACCGATAAAAAAACAAACTCGGAATCGCGACCGTTAAACCTGCGGCAGTCGTTATCAGTGCTTCTGAAATACCGCCCGCCAACACAGCGGCATTGCCTGTGCCTTCCAATCGAATTGCCGTAAATACTTTGATCATTCCGATTACCGTACCCAACAACCCAAGCAAGGGCGTAATTGCAGCCACCGTTCCCAATGTGTTGAGGTAGCGCTCCATCTCGTGGACCACCTGATTTGCAATCTCTTCGATTGCTTCTTTCATCTGTTCACGACCACGGCGGTGGTTTGATATTCCAGCGGCCAGGATCTGGCCCAATGGGGAACCAACCCTAAGCTCCCTGAGCCTATGGTTGTCCATATCGTTGTTTTTGATCCAGTTCCAGACTTGTGACAGGAGGTTTCTCGGGACTATCTGCGTAGTCCGCAGAGTCCAGAACCGTTCAACACAAATTGCAGCCGCAATCACCGAGCACACCAGGATCGGGATCATTAACCACCCGCCTGCCTGAACCAACTCAAACACCGGCTCACTCTCCAAATTTGATTTTTGCTACTCTACCACAAATCGAGAATATTGAGATGCACGATTCCTGCTCGCCCAGGGGCAGTTTTTCAATAGAATCAATTGATTCCGAATATGCCTTGCAGGAAGGAATTCAAGAACCGACCCTCTGGATCAAACTGCGCACGGATCTGGCAGAATCTGTCGAATTGCGGCAGCAGTCGACGCAGATCGGATGCCTGACGCGTATGGATTTTACCCCAGTGGGGACGACCATCGTATCGACCAAATACTTCTTCAACTGCAAGGAAAAACGACTCGAAGGGGTATTTTCGACCTTCATGGGCTGAAATTGTCACGCTCTCCCGACCCGAGGCAGAACTCAACAGCATGTCATCTTTCTTGAGTGTTCGATACTCAATGGGCCAGCGCACATCGGGAAACTTTGTCTTCATGAGATTCCGAATTTCGAGAAAGCAGGCCCAACCGACATCGGCGGGAACTGAAAATTCGATCTCATTGAATTTAATCTCACGGTCTGAGGGAATTATGCGATAGTTTCGGCCGATGACTTCATTATCATTCAGCTGTACCTCTTCTTCACGATCTGTCATGTTCAGCGTCTTCATCGCGCATGTATCGGAAGCCGGGTCCCAGAAGAATTCCCAGTGTCGATTCTCTTCAATCAGAGCCTCACGTTGCCCGGCACACTCGTCCACCGATGCGGCCCAGTTCTTCTCGTGCAAATAATAGGCAGGTAACAGATTAAACGTCGCCTGGGTTATGACGCCCAGGGACCCAAGACTGACCTGAGCTGCTCTGAACAATTCATCATTACCTGAATCGATATCAAGTATGTGGCCATCGGCACGGGCCATTCGCAACGATGCTAATTGGCTGGGAATATTTTGCAATGTCTGACCCGTGCCGTGGGTACCGGTACTGACTGCACCAGCGATGGATTGCCGGTCAATGTCGCCCATATTTTCCATCGACAGGCCATGCTCCCAGAGCACGTCGCCCATCTCATGCAATTTAGTACCCGCCCAGAAGGTTGCTTGTTGTGTATCTTTGTCGCATTCAACCAACCCTTTCATATTGTCCAGGGAAATCAGAAAGTCATCGGTCCAGAACGGGACAAAGGAATGTGCTGAGCCGATCGCCCTGATCTTTCGTCCTGAGGTTGCTGCCATTTCCATTAACAGGCAGAGCTGCTCTTCCGACCCTGGTTGCTCGAATCGTTCTGCAAGATGTTGCTGACTACCGGACCAGTTGCTCCACTGAATTGCCATAGTGACTCCTTGTTTTTGCATTGCTTGCCTGGACAGTCTCAGAGCTTTCCCTGGGCAACGATTTTCTGGTCGTGTAATGATCCAATCTGTTGCGGCGAAAGCCCCAGGTCCTCTGCCAGTATCTGGTCAGTATGCTCACCCAGTATGGGTGCTTTCAGGGCCGGTACATTACTCGACTTGTCGAACTGTATCGGTGATCGAGGGACAAGATATTCACCAACTCCAGGCTGATCCAGCATCGAAAATAACGGGTTATCCGCAGAACAGTCATCATCGCCTTCAACCATTTCCCGAAACGTCTGATAGGGTCCGAAGCAGACCCCATTTTCCTGAAGTGAGATGCGCACCGCTTGGGCATCATTTTCCGCGAACCAGGGCTCAATCAACGACGCGAGTTTTGCCCGGGCCTTGAATCGTTCACCTTCGAGTTTGAGATCGACTCCAAGTTCGAAGCCAAGCTGTTCCACTTTCTCCGTGATCCCGGTTGATCTGGTAATACCCTGCCACTGACGCAGTGTGAGCCCCACCAGCATGAACCGCTTGCCGTCTTTACTGACAAAATCCCTCCCAAATCCGCCATATAAATAGTTACCAGATTTTTCACGGTCAACATCGTTGACCATCACTTCCGAGATATTCCCAAGATGCCCGGCAGTAGCCATCGCCACATCCTTCAGCGCCAGTTTGACCAGTTGCCCCTCTCCTGTTAGCCGCCGGTGCCGCTCTGCAGCCAGCATCGCCACCGCTGCCATCTGCCCGGTGATATTGTCCCAGGCTGGCAGCAGGTAATTTGTCGGATTCTGATTGCCTGGTTCACCGGTAGCATCCGCAAATCCAACCGCGCAATTGACGGTATAATCAACGGCGGTACCCCCTCTGCGGTCACCGAGTATGTTGACGTAAATCAGGTCACCTCTTTTTTCTCGCAAGACATCAAACGACAGCCAGCCGCGCGCAGGGAAATTTGTCAGAAACAGGCCTTCGTTTTCGCCCGACCGGCAGATCAGGCTGGAAATCAATTCCTGCCCTTCGGGTTTTCTAATATCAACCTGGATCGAGCGCTTGCCTTTATTCATTCCATGCCAAAAAAGACTGGTGCCTTCTTTCGTCACCGGCCAGCGACGATAATCCAAACCGCCACCGATCGGGTCGAAGCGGATGACATCGGCACCTAACTGCGCAAGCGTCATTCCACCTAATGGAGCTGCAACAAAAGCGGATCCTTCAACGACGTGCATACCCGATAATATCCCGTTCATACCTGTCCAACCCTCTCGCTACAGTTTTAGATCCACCATTTTTTGATGCAAAACCTTTTTTACGAACGGGGTTTATGCAAACAGGGCTGCCAGATGCCAATCCAGGACCTTGATGTTATCACCGGTTTCCGGTGCTTCTTTACCCCTGGTGACAAAGGTTTCGATATGGAGCATGGCAATGCCTCCGGACAGTAACGGATGGAGGGCTTCGATGGTGATTTCTGTTCGTAATATGTCCTGCTCAAACACTGGCGCGACATGATCACACTTAAACCAACCCAGTATGGTCATCATATTTGGCATCACCCGGCTAATCTGTGCAGCCGCCATGGAAATCGTATGGCCACCATAGACGAGGCGTTTTCCATAGACACTTCGGGTCGCATCCGTATGAGTCATCGCCATATTGAGTGTCAAACGAACCAGTTCCGGAGCCATTGTTATGGTATCTCGTGCTTCAACGACAAGATGATCACCCACACTGAGTTCTGCAAAGTGCTCTCCCTGGACCAACTCCCTAAACGCAACACAGTGATACGCCGTTGCCGCTGCTTCAAGATCTGATATTTTCAGGGCCTCTGGCATCATGTCGAAATCATCGGCATGCCCGGTATCAGCGTCAGGATCTTTGCAGAGAATCATCGGGCATCGCCAAAACAGCATAATCGTTTCATCACGCTGGTTGGTTACATGCATCTCCAGCGCCACCATGCCTGACGCGGCCCTGCCCGGCTTTAATTTGTTCTGTCGCAAGGCGACTACTTTTGTATTTGTCGCAAGCGTATCGCCAATAAAAACAGGCTGTCTCAGGATCAAGCCCCGGTAGAACAGATTACCCATCACTCTTTGTGACGGGATAGTGGTTTGGCCTATCCCGAGATTGCAGACAAGAGAAGGATTAACAACGGCGCTATCTGACATGAGTACCGCTTTGCTCAATCCATGATCGAGGGGCAGGCGCAGACGGTCCCCAAACATCGCCTGGTGCATTACCCCATAACCTTCAGTGATCGTAACCGATGGGACCTGACTAAAGTCATCACCCACAATAAAGTCTTCGAACCAGGGCGCTTCATTCATTACTGCGATCGTCCTCTTGCGCTAATGGGCCAAATTTCCTCTACCACACCATCCCGATAGGGATAGTAATAGTCATACAGGTTGACCGTCGGATCACAGTGGGGTGTGATCACCCGTAACTTGTCACCCAAATTAATCTCAATCGAAGGATTATTGAGTTGGATAATGCCATGTTCGTCCCCTCCGAAATGATAAACAACACCCTCTACGTCTCTGAATTCCGGGTAGGCGGTATCTGTTGCCAAACTTTTTATGCCTGCATCGAAGGTAATCAACTGGTCCTGGGGTTTACTGATTGCTGTCGCCAGAACGAACAGTGATGGCTCAAAATCCACAAAATGTTCGCTATCGATGCCTCCAATGTCACGATACTCAACATCCATGAAAACATAAGAACCTGCCTGCAGATCTGTGATCTCGCCAATAGCGCTGTCGATATTAAAAGTTCCTGTACCACCACCGGTAAAAACCGGCACTTCGATTCCTTCAGCTTCAAACAGCCTCTTGGTATCAATGCCTTTCTGCAGTAAATGAGTGTACTTGTCTCGCCTCTTTTCAAAACCATTGGTGTGCATGCAGTTACCAATATACATTTGCAGCCCACCAAACTTCAGATTGGGACATTCATCCAGTATATGCCTGACCAATACCAGCGCTTTTTCGCCAGGGGTCACTCCGGTTCTACCCATTCCTGGATCAAGGTCTATCAGCACCGGCATTACAATACCCGCCTGCGACGCTAACCTGTTGAAGGCAGTCGCGCCTTCGATATAGTCAACAACCACTTCGACGCCTGATGAACGATTCGCCAGGGCAATAACACGTTCGATTTTCTCTATGGTCACCACAGGTGAGGTAATCAAAATTTGCTCAATGCCACCGGCAAGCATGACCTCTGCTTCACTGACGGTTGCACAACAAACACCCACCGCCCCTTCGGAAATTTGTTTCTTGGCGACGATGGGTGATTTATGCATTTTTGTATGGCTGCGCAAACCCATGCCATTATTGGCGAGGTGCTGCTGCATTTTTTGCAGGTTTAACTCAAATACATCAAGGTCAATGATTAACGCCGGTGTTGGTAATTGCTCAACGGTGACTGGTTGGTCGAGTCGGATGGGTTCAAAAGACAGTTTTGAAACTGTTTCATTAATAAACTGATTCAGCGTAGGCATCTAATTGTTAACTCGTGGATGTTATTTCCCCGAGTGTACCTTAATCACAGTCGTTATTGGGGCAATCAAGGTCCTTCTCTACCTGTAGTGTCACGTGATGAATATTGAAGTTGCGGGACAGCTCCTGGCTGATCTTTGCATAGCTGTCTTCTGAATCCCACAGCGTGTTCTCCGGCATAACCAGATGCGCGGTGAGGCAGTTTTCATGGGTGCTCATACCCCAGATGTGCAGGTCGTGCACCTCAGTAACGCCTGCAATACTCTCCAGGAACCGTTTGACAGATGCTCGCTCGATGCCCTGGGGTACGGCATCCAGAATCAGGTTTACGGAGTCTCGCAAGAGTCCCCAGGTTCCTGCCAGAATAACAAAGACGATGATCAAGCCCACAACCGGATCAATCCACCACCATTGTGTAAAGTAAATAATTGCCGCAGCGACAACCACCCCGGCAGAAATAATCGCATCATAAGCCAGATGCAGATAAGCTCCTCGTAAATTCAGGTCCTTCTTGCCACCCTTCATGAACAACATGGCAGTACCTGCGTTGATAAATATCCCGATGGTGGCCACGACCATCACCGGCCCTGTGGCGATAGGCGTCGGCTCAAATAAACGCTCTACGGACTCAATCGCAATAAATCCTGCGGCTAAAACCAGCACGATGGCATTGGTCATGGCCGCTAGTATTGTGGTACGGCGAAAGCCAAAACTGTAGCTATCACTACTTTTTTTTGTGACCAGATAGGCTGCCCCCCAGGCAAGCAACAGCCCAAGCACATCGGATAAATTGTGCCCAGCGTCCCCCAACAAACTAACTGAGTTAGTGATGAAACCGTAAACTGCTTCAATCACTGTGAAGAGCAGGTTCGCGCCAACGGCGATCATAAAGCTGATGTTAATGTTCTCGAACTTAACCACCCCATGATCATGGGTGTGGCCATGGGCATGACTGTTCGGATCGCCTGACTGATGGCTGTGATCGGTTTGAGTCTGCATCTTTCTAATCTGTTACCTGAAGTAACCTAAAGGTCAATAGCTTTCGTTCAAAAGGTCTCGCACATATTCCCCAATCGCCAGGCTGGATGTCAATCCAGGGGATTCAATACCGAATAGCTGGACATAATTCGGTACCCCATGATCCGGACGAGATTGTATAACAAAATCCCGAACCGTATCTCCGGGCCCTTGTAACTTAGGGCGTATACCCACGTACCCCGGTTGCAACTGGCCGTCTTGTAAATCCGGGAAGTAACGCCTGATCGCACCATAATAGGCTTCTTCGCGATCCGTAGAAAGTGAATAGTCTTCTGCATCAATATACTCCACATCCGGGCCGAATTTTAACTGCCCTCCGAGATCAATAGTGGCATGAACGCCAAGCCCGGCACCCGATTTTTCAGGAACGGGATAAATCAGATGGTTAAAGGGACTAGAGCCACTGAAGACGTAGTAGCTGCCTTTGCACAAGTACAGGGTTGGTATATCTGTGGTTTTTATAAAGTCACTTCGGCTGGCCAAATCCTGAGCGCCAAGCCCGGCGGCGTTGACCAGAACCCTTGTGATGATGCTATAAGGTTCACCATCAATCATACAAGTTAATGTAAACCCCGAGGTTTCCCGTGTCACAGATATGACTTGCGTGTTTAAGACAAGTTGCCCCTGATGATTGGCAATATCCCCTGACAAACTACTCATTAGTTCGTGACTGCTGACAATGCCTGTCGAAGGCGAGAACAATACAGATGTGGCGCGAACACTGGGTTCCTTTTTCTTAAGTTCCTGTTCCGACCAATAGGTAAGATCCTCGACCCCGTTGTCAAATGCGGTTAGCCGAATTTTTTCCAGAGCCTCCTCTTCTTCCGGTATTGTCGCAACAATAAGCTTGCCGCAATTCTGCGCTGGTATATTTCTCTGCTCGCAGTATTCGTAGAGTAACGATTTACCCTTCAGGCAGAAAACAGACTTCAATGAGTTTCCTGGATAATAAATTCCCGCGTGAATCACCTCGCTGTTGCGACTGCTCACCCCCGTACCAAAATCATCGGCCTGCTCCAGAACCAGCACATCGCTGGCGGCCTGGGACAAGGCGCGTCCTATGGCGAGCCCGATTACACCACCGCCGATTACGCAGGTATCTATGTGATCAGTCATTGGCGGTTGACCGTCTGACCGGGTTGATTAGTGTTAAGAATTCGGAACACAGCAACGATGAAACCCATAGAAAAGTGATAACCTTAGCATTCACCGGATACATCAACCATAACCAACCTGATGAGCAACAATAAGCAACAAACCAAACGGCTGCTGATTATCAGCGGCATTGTCGATATTGGCCTGGGCATCATCAAGATCGTCATCGGCATGATTTCAAACTCCTACGCCCTGGTAGTGGACGGCATACATAGCCTTTCTGACCTGGCGACTGATGTAATGGTGTGGTTCTTCAACGAGATCGGTGCCGAAGGACCGGATGACGACCATCCCTATGGCCATGCAAAATTTGAAACCTTCGGCACATTCCTACTCGGTTGTCTGTTAATTATGCTTGCCGCTTTTCTCGTCTATGATTCAATAACCCGACTGTTGAGCCTGGAGGACTATACGACGCCAACGTGGCCTGCACTTGCTGCGGCGTTCATTTCTATTGCAGCAAAGGAATGGCTCTATCAGATCACCGCGAAAATAGGTCGAAAAACTCGTTCGCAGTTACTCCAGGCTAATGCCTGGCATCACAGAACCGACGCACTGTCATCTGTTATCGTCTTTGTTGGCGTTGTTGGCGCATTGCTCGGATTCCCCTGGCTGGAATTACTGGCCGCCATTGGGGTCGCATCCATGATCGCATTGATTGGAGGATCCCTGACAAAACAGTCAGTCGCAGAACTGGTTGATACCGCCTTGTCAGAATCCTATGTAGACGACATCCGCAAACATGTGCAGCATGTCGAAGGGGTTAGCGGCGTACACAGTATCCGTACCCGGCGCATGGGGCCGGATGCACTGGTTGATATTCACCTGCAAGTCGACCCTTCCATCAGCGTCTCTGAAGGACACCATATTGGCGAGTGGGTCACGAAACGACTGCTGGGCGAGTTTCCGGAAGTGAACGATGTGATTGTGCATATTGACGCCGAGGACGACGAGTTGGTGGAGGAAAGGGCTACCAACGGCATTGCTCCCCTCCGCAGGGAAGTCAGAAAAAGCTTGTCGGAAGTCTGGGACGACATACTGCCTGCCGCCCACATCGAAAAAATGAACCTGCATTACCTGAATAATGGCGTCAATGTGGAGATCTTTCTGGACCGGTCGATAGATAGGAAACTGGGCAAGAATCTGGACCATCGGCAACCCGGAGAATCAGGTCCGGGCGATCATAACCTTTCGGGTCTTCAGGTCAAACTCAAAAATGCAGGTGAACATCTGCCGTGGCTTGAAAAAATATCAATCTGGTACAGGTAATACTTGTCTTGGTTGTTTGTGACTAAGGATTAAAACAGCAGGGAAAACTGCTTGTCATGGCTGCGCGCTACTTCGATATGCATGGGTGATACCCAATATCGCCCCAGCGTACTTTGATCCCTGCCATGTCCATGCCTTGATCCTGGTTTGGCAGCCGTTGATTCATCAGCCAACATTTCCAGCAAGTGCTGACAAATGATCCGGCCATTTTTTTCTTTCTGACGGGATCTCGGCATACGTTTCGCTGCTTTCATTGCCAATTCTGAATGATCTTTTATCTTCATGACTGTCTCTTCACGACTGTCTCTTCATGACTGTCTATGCTCGCACTGTATATACGCACAGTACCCGATTACTGTGCATTTGTACAGTGTTTTAGGGAACCTCTGATTAAGATCGGTATGCTGCCCCATCGCTATGAACTGAATGCCAGCGAATCACCAACCCGGTCAACATTGATCTGTTGATCCGGGACGAAATCGCCCGAAAGCAGCTCCTGCGCCAGTGGATTTTCGACATACTTCTGGATCGCCCGCTTCAATGGTCGGGCACCATATACCGGGTCATAACCGACATCGACCAGAAACTGGAGTGCGTCGTCTGACAGATTCAGACAGATATCCGATTCTTTCAGGCGGGCCTGCAGTATCTGCAACTGGATCCTGGCAATTCCCATAATCTGATCCTTTTCAAGGGGGTGAAAAACCACGGAATCATCAATTCGATTGAGGAATTCGGGTCGAAAATGCTGTGCCACGATTCCCAAAACGGCTTCTTTCATTTCCTCGTAATCAACTTGAGTTTCCGCGTCCGAGGCCAATGTCTGGATCAAATCTGAACCCAGGTTAGAGGTCATGACGAGCACCGTGTTTTTGAAATCAACGGTTCGACCATGACCATCGGTCAATCGTCCGTCGTCAAGGACCTGCAGCAAGATGTTGAAAACGTCCCCATGAGCTTTTTCGATTTCGTCCAACAGAATCACTGAATAAGGCCTGCGACGCACAGCTTCTGTCAGGTAGCCACCTTCTTCATAGCCAACGTATCCAGGTGGTGCGCCTATCAGTCTTGCCACCGAATGCTTTTCCATGAATTCGGACATATCTATACGAACCATGGCGTCCTCGGTATCAAACAAAAACCGGGCAAGGGCTTTACACAGTTCAGTCTTACCAACACCCGTCGGTCCAAGGAAGAGAAAGGATCCGTTGGGACGATTGGGGTCTGAAATCCCCGCACGTGATCTTCTCACTGCATTCGAGACCGCGTTCACTGCCTCTTCCTGGCCAACAACCTGCTTGTGTAGTTCTGATTCCAGATGGAGCAGTTTCTGTTTCTCACCCTCCAGCATTTTGTTCACCGGAATCCCGGTCCATTTGGAAACTACCTCAGCAATTTCTTCCTCCGTCACCTTGTTACGCAATAGTTGCATGTCCATCATTTCAACCTGGGAAGCCATTTCAAGCTTCTTCTCCAGACTTGGAATATCGCCATACTGAAGTTCTGACATTCTCGTCAGGTCACCCGCCCTTCTCGCGGTTTCCAGGTTGGCTTTGGCTTGTTCCAGCTCTTCTTTGATCTGTTGGGCACCGTGCAGCGCTGCTTTCTCTGAATTCCAGATCTCTTCAAGATCTGCAAATTCCTTTTCAAGCTCGTCTATATTCTCGTGCAGGGATTCCAGACGCTGCAGAGAACCTTCATCGGTTTCATTTTTAAGCGCTTCACGCTCAATTTTTAACTGGATGAGGCGACGCTCCAGGCGATCCATGTCCTCGGGTTTGGAATCCATTTCCATGCGTATGAGGCTACCGGCTTCATCAATCAGGTCAATCGCCTTATCTGGCAACTGACGATCGGAAATGTACCGGTGGGACAGGTTTGCCGCAGCAATAATCGCCGGGTCCGTGATATCGACGCCGTGATGAATCTCGTATCTTTCCTTCAAGCCGCGAAGTATTGCGACGGTATCCTCAACGGTTGGTTCATCAACCTGGACCTTCTGGAATCGACGCTCCAGAGCAGCATCGGATTCAAGATACTGACGATACTCATCCAGGGTTGTTGCACCCACGCAGTGTAATTCACCTCGAGCCAGTGCAGGCTTAAGCATGTTCCCTGCATCCATTGCACCTTCTGCTTTTCCGGCCCCGACCATGGTGTGCAGTTCGTCGATAAACAGAATCACACTACCCTCTTCCTTTGCCAGTTCGCTCAGGACGGCTTTAAGGCGCTCTTCGAATTCCCCCCTGAATTTCGCCCCGGCGATCAACGAACCCATGTCGAGAGAGAGGATTTTTTTATCCCTCAGACCCTCGGGCACTTCACCATTTATGATGCGCTGGGCCAGACCTTCAACAATAGCCGTCTTACCAACACCAGGTTCGCCGATGAGTACCGGGTTGTTTTTTGTGCGACGTTGTAACACCTGAATAGTGCGACGAATTTCATCATCCCGACCGATCACCGGGTCGAGTTTTCCTTGTTCTGCCTGTTCCGTCAGGTTCACGGTGTACTTATCCAGTGCCTGGCGGGTATCCTCAGCGTTGGGATCACTGACGGCTTCACCGCCACGCATCTGTTCAATCACTCGTTCAAGGGCGTCTTTTTGAATGTTGTGCTGTCGGAACAGCTTTCCAAGATCTCCCCGATCTTCTGCGGCTGCTAGAATAACGAGTTCGCTGGAAATAAACTGATCAGAGCGCTGTTGTGCATATTTGTCGATAACATTAAACAACCGGCTTAATTCCGGTGACATCTGAATATCACCATAGTTGTCTCCCACGACTGGCATATCGTCGAGCATTTTTTCGAGTGACCCAATGAACTTTTCGACGTCCACACCCATTTGCCCCAGCAAAGGTCTGGTTGACCCGCCTTTCTGGTTAATCAACGCCAAGACCAGATGGGTCGGAGTAAGGGAATTGTGGTCTTTTCCGGCGGCTAAAGATTGGGCGTCGGCCAGTGCACTCTGAAGTTTGCTGGTAAATCGATCGATTCTCATATTAAGTTCCCGGAGAAGCTTGATTCATTATGGTTCGCAGCTTATTTTGGGGATGACTTTACCTAATTCAAGACACCCAAACCCCTGATTTTGATTCGTTTGCTTTGCTACCTCTTATATGGCAGTTTTGGCCGCTTTTCCGGTCATTAAGACGCACTGTTACTACTGGACTTGTAACATGGATTATTTATGACGAGTAAGGTTTATATTACGCCTGCGGGCGCGAGGCGACTCAGGGACGAGTTGACACATATCTGGAAGGTTAAACGGCCCGATGTTACTCGCAAAGTAGCCGCTGCTGCCGCTCTCGGTGATCGATCAGAAAATGCTGACTACATTTACGGCAAGAAGCACCTGCGTGAAATAGATAAAAGAATTCGCTACCTGACCAAGAGACTCGACAACCTTGAAATCGTGGAGAGAAAACCAGACGACCAGGAAAAGGTATTCTTCGGCGCCTGGATCAAGCTTGAAGATGAGGATGGAAATGTTAAACAGCTTCGTATTGTGGGTGCCGATGAGTTCGATCTCAGTCGAGGCTGGATCAGTCTAAATTCCCCTGTGGCCAGAGGTCTGTTAGGAAAGCGAAAAGGTGATGATACTGTCATCACAAGTCCCGAAGGTCCTAAAGAAATGTATATTCTCGATGTCAGTTACGAAGACAGTAACGAATCCAGCTAGGTTCAGATGCTGCGCCCTGGTCTGGAAGTTCTGCTAAGCTCCATTAATTATCAGTCGACGGGGTACCGATGGGGTTTGAGCGAAACAATATTCATGCAATGCAAGGTTATGTATCAGGAGAACAGCCGAATGACGATGAAATAATCAAGCTGAATACGAACGAGAATCCGTATCCCCCCTCGCCTGAAGTCGACAGAATCATTCAGGGGTTTTCAGCGAGTTCACTTCGGCGCTATCCACCCTCAAAGGCCGATGATTTTCGGGCAGTGGCGGCAGAAATTCACGGCGTCAGACCCGAAAATATTATCCCGACACGTGGTGGCGATGAATTGCTCAGACTTGTGATCACAACCTTCGTTGACCCCGGTGAAACAATTGCGATGTCTGAACCCACCTATTCACTCTATCGGGTCCTGGCGCAGATACAGAACTGCCCTGTCTACCAATTGCCATTGAACCGGGACTGGAGCTTGCCGGAAGGATTTGCACACAAGGTTAATCAGGAAGGGGCAAAACTTACTTTTATCGTAAATCCCCACGCACCTTCCGGTTACCTGACCGATGCCTCAAAAATCCGCCAACTTGCATCAGATCTTGACTCCATTATTCTTGTAGACGAGGCCTATGTGGATTTCATCGCGCCTTCTCGCGAATACGATTGTTTGTCGATGGTGGAGGAATTCGATAACCTGATTTTTCTGCGTACCTTAAGCAAGGGATATTCCCTGGCGGGGCTCAGATTCGGTTACGGTGTTGCCCACCCCGACCTGATTACGCCCATGATCGACAAGACCCGGGACAGCTACAACCTTGATCTCTTTAGCCAGACTATCTCTGCAGCAGCATTGGCCGACCAGAGGTATGCCAAGGACACCTGGGGAAAAGTTCGGCTTGAGAGAAATCGCTTAAGTTCGAATCTTCGCCAGCTGAATTTGACCCATGCCGAGAGTAGTGCCAACTTTTTACTGGTGAGCATCGACAACGCATCCGGCGGGCGAAAGAAGATCACGGCACGCGATATGTATCTGAAACTGAAACAGCAGCGCATATTTGTTCGCTATTTCGATGCACCCGGGCTTGATGACAAGCTGCGCATTACCATCGGTACTGCAGACGAGAACGACCAGTTGCTCGCTGCCTTGCGAGAGATTCTCTCGATATGAGACTCGCGATAAGACAAGGTGTCTTACAACTCGCCTATATTCTGACCGGGAAACTTATCAAACCAGAATCTGCGGTACTTCGAGCGCGCAGATTCAATTTTTAACCCCCCCGCTGTAGTAACAGTAATAGCACCACTGGTTGCTGTATTCAGTATCCCGATATCTCGCGCCTGATATCTGGCAAGTACTCTCGGGTGCGGGTGTTGGAATCGATTCAGGTAACCTGCCGAGACAATAATCAAAGAGGGATTGACATGGTTCAGGAACGCCGGAGTCGACGACGACAGACTCCCGTGGTGCGGAGCAACCATGATATCAATAAAGGGTAATTCAAGTTGAGTGAGTATTTCTTCGGAAAACGCCTCGATATCTCCAGGCAGCAACATGGCAAAATCGTTAGCTTCCACCAGCAGAACACAGGACTGGTTGTTGTCGCTCGCCTCCAAGTTTCCCAGAAGTATACTGAACCTTACTTGATCCAACTGCCAATCTTGCCCCAGCCTGCAACCTAATGTACTGCCAGTAGTGTGACCGGTAATTTTCTGCCGCACCGTGAGTTGTCGCTCCAAACCCCGGACCCCTCCGGCATGGTCAATATCACTGTGGCTCACAACCAGGGTATGAATTTCGTTTGAGCCCTGCAGTCTCACACTAGGTGCCACAATCTGTTCGCCCGCATCGAACCCGGCGCCAAAAGCGGGCCCTGCATCATATACGACAACATGTTGCCGGGTCTTAATCACAACACTCAAACCCTGGCCGACATCGAGTACATTAACAACCACCTCACCTGGCGGCACTGTCGATTCAAGGGTTGTGATCAACGGCAGCAGCAGGACCAGCCCTGGCCATCTTGGCACCAGGCCCTTCGGCAAGAGGAGGATCAGGCTTCCCAGACTGGCGAGCGCAACAAATAACAGATTAGTGCTAGGCTTGCGAAACACCAGATCAAAATCAGCGACCCACCGAAGCGATTCAATAAACCACCCCAGTAATTGATACGCAAGCTCAAGCAATACAAAGCCCGGCTCAATACCGATAAGCAGCAAAGGTAAGCAAAGCAGCAGCGTGGGAACAATACAGATTCCAACAATGGGAATAGCGATCAGATTAACGATGAATGCAACCAGAGAAACCTGCATCACCCAACATATCAACAAAGGCGCCATGGCAACAAAAACAACCCACTGGGTTTTAATCAACGCCCGCAATTTTTCGATTAATCCATCTGCCCCTTCACGACGACCCGAAAAAACGAATATCAAACTTGCTACAGCACCAAAAGATAACCAGTACCCTGCCCCTAATGAAGCGAATGGGTTAATGACCGTGACAGCCAGCAGTGCATACATAAACATCAGCCAGACCGGGATGTTTCTCCGCACCAACAAACCCAGCAGGCCAATTGCCACCATCACGAGAGCCCGTTGCACTGGTAACCCCAAGCCTGCAATCGACCCATAGATAAAGGTCAATCCCAGAGCGGAGAGTCCGGCCAGCGGTTGCCAGTATCGCGTAATCGGCCGAATCAAAATCCGGCACAATCCAAGAACAATTCCCGCCACAAGACCTATATGCAATCCCGAGATGATCATTAGATGGTTGGTTCCCGTGTCTGACAAGGTTTGCCAGACTGACTTGCTGATCTGGGCACTTTCACCAATCATCAATGCCAATAGCACACCCCTGATGGAATCGTCTGGAAGTCTGGTTTTGATAATATGCCTTAGTTTTCTCCTGACCTGATGGTGCAGGGAATTGAAACCCGCCGTGGTAATCAACCTGTTCCTTACATCTTCCCGGACGTATCCGGTTGCCGAAATACCATTAGCCAGGAGCCAGCCCTCATAGTTAAACAACCCTGTATTGATGGATCCGTGGGGACGAACGAGTCTCACCAACAGCCGCCATTTCTCACCGGGTCGTGGTAACCGCGCCGACCCGCGTGAATACCAGCTGAGACTGATCAGGCAGGGTGCAAGCTTTGCATTTTTTGCCCTGGAATCAACGATCTGGAAAATGAACTTAACGGATCCAGTGCGTATCTGCGGCAAGGACCGAACATATCCCTCGATCAGAATGTTCTCGCCCTGGAGTTCAACGGATAGCCTGTTTTGTTCCGCGTGGTGTGCGGCATTGAGAGAAAATGTTATCCCGAGAACAAATCCGCAGAGTAGTCGCAGGCGTGGAAACATGAGCCCTAAGCCACAGATCGACAGCAAGATCGCCAGGAATCTAACATCAGGTAAAATGGGTAGTAAGACAACTGCCATAGTTGCCAAAACAAAAGCGATGGTTGCGTGGTACATATGTAGTTCTATTTAGCACCACAGGCAATGCCAGATCTTCAGCTTTCTCTGATAAAAAGCTTCAGCTTTCTGTGATAGAAGTTGTAGGACATCCCTTCGTATCTTCGGCTGGTAATCAACAACAGACAAGGCATAATATCCCACTTAAATGTGTTTTCCTGATAAATGCGATTTAAAAAATACCTGCCGACCAAGGACCAGCTTCGAAACACACGGTCGCTGAAATTTCTCGGCGAGGTCATGTTCGAACCTAACCTGTGGCATTTCAACCGGCACTCTGTGTCCTATGCCGCTTTGATCGGAATTTTCTGTTGTTTCCTGCCTATGCCATTCCAGATGGTCCCATGCGTGATTCTCGTGGTTTGGGTTCGGTGCAACATGCCCCTCGCCATAGGCCTGGTATGGATCAGCAACCCGGTGAGCATGCCACCCATGATGTATTTCACCTATCGAATCGGTACCTGGATACTGGACACGCCCCGTCTTGGGGAGGATGTGGAGATTTCTGCACAGTGGTTGACTTCGCAACTCTCAGTTATCTGGCAACCCCTGTTGCTCGGTTCCTTTGTAACCGGGTTAACACTGGGCACCACGGCTTTCATTCTCGTTAGGATCTATTGGCGCTGGAAGGTGAAAAAAGACTGGTCTATGCGGAAGTTGCGCAGGGGCCTGAGGAACAGAAAACGAACAGGTTAGCCTTATTCCGCACTTAACGCTGTCGCTGGTTCCACTCGTGCTGCCCGGTACGCCGGGTACAGCGTTGCCAGGATACTGATCAGAAAAGATACCAAGATGATGACGACAATATCCACGAACCTCACATCTGTCGGGACCCGATCAAAATAGGTGCCCGCAAGCATGCGGCGACCGGCTATATCCTCAAAAAAACTAACGACCTCGGTCACATGGTAAGCAAGTGGAATTCCCAATACCACGCCCATCAACGTCCCAACAAAACCAATAAGGCTGCCCTGAACAATAAATATCTGCATCACGCGTCCGCGAGACAAACCCATCGTTCTAAGTACCGCAATTTCAGCCTGCTTTTCTTTAACCATCATGCTTAACCCGGAGATCGTATTAAAAGCAGCGATCATCACGATGAGGGTGAGCAAAATGAACATCATCCTTTTTTCCATACGAACGGTTTCGAAAAAGTCCCCGTACTCCCTTGTCCAGTCGGAAACCTGCAGATCCTTGCCAAAATCGTGGCTGGCCAATGCCTGCCTGACTTCGCCCACCTTGAAGACATCTTTCAGCGTCAATCGAATATTCGCCTCGTTATCTGAAATTCTCTTCAGATCTTCCAGGTTCATCAACACCAGGGTGTAATCCAATTCGGATCGCAGCTCAAATGTCCCCGCCAGCTTTACCCTGGCGATCCTGGGCACAACCGTGCTCCCCTGTTGGGACGGCTCGGGGATTAACAGGGTAATCGCGTCATCAGGCCATAATCCAAGCTGGGTCGCGAGGGATTTGCCTACAATCATCCGGTTGCTGCCTGGCTCGAGTTCAAGAATGTTTCCGTCAGTGATATGTTCAGGCAGCACCGAAGCGCCGTTTTCGATGGTTGGATCAATACCATATACCGCCACAAGACGATTGGTTCTGGCCTGAATCAGAATGCCATCACGTTTTAAAAATGGCGTTGAGGCAACAACTTCATGCTGGTTTTTAACCACAGCCTCTATGGAGGAAATCACTGCGGGTGGCAAATCTCCACCAATGATCATATGAGGCACTGCGCCCAGTATCCGGTACTTTAGCTGGCTATCGAATCCGTTCATCACCGATACAACCACAATCAGGGCGATGACACCCAGGGTGAGTCCTATCATGGACACACGGGTAATAAATGACAGGAAAGCACTGCCCTTCTGGCTTAGTGAGAATCTCAATCCAATGTAGACCGGAACACTCATGCCTCAATTTGTCCGTTATGCAATCGACAGATTCTGTCCATCTGGGATGCGAGGGCCAGATTATGGGTCACAATGACAAAACTGGTCTCAAACTCTTTGCTCAGGGAAATCATAAGATCATCGACCTGGGATGCTGTTTCTTCATCGAGGTTGCCGGTTGGCTCATCCGCAAGGACGCAATCCGGCCTGGTAACCAGTGCTCTCGCAATCGCAACTCTTTGCCTTTCGCCACCGGACAACTGGTTGGGCTTGTGCTCGGTCCGGTTCGCCAGCCCTACCTTGTCGAGAATTTCTTTAGCAGAAGCCATTGCAGATGATCGACTCTCACCCCGAATCAGCAAGGGCATTGCCGTATTTTCCAGTGCAGTAAACTCCGCAAGTAGATGATGGAACTGGTACACAAATCCCAGCGAACGATTGCGGAGCTGACAAAGTCCTTTTTCATTCATTCTGTGCACGTCCTGACCCTGTACAAACACACTGCCCTCGTTGGGCGTGTCCAAACCACCCAACAGGTGTAACAGGGTGCTTTTGCCGCTGCCGGAGATGCCGATGATCGCAACCCTTTCACCTCGTACAACTTCGAGATTCAGGCCCCTGAGCACATGTAACCGGTTGCTGCCTTGCTGATAATACTTATGCAAATCGGTCACTGCGATAACTACATTACTCATACTGCAGTGCCTCGACAGGATTTGACTTTGACGCCATTCGTGCCGGGTAAATGGTAACAACCAAGCATATAAAAAGTGCGACGGAACCAATAAGAAGAAGATCATCGACCAGGATCTCGGTCGGTAGATAGTGTACAAAATACTCGTCCATCAGTCCCAGCTGAAATACGCTGTCGAAAACGCCATACAGCTGTGTCAAATAACTGGTGAGGAATACCCCGAGCACTATCCCGAGCACTACCCCTATCCCGCCGATCAAAACCCCGTGTAGAATGAAGACGTACATAATCTCCCTGGTGGAAGCACCCATTGTACGAAGAATAGCGATATCAGGCTTTTTTTCGTTGACCACCATGACGAGATTCGAAATGACATTAAAGGCCGCCACCGTTACCAACATTAACAACAATAAAAACATGGTCGTTTTCTGCATTTGAATTGCGTCGTATAAATTGAGATGACTGCGCATCCAACTACTTGCGAATATATCCATCCTTCCTGAACTCGTCACAAGTTCCCGCAGGACTCTGGGTGCTTCAAACAGCTCGTTGGTCGTAATCCGGATCGCATCGACTTTTACTTTACGGGCAAGTTTTAACCCGTCCTCAAGATTGATCAAGATTTGACTCTTGTCAGCATCGGAGCCGACTTCAAATACCCCGCTTAGAGTGAATCGTTTGGTACGTGGTATCGGCCCCGCCATCGTCAATTGAACATCAGGTAAGATCAGCGTCACCTTGTCACCGGTTGCTACTCCCAGCTTGTCCGCCAGTGTTCTCCCCATCGCCATCCGAAAGGTTCCAGGTTCAAGAGATGACATTTCACCTTCCACAAAAAAGTCACCGATGATTGATACCTTTTGTTCCTCGTCCGGCGCCACGCCAAAGTAACTCACACCGGAAATCACCCCATTGGCGACAACCAGTCCACCTCCCTCAAGAAATGGTGCGGCTGCAGACACTTCAGGATGGACGGCAAATCCTTCTGCGACTTCTCGCCAGTCATCATAGCCGTTTGACGCAAACACAATACCATGTGGCAATATGCCCAGAACTCGCAATCTCAACTCGCGCTCGAAACCGTTCATGACAGACAGTACGATAACCAGAACCGCGACTCCCAGTACCAGACCAGAAACCGAAATGAACGACATAAAGGAAACAAGGCGATCGCTGGCGCTTGATTGGGTGTATTTAAGCGCAATGGTAAATCGCCAATCTGACACGTATGGGTAACCCTTCTTAAGTTCCACGCAGTATACGCGATCAAAGGCAATGAATATTAAAATACCTGCCAGATGTTTCAGTCAAACCGATACAATAAAGCAATACTGCAGAGCCCTTAACAACCGGGAAAGATTATGATCGTTATTCTGAATCCAAATATCGCGGATACCAGTCCCGAATATGCTGAGACCATTAACTTTTTGCAACAACTACCCAACATTGAAGTCAAGAAACATGTCGTACTTGGCGCAGAACAACAATTAACCGAATTCTATCTTCTGGGGGACACTCATCAGCTGGACCAGGAACCTATAGAGGCTCTGGATGCTGTAGAACGGGTCGTGAGAATTTCCCAGGAGTATCGAATTCTAGGTCGTCACTCAGACGAGAATAGAGTCAGCGGATTCAGTTACAACGGCGTGAAATTCAACCAGGAAAACGCCCACGTGTTCGCCGGATTATGTGCCGTTGATACACCGGAACACGTAGAAATAATGATGAAAAGCCTGCAATCCTATGGGCAGGTCTGTACTCGAATGGGTGCCTACAAACCGCGAACCAATCCCTATTCTTTTCAGGGGCACGGAAGTACCTGTTTACACTGGGTATTTGAACTGGCGGGTAAATACGGAATCAAAGTGGTCGCCATGGAGGTAACCCACGAAAGCCATATTGAGGAAATCCACGAGGCACTTGAGGCAACCGGTAATCCCACCGGGGTCATGTTGCAAATCGGCACTCGCAATACCCAGAACTTTGAACTTCTTAAATCAGTCGGCAGGCAGAGAGTCTACCCGGTGCTATTTAAAAGAGGCTACGGAGTTACGTTAAATGAGTCCCTGAATGCTGCGGAATATCTTGCCAGTGAAGGCACCTCGAACGTCATTTTTTGTCTGCGGGGGATGAAGAGTTCAGCCGGTGCGCCCCATAGAAATATGGTGGATTTCGGCCAGGTGCCTGTCGTAAAACGACTCACCCGAATGCCCGTTTGTGTCGATCCTTCACATTCCGTTGGTACCCGTGAAACCTCCTCGGATGCCATCCTTGATGTGGCTCACACAGCAGCCCAGGGACTGGTTGCAGGTGCCAATATGGTACTGGTAGATTTCCATCCTGAACCCTCCAAAGCGCTGGTAGATGGACCCCAGGCATTACTCATGAGCGAGCTGTCCCGATTTCTTGAGGATATGGCCGCAAGTCATGAATTCTATAAAAAGAGGCTTGAGATATGGCACGCTGATCCCTAGCCAGCATACGGCTAGTGGCGCGAATCAGGAGGCGTCGTAAAACACATCGTTAGATCGGGGTTTGTCTTCCTTGCTGATCTCTTCACACTTGCGGGTATCTCCGCCGCACAAGTCACAACCGCCACCGACACCGGCGCTGTTAAGGCCGCCACAGGAGCCGGAGATCGGCGCGCGTCCACGCATGACTCCCACAGCCATGGCCAGCACCACTGCCAGTAGTATAAAGAAGCTCAAGAGGAACTCGGTCATATCGCTAATTCCGGTGTATAAGTCATGTTTTTCGGATAAATCATGTGCCTAATTAATATAGTTAGTTTACGAATCAATCCCACCTAACCGAGGAAATAGCACTCACCGTTCTATTTCCAGCCAGGAACAACGCGCTGTTCCCTGTCGATAAAGTCATGTTTTCTGGATAAGTCATGCGATGAGGTGCTTTTATTCACGCCGCAGATAGGTGGCAAAGGCTGAACTATGCCGTTCCGCGAACCCATCTTCCGTATTGATTATAACCAATACCGCCAGATTATGCTGCTCTGCCATTGTGAGCCCAGCCTCGACCCCCATGACGTTGATAGCTGTCGCCAAACCGTCTGCCATGGCGGTTTCTGTAGTCAGTACCGTGACCGAGGCAACATTGTGATCAACCGGGTACCCGGTCGTCGGGTCCAGGGTATGTGAGTACCTTCGCTCCTTTACTTCAAAGAAATTTCGATAATCCCCGCTGGTCGCCATGGCCTGATTCCGAACATCGATCGCCTTGAATGGTGCGCGTTGAAATACATCCGGCTTTTCAACAGCTATTCTCCAGGGCTGACCGCGATCATTAAGTCCATGGGCACGCAATTCTCCGCCTATTTCAACCAGGTAGTCCTCAATACCCCTGGCGTCCAGTATGGCTGCAATCTCATCCACACCGAAACCTTTGGCAATTGCCGACAGATCGACATAAGTGTTGATCGATTTGGTGATGTAATTGCCTTTCAGGTGAAGTTTATCCATGCCCACCCTGGTCAGGGCCGTCTCAATCTCTTCTTCAGTTGGCACAGTCTGATCACCTGACTCGGGTCCAAAGCCCCACAAATTGACGAGTGGACCCACGGTCACATCGAACTTTCCGTTGCTCATCTGGTTTACCTGGATAGCCATTTCCAGTACCCGGCGAGTTTCAGCAGATAATTCGAAAGGCTCTCCAACGGGAGACTGATTGAACCGGGAGAGTTCCGAATCAGGCAGGTAGGTAGACATCAGGTTGTTGATTTTCTGCAACCTGGTTTTAATCTCTGCTTCCAAAGCACCTTCCTCGGCACCAGCCGCAGTTTTTACACTGTAGGTTGTCCCCATCGTGTTACCCCTGATGACAAGGGGCTCATCCCGAGAACATCCGACGAGACAGCAGATGAAAACCAGCACAAGAACCTTCAAGCCGAACACTCCAGACTATTCCCCACAATGATAACGTCTAATTCTGGAATCAGCATTGTTAATCGTGTTTAACTAGGGAACTTCTGAAGGTAACAGCTTGAATAGTGACACTCCCATATCCTCAATAGAATTGTTAGTTGAGGCGTACCACACACTGATCCCCATTAGTCAGCATATGGGTATCACCGTGGATGCTTATGATGGCAATAGCCTGACTATCAAGGCACCACTCGAGAACAACATCAATCACCAAAATTCTGCCTTTGGGGGCAGCCTTTTTTCCCTCGCTGCCCTGGCGGGATGGGGGATTATCCAGTTAAAGCTCTCCGAGCTGAATCTATCTGCCAACACCGTCATCGCTGGTGGTGACGTGAGCTATTCTGCACCGGTATTCGAGGAACTGGTTTGTCAGTGCAGGTTACCAGATGAATACGATACATTCGTCGACCGTTTAAAAAGCAAAGGCAGAGCATCCATCACATTGCAATCGAATTTTATGGTCGATGCCAGTATCGCCATGGCTTTCTCAGGTAGGTATGTCGTGTTGCCAGAAGGTCAATAGTCCAATGAATGCACTGATTGAGGCCGCCAACGTTCCGAGAATACAGCTGGCCAGGCTACCTACCCCCCTTGTTCCCCTTCGAAGATTTAGCCAGAAGCACAACATCCCCACTATCTGGCTCAAACGTGATGACCTCACGGACACAGCTGCCAGTGGCAATAAACTGCGCAAACTTGAATTTACCATCGCCCAGGCACTGCAGCAAGGGGCATCCACGCTGATCACGATTGGCGGGGTTCAATCCAATCATTGCAGGGCTACGGCGATCATCGCCAGCCAATTAGGTTTGAAATCCCACCTGGTTTTACGGGGCAGGAAGACTTCACCCGCTGACGGCAATCTGCTGCTGGATGAACTGGTGGGTGCCAGAATTACTTATGTTTCAACAGCCGAGTACGCCGATATCGACCAGATCATTTCCGAGCTGATGAGGGCATATCGTGAACAGGGCGAAGTGCCTTACGCGATTCCAATAGGCGCGAGCGATGAGATTGGTTTATGGGGTTACATTGAAGCGAGCCGTGAACTTCAACTGGATTTTGAAAATGCCAATATTGAACCCGGCTACGTGGTCTCAGCCGCTGGTTCGGGGGGTACGGCAGGAGGCTTGATTTTAGGTCACCAGCTCTATGCGCTGAACAATGAGGTTTATTCCTTCAATGTTTGTGACGATGAGGCTTATTTTATCCGGAAAATTGGCGCTGATTTCCAGTCCTGGCGTAAAAGATATGAAATACCCATTAATATCAATAATTTAAAGATAAATATTGTCGACCGATATGTCGGTCCGGGGTACGGTAAAGCCGAGCCTCCGGTTATTGAATGCATAAAGGACCTGGCGAGAACCGAAGGTGTGATTCTGGACCCGGTATACACCGGCAAAGCATTCCAGGGCTTGATGACTGAGCTCGGCAGCGGCAGCTTCTCAACCTCGAACGACATTGTGTTTATACATACGGGTGGGATATTTGGGCTTTTCCCTCAAAAAGACACATTTGTGAGTTAAGCCTGCCCGGACGAAGAATTTCGATTTCCCTGGTGTAATATCCTATGCAAAACGCACATTAAACAAGTCACTAAATGGCCAGCACACCGCACTAGACCCACAATTACCCTGTTGTCTAAATTAAATCTATGATTGAATCCACCCTCCACAAAGTTGGCAGCAAATTGCGAGTGCAACTGGCAGTAGAGCGAAAAAAAGGCAGTAGCGGCAGGATTTTTATGAAAAAGCTCAAACAGAGTCTTCTGTTGATGTGTATTATCTCAATGACCGGGTGTTCATACCTGGGGGGTGTGTTTGACCGTAATAAATGTAAGGGTGGCGACTGTGAAAGCGAGAGCTTGCTGAAAGACTCGACCGCAAACCAAAAATGGTATTGCTATGGCAAACAGGGTTCGAGTGAGTGGCAATGTGAGAACACTCGAGATGCTGGCAAAATCGCTGCTATAGTGCCTGAGGCAACGACGCCGGATTCCGGATATCGGACAAATCGCACGCTGGAAACTGTACCGGAAGCACCATCGGAACCAGTTGTACAGCAATCAGTAGCCGAATCAGAACAGGAACCGGGACAGATACCGACTGAGCTCACAGCTGAAAGCATAATAGCCCCGAATTCATTGCAGGATCATCCAAGAGAAGCCTACGCAGTCCAATTGCTCGCTATGCAAGACGAAGAAAAAATCCTCAACTTTGCTGAAACCAATGGCATCACAAAGCCTCTTTACACCCGCATTAGCAATCAGGGTCGCGAGTGGTTTGTTTTACTTCTCGGTATTTACCCCGATCGCCATGCAGCCATCGAAGCAAAAGAAACTTGGGTACGAACCAGGAGCCTGGAGACGGAACCGTGGATCAGGCTGCTCGGCCCACTTCAGGATGCGGCACAATCGGCGAGAGACGGTTAACACCATGTCCAATTCGACGCTGTCGAAGTTACCGGCCGTTGACAAGTTACTGGATCAGGCAACAGTGCTGGTCGATCAATATGGTCGACCGCTGGTGACTTCCTGTCTGCGTGAGGTTTTAAACGAAATCAGGTCTGGTGTACAGGCCGGAAAGATGGCTATCCCGAATTTATCCGTTATCATTGAAATGGCCACAGTCCGCTTGAAAAATACCCACGCGCCCAGCCTGAAACGAGTCATCAACCTGACGGGAACGGTTCTGCACACCAATCTCGGCAGGGCACCCCTACCCACAGCGGCCATCGAATCAATAGTCCAGGTCGCCGCGGGATACAGCAACCTGGAATACGACCTGCAGCAAGGTCAAAGGGGCGACCGGGATACCCATATTGAATCGCTGATAAAAGACATCACAGGTGCCGAAGCTGCCACCGTTGTTAACAACAATGCGGCGGCGGTTTTGCTGACGCTCAATACCCTGGCACTTCAAAAAGAAGTACCCGTCTCCCGTGGTGAGCTCGTCGAAATTGGCGGCTCATTTCGGATTCCGGAAGTAATGCAGCGAGCGGGCTGCCACCTTGTTGAAGTAGGTTCGACCAACCGCACCCACGAATCCGACTACGAAAACGCCATTACTGCCAACACCGCGTTGCTGATGAAAGTGCACACCAGCAACTACGAAATCATGGGATTTACCCAGGATGTCAGTGATGAACAGGTTGCCAGGATTGCTGCTAAGCATAATCTGCCCTTCGTCACTGACCTGGGCAGCGGCACCCTGATTGATTTGAGGCACTGGGGATTGCCCTATGAACCCACGGTTCAGGCCACCCTGGACACAGGCGCAGACGTTATTACGTTCTCCGGTGACAAACTGTTGGGGGGCCCGCAATGCGGCATCATCGTGGGTAAGGAAAAGTTCATTTCCCAAATCAAAAGCAACCCAATGAAAAGGGCACTTCGGGTCGACAAAATGACCGTAGCGGCATTGTTCGAGGTCCTCAGACTTTATCTTGATCCGGACTCACTTGCTGAACAGTTACCGACACTTCACTATCTTTCCAAATCAGTTGACAAGATAAAGCAGATGGTTGATATCATTGTGCCTCGACTCAACGAGGCACTGGGCGGTTTCGCGGATGTATCCGGTGAGGCTTGCGAAAGCCAGATTGGCAGTGGTTCGCTGCCGATCAGCCTGCTGCCAAGTTACGCTTTAAAAATCACTCCTTACGCTTCCGATCGAGGGCTGACAGATCTGGCGAGCAGCTTTCGATCCCTGCAAACTCCCATTATCGGCAGAATCAGAGATGGTTCACTCTATTTTGATCTACGAACACTCGATAACGCAGATCTGTTCCTAATGCAGATACAGGACTTAAACCAGACCCAATGATTGTCGCTACCTCTGGCCATGTCGATCACGGCAAAACGCTTCTTGTACACGCCCTGACCGGCGTTGAAACTGATCGACTGGAAGAGGAAAAAAATCGCGGGCTCACCATCGATCTCGGTTTCGCCTATATGCACGATGATGAACAGAGCGTTGGGTTCATTGACGTCCCCGGACATATCAAATTCATCAGCAATATGCTGGCGGGTGTTGCCGCCATTGATTTTGGCATGCTGGTGATCGCGGCAGATGATGGTCCGATGCCGCAAACCCTTGAACACCTGGCCATACTTGATTTGCTGGGGATTGATCGTGGGTGTATCGCACTGACCAAAGTGGACAGGGTAGACGGACAAAGATTGTCCGAGGCCAAGGTCGAAATTCAGAATCTTTTAAAACACACCGGATTTGAAGGCGTAGAGGTCTACCCGGTTTCCAGTGTATCCGGCGCTGGAATAAAATTGCTAAAAGATGCCCTGTGGTCTGCTTCCCAGGATATTCAATCCAGATCAAATGAAGGCAATTTCCGCCTGGCAATAGATCGAAGCTTTACCGTCAAGGGTTCGGGAAATGTGGTTACCGGTTCAGTCTTCTCAGGAGAGGTATCGGTCGGGGACGAACTCTGGTTGCTGCCGCATAAACGCCGTGTTCGTGTTCGCGCTATCCACCGGCAGAACCAAAATTCCTCCAAAGGACTCAGCGGTGACAGGTGCGCGATTAATATTACCGGCAATATAGACCTGGAACTGATTAGTCGCGGTAACTGGCTGTCAGGGACACCGGACAGTCCACTGTCGAGTCGAATAGATGTCCATTTGAAGTTGCTCCCGGGCGAGTCCAGGCCACTACGACACTGGACGCCGATCCACTTTCATAGTGCAGCCAGTCATGCCACAGGCCGGGTTGCCACTCTGGAATCCAGAGCCATGCAACCGGGCGAAGAACAAATGGTGCAAGTGGTACTCACAGAACGGCTCAACCTCTGTTTCGGCGACAGAGTGATTATCAGAGATCAATCAGCTTCCCGGACTCTAGGTGGCGGCACGGTCATTGATCCGTTTTCCCCGAATCGAGGTCGGGCAAAACCAAACAGAATCCGCCTGCTTCACACCATGCGCAACCCGAAACTGACGGATCGAATCCGTGAAATGCTGGCAATCAGCCCGGTGGGACTCGACGTTGAACAGCTAAAGGCAACTTTCAACCAACCACTCTTCTCTCCTGATGAACTTGGGACGATCGACGCAAACGGACTGCTGCACAGTGCCGATGCGATGAATAACATGACAAACACGATACTCACCGTCATTGGGCAGTGGCACAAACAGCATCCCGAGGATCACGGTATCACGGAACCTCAGTTACTTGGCCAGGTAGATTTACCCAGAACGCTGTTGAAATCTGCGACAGAACAATTAGTCAAAGACCGGAAACTGTTCCAGGTCGGGAACAAGATAAAGTTAGCCGATCATCGAGTGGAAATCGCCGGGCCGGAAAAATCACTGTGGCAGAAGGTTGAACCCATACTAAGAAAAGACCCGATGCGACCACCGGTAGTTCACGAACTCGCCAAGGCAGTCAACCTGCCTCCAGCTGCTGTCGATAAGTTGCTGAACAACTGTGTAAAATTTGGCTTGATTATGAAACCAACTAAAAACAGATTCTTTCTACCCGAGGCTATCGATTCATTCAAGCAATTCGCGCTGGATCTCGCGGGTAACAGCGCCGAAGGTAAATTCACCGTCATTGAATACCGGGACAAAGCGGCTATTGGCCGAAACCTGGCGATTGAAATCCTGGAGTACCTGGACCACATCGGATTTACCCGGCGTTTGCAGGATTACCGAATAATACAGGATCGTTCTCGCTAACGCTCGTGGCCAGCCCTGGCTACATGCTCAGTCCTAGTCGTAGACCCTGACATGGACAAGCTGTACACTAATGAAAATACCCCTTCGGGCCGATTGACATGGCTATTAAATGTACGCCCATGAGATACATGCTCCTGTTTTTTTGTTGCATGCTGCCGAGCATGGCAAATAGTGCAGTAAGCCAATTGCTGGATCGGCAGAATTTTCGTGCGTCGGTCTGCAACATTGCCGATCTGAAGGTTGAATTCCAAATTGATGAGGCGTTCGGGGAACCACTGGTCACTTCGAAAATGCGCTGGCTGGCCGGTCCGAATACCAATGCCAACTGCCTGTCCAGCCTGACTCACCTCTGGCTGAAGGTTCGAACCGAATCAAGCTCGCTGCGCTACATAAAAGTCAGCCCGAAGATTACCGAATCCGGCGAGGCTTTTGGCAGGACGGCAACCGAATCCCCGAGCTGGAGTATGCTGTTCTGCCATCAGCCAACAGATTCTGCGGCTTGTGAGTCAGCAGTCGATGCCGAAAGATTGTATGCCAGTCATCTCAGATTCGAGGGTGTCGAGGTCGTAACCGAAGCACAGGCTGTCTCCAATAGAACAGCACCCCAGGATCAGCCAGTGGCCAAGGGTCAGGCAGAGAGTGCAGGTTTTTCACTTGATTCACGGCTCTCGGATGTCATCGATAATGCTATGACCACGACGGACGCCAACGATGAACAAATCGGGGCCAAAGAGCCCGCGACGCTTGAAACCGATGAAGAAAAGGCGGTCAGATTCGCCACCCAGCAAGAGGAACATGCCGTTGTTGCAATGGACAATGTGGTATCTCTTATCAGCTCATCGTTAGCACAGTACCGGGCCCCCGCACATGATTGCGAATCAGGCAGGACCATCGGAAACTGGGTTCAGGCCCAGGGTACATGCAATGTAAAATTTCGCAGTGAAACTGATCATCAGTACCTCTGTACTGACAACGGTTCACCAAAGGCGATTCGTTCTACCCAGAACGTCAGCATCAACCTTCGAACAGACTTGTCTCAAATTTCTGATATTCGTGTTTCAGAGGACGGCTGGGCTGCACTGGTTCTGGAACTCAACAGTGACCTGCAATCCACATCAGAGGGTAATTACAAAACAAACCGCTGGCAACTGGTGGTCGACTTTTCTTCGGACCAGCAAAAGCTGGACGATCTGGAACGATTTGCCAGTAGTCTTGTAACGCTGAAGGAGTTTTGCGAGGCGAGTCCTACATAGCAGTCAGGTGTATGTTTCACGGCTGTCGCCCCATGGGAAGAAATTGCGACATCGGCGAACAACTAACCTGGAATTTCACAATAACCAGAACAATAAAGAGGTGGTGTTTTTTGAGGACAGTAGTAGCGAGATTGCGCAGGCAGAGTGTCTTAGCGAGTATTTTTCTCACGTTAACGTTGAATACCGGCTTCGCCGTCGCAGAATCTGTGGCAATTTCTGAAAACCTGTCATTAGATGTTCAGGTCGATTTGTTGATGACCGAGTTGGCTCAGTACCTCAAAGTCGATGACAATCAGGGTATCGTGGATCTTGTCCCCCGCATTCGTGCCCTGGATATCGAAATACCCAATTCACTCTACTTTCTGGAAGCAAGGGCACTTTACCGCACGGGTCGCGCACTGGCTGCACGTGATCGTCTGCTCGCATATCTGGCCAATACCGGCAGAGAGGGTCGATACTATGATCAAGCGACTGAATTGCTATTGTCAGTAAGAAAAGAAGCAGAAATCCAGGAAGACCGGCGACGGGAGCAGGACCGCATAAAAGCGGAAGAACTTGCCCGGTCGGCTCAAAAAGCCCGTGGCCTTAGGCTGAGGGAAGCGCAATACTATCTGCAGCAGATTGGGTTTCGTCTTGCCACCGTCAATGGCCCATCCGATAAACCGACCCGGGAAGCATTAGCGGTCTACCAGGTTCGAAGAAGTTTAACCGTTAACGGTGACGTTACCGACGAAACCCTGGAATTGTTAAAGACCGAAGTACCTGACACCGATAATTGTGATGCCCTGGCAGCCTATGCGCGTCTTCCCGGGCAATGGGCAGTTCCACTGGAGCAAATTGCCCATGTTGCCGCTGTGCCTGCCTGCAACGATGCACTACGACGCTATCCGGACGTGATACGATTTCAGGTTCAGTATGCGCGATCACTGCTAGCTGCTGGTCGGTATGACGATGCACTAGGCGCAGCCAAACCCGCATCACACCTGGGTTATCCGGAAGCCGACACATTAATCGGCCAGATGCACGAAATGGGCGGATTCTCGAAAGCCGGTAAACCCGATTATTTCGAGGCGCTGCGTTGGTACAAGGTCGCAGCTGAAAAGGAATATCCTGAGGCGATCCTCAGCCTGGGTCGATTCCTGGAGCAAGGACAGGGAGGATACAAGCGTTCGACCACAGCTGCCCTGAATCGATACCTGCAGGCCGCGTACAAAAATTATCCACCCGCTCAGGTTACGCTGGGAAGCAGATACTCCAGCGGTACTGGTGTCTCAAGAAATTATGCCCGGGCCCTGGAACTATTCAACAGTGCCGCCATAGCCGGTTACCCGGACGGTCAATACAGACTTGGGGAGATGTATGAGAGAGGCCGGGGTCTAAAGCGCGACAAGACTGCCGCAATCGGCTGGTATCGTAAAGCAAGTGACCAGGGACACGTCGGTGCGAAACAGAAGCTTAGTCGTCTTGGTGGGCGCTAACGCCCATCTGGGCGAGATAGCTGTCTATCAGCCATCTTGAAATAGCAACCTTACCCGGAATACTGGGCAGCTGATCGATCTCGTACCACTGGGCATCGGCGATCTCTTCTTCCTGCAGCACAATCTCGCCAGAATCATATTCGGCTAAAAATCCCAGCATAAGAGAATTGGGAAATGGCCAGGATTGGCTACCCATGTACGCAAGGTTGCCCACGTTAACGCCAACTTCTTCTTTCACCTCTCGCCTCAGTGTTGCCTCTATTGATTCACCAGGCTCTACAAAGCCAGCGAGCGTACTGTACATACCGGCTGGGAAACGATGATTGCGTGCCAGCAGCACCCGTTGTTTATCATGGACCAGGGTGATAATTGAAGGTGACAGTCGAGGATAGGAGTGAATGCGGCAACCCTCGCAGATCATGGCGCGATCCGTCTCGTGCTGAACCGCTTTCATCCCACATCGGCCACAGTATTGATGAGTACGATACCAATCCAATATCTGAATGGCTCGCCCGGCAAGACCAAATATCAAATTGTCACACTTCCCAAACAAGCTTCTCAGGTTGTCTTTTTCTGAAGCACTTAAGTTGGTTTCGACAGCGAAACAGGCTGTACCTGTTAGATCACCCATGTAGTGGGATTGGATCAAGCCATCACGAATGGACTCGCTCAAGGTATCCACGGGAGACCATTGGCCATCGGAATCAAAATTCTGCAGTATGTCGGAACCGTCAAAGACAAAAAAATAGCTTTTGTCAATCTGCTCAGGTGCCATAACCTCCGCTATAAAACCTGTCTGTGCTACGGGCCAATTAGTCATTACGGCAATGCCCTCCAAACTGAACGACCGGATAACTTGTCGATTTCGTCCAGTTTCTCTTCGTGCCTGGCGACTTCCTCAACACTGGCCTTTATCACCTTAATTCTTGGACGACTGGTATCCAACCGATGAATCTGCTGGCTGGCCTGACTGTCTGTTTCTGTTCCCAGACTCAGCGAAACCTGTCCACCCGTTAGCAGCAGGTACACATCCGCGAGTATCTCAGCATCCAGCAGCGCACCATGCAACTCTCGCTGGGAGTTGTCTACCATATAACGTTTACACAATGCATCCAGATTGTTTTTCTGTCCGGGATGTTTTTGTCTTGCGATTTCGAGGCTATCAATTATTCCGCAGTAGTCAGTTAATTTACCGAGAGACTCAGATACCAATTTCATCTCATGATCAACGAAGGCAACATCAAATGCCGCGTTATGAATGACTAACTCGGCACCTTTGATAAACTCGCAGAAACCCTCCCAAACGTCTTTGAACACCGGTTTGTCGTTCAGGAAATCACGGGTAATGCCATGAACTTCCAATGCGCCGTCATCAATATCTCTTTCGGGGTTAATGTATTGATGGAAGTGCCTTCGGGTGAGTTTCCGGTCAATGATCTCAACACATCCTACCTCAAGGATCCGATGCCCCCGCTCTACTTCTAATCCTGTTGTCTCAGTATCCAGTACTACCTGTCGCACCCTACTCCCCAATGAATTTATCAATTCCACGATTAGCCAATTGATCGGCTATTTCGTTTTCAGTGTGACCGCTGTGGCCTTTGAATTTCTATTACCCGGCCCAAATCAGCCTCCGGTAGGCAGGTTTCTGGGCGAAATTGCACGACCTGCGGTTGGTGGCGCTGGTGGCACGACACTCAGTTGGCCGAAGGCGTGTCTTCGAGTCCAGACAGGCTTCATAGGAATCATCGTGCTCACCTGCTTACGTGCCACAATCACATAAACCGCGCCAAATGGCCAATTGGTATAACGGCTCAAACCTTGTGAATAATCAGCCGCGGATGATGAGGGCTTACGGGTAATTGGCAATCCATAGGTGCAATATTGAGCACGGTCTATTTTGAAATTGAGCAAATTAAGCCAATCCATCAATCGACCCGTGCGCATGAAATTGCCATGCCAGGGCGCTTTGTTTCGAATGGCGCCAAAAGGTTTCCACAATCCCCAGGTACTCATCGGATTAAAGCCAACGATCACCAGATGTCCCATGGGAAGCGAAACCCTGGCCACCTCACTCAATAACCGTTGTGGTGAGGAATGAAAATCCAACAAATGGTGGATCACCATCACATCGATACTATCATCCTTGAAAGGTAAACTCTGACCGGTTCCGACAAATGAGTTTTTGTCGGCCGATTGTATCTGGTCAGGAAATCCCTGGCCTGCTACTTGATTACCAGATAGCTGATGATCAGGTACATCGGGTTCCGATATATCTGCATCCGGCAATTCGTCCGACGGTGCAATTGCAAACTTATGTCCAATGGGGCTGCATTCGAACAAAGGCTTGTCCTGAATACTCATCTGCAGAAGATGGTAACCAAAGTAACCAGGTAAGATCTGTTCCATCACCGCCAGCTGTGTGTTGAACACCTGTTTACCCAAGGTTGAGCTAAACCATTGACCCATGTCTTGCATACTATGATTTTGCAAACTGTGATCTTATATGCTGCGATGTTACGTAAAGCAGGTATTCCTGGCGAGAAGCAGGCTGTTTGATCGATTGAATCACAGTATTAAACAATTTATTTGATACAATCATACGGTTCAAACCTATTGATAGCCTCCGAATTGGGGCCTAACCCACGAATAATAGACATCTATGCGCACCAATCAGCAGTTTAGCATTATTGCTTTCATCGTGGTCAGTTTATCTGCCTGCCAAAGCAACGTACTTCAGTCATTTCTGCCTCAAGCCGAGGATGAAACAACTGGCCAAACTCAACCAACAGATGCTGAGTTATCAAAATTGGTAAGCGAAGAAATAGTCATCGCCGCAGCAATGCCTATCACCAAAGATGGACAGGATGATCTTCTAGAGCGTGAAAATGACCCGCTACCAATCGAGGCTGAAGAAGAGCTATCTACCGAAGATCTTTGGGCCAGGATTCGAAATGGATTCAAGCTTGAGCGCCATCTTGACAATTCCAGAGTCAAGGCTGAACTAAATTGGTTTCAGCGCCACCCTGACTACATCGATAGGGTAGCCACCCGCGCGACCCGCTATCTATTCGAAATAGTCAATGAGATAGAACGCAGGGATCTACCTATGGAGCTTGCCCTGCTTCCTGTAGTTGAAAGCGCTTTCGATCCATTTGCTTACTCCCACGGCAGGGCATCGGGACTCTGGCAATTTATACCTTCGACAGGGAAACTTTACGGGCTAAGAATCGATTACTGGTACGACGGCCGCAGAGATGTTGTTGAAGCGACAAAAGCAGCCCTAAAATACCTCAATGCCTCACACAACTCACTCAATGACGACTGGATGCTAGCCCTCGCGGCGTACAATTCCGGCGAAGGTAATGTCCGTTACTCGATGCGCAAGAATATCAAGGCCGGTAAGCCCATCGATTTTTTCTCTTTAAAGCTGTTCCGGGAAACCAGGGCCTACGTTCCCCGGTTGTTGGCAATATGCGAAATCATTGCTAATCCGGAAAAGTATGGCATCGAATTGAAGACCATTTCCAACGAGGCTTACTTCGAGGTGGTTGACGTCGGTTCCCAGATTGACCTGGCTCGCGCAGCAGATTTAGCGGACATTTCTGTCGAAGAGTTGTATCTGCTGAACCCCGCTTTTAACAAATGGTCAACTCCGCCTGCGGGACCACACCGTTTACTGATCCCGGTTAATAAGGTTGAGAACTTCAGCGAAAATCTTGCTCAACTCCCTGTAGAACAACGGATAAGCTGGGCACGCCATAAAATCAAGAATGGTGAAAGTCTGAGTACGATTGCGCAGAGATACAAAACCACAATAAAGACCATTCGCCAGGCTAATGACATCAGGGGTAGCAGGATCATCGCTGGAGATTCTCTGCTTATCCCTGTGGCAACCAGCTCCAGCGATCATTACCAGCTTAGTGACAGCGAGCGGTTAAAAACTACCCAGGCCTACGTCGAAAAGAAGTTTGGCAGTGAGCCTGAAAAGTACGAGGTGCAGCCCGGAGATAATCTCTGGGATATTTCGCGGGAGTTTGATGTTTCTGTGCGATCCCTCGCCAAGTGGAATGGTATGGCAACAACGGACATGCTCCATCCGGGTCGTGAACTGTTGATATTCGGCAGTAGCAAATCTGTTCAGAATCTCGCGTCCTTGTCAGGATACAACCAGGTAATTCGGAAGGTAAACTATAAAGTCAGGCGCGGTGAATCACTCTCAAGAATAGCTAACAAGTTCAACCTTTCGGTTAACAGTATCAAGAAGTGGAATCACCAGATCAGCAAGCAGAAATACATCCAGCCGGGTGACAAAATTACCTTGTATGTTGATGTCACCCAGACTGAATAGAAAACTCAAAGAGTATCGACTGACCCGGAAGCGGCCAGATTATCCCGGAATTCAGAATAATCAATTGCGCCCTGCTGGGAAGCAAGTGCCCGGGAAAAGTTTGATAACTCCTGCCGGGTCACGTCATTTTGATCTTTGTTGTTGACGTTGGTGACACTGATCACCGCCGAATCTCCATCGGATAAAATTGCATAACCAACCGACTTGTTACCCTCTTCCGGGCGAGGTAAACCAAACGCCTGACGATTAATCTCCCTATCCATCCCGGGTTGAGTCCGGGTAGCGTCCGCCACCACCGTCCATACCAAACCATACTGATCAGCAACAAAGCGCGTAATCGAACCATCTTCGAGCATGGCAACCATTTCTTGTGCCTGGGATTCCGCAAGTTCAGCTGATTTTTCCAGGGCTATATCCGCAGTTACCACTTCCGTGACAGTCTCAAGTGCTTTTATTTCCCGGGGTTGATGGGCAGTTACCCGCACCACGATATGATGGTTGGGAGTGATTTCCAGAAGATTGCTGTTGTTGCCATCAAACAGGACATCGGGGCTGAACAGGGCATCTTTCACCGCCTGACTATTTGCTACGCCCGTGTTGCTACCGGTCCTTGCAACTTTTCCCATTGTTTTCAATTCAAGTTCCAACTCTTCAGAGGGTCCCACAAGATCCGGTGATTCATAGGAAATTTCGCTCAACCTGGAAGATTTGTTTACAAATATCTCTTCAGCTCCAAGCTCTCGGAACTCTGCCTCAACTAATTCTCGGACTTCGGCGAACTCAGGCTGCTTTGCCGCTTCTAGATCCAGCAGTTTTATCAGATGATATCCAAACTCGGTTTTCACCGGTTCAGATAACTGGTTCATGGTCAGGATGTTCGAGACTGCTTCAAATTCCTCAACAAAAGTACCCGCATCGTTAAACCCAAGATCACCACCATTTTCCGCGGAGCCCGGATCATCGGATAACTCTATTGCTAACGCCTCAAAACCTTCCCCTGAGGTGGTAATTCTCGCATGGATTTCGTCTATTTTTTGCCTGGCGGATTCTTCAGAAACTCCATCATTGATTTCTATCAGGATGTGAGCAACTCGCCGTCGCTCTGGTTCGGCGTACGACTCACTCGTTTCTTCGAAAAAAGACGACAATGCTTCTTCAGAGACTTCAACTGTTCCAAAAAAGTCATCTCGCTTCAGTTCAATATAGGCAATATCCACCGTTTCCTCTGTCATAAAGTCACTCTGGTGTGCCTGGTAGTAAGACTCAATCTCTTCTGTACTAACGTCTACTGTCTCACTCAGGGCGGCGACATCAACTCTTAAATAGGCGATATCGCGAGTTTGCTGCGCGAGGCTACTCGTTCGCGCGACTTCATCGTTGGTAAAAAAAGAGGTGCCCCTGATACCGGTGTCGAGTTGAGTGAACAGCTTGTCCCGGCGTATTTCGTTACGATAGGATACGGGGCTGTAGCCTGCAGAACCTATGACAAGTTGAAACTGACCAGGATCGTAAACCCCATCAACCTGGAACACGGGTGTTGCAAGGATGTCCGCGTCCAGGCTTGTATTGCTGAACTGCAGTCCCATCTCATTCGCTGCCTGTGTCAGTAACTTTCGCGTGATAAGAGTTTGCAGCACGCTCTGCCGAAGTACATCTTCGTCAATTGAATTCGGATCTCGATTACGTGACAACATAATACGTCGATTTCGTTCAAGCTCAACCTGCATTTCCTGGGTAGTGATGTCTTCACCATTAACCGTTGCAACCTTAGGTACGGGTGCCAGGAATGTGGTAATCGATCCCATACCAAATAAGGCAAAAACAACGATTATCAGACCGACGATAACTTTGGTTACGACACCGCCCGACCGGTCCCGTATATCTTGAATTGACATGTTTAACCTCGTAAAAACAAATCAGCTTGTAACTTACCTGCATGGTCTGCCCGTTTAGTACGAACAAAACCCCCGGAATGTCTTTGTGTTAAAAAATGTGGACGAAAAATGGCGCATCAATAATGCGCCATTCAATATTACTTAATTAACTATACCGCTGTCACTCCAATACTACTTAACAATATCACTACGTAATTGTAGTCTGCGCTAAGAATCAGAAGCTAACAGCAATAACCCAATAATCCCCGATCAGTTGACGGCGTCTTTAAGGGCTTTACCTGCCTTAAATGCTGGTACCTTAGCGGCTTTTATCTGGATTTCTTCACCCGTCTGAGGATTGCGACCGGTTCTCGCCGCACGATCCCTGACATTGAAAGTACCAAATCCAACCAGTACAACCGAATCACCATTCTTCAAAGCACCTGTAACAGAATCGATCATTGCATCGAGTGCCCGACCCGATGCTGCTTTGGTGATATCAGCTGATGTCGCGATGTTTTCAATTAGTTCTTGTTTGTTCACTCTGTACCCCTTTAGGTAATTAATTCTAGTTTTTTAACGATTAGAACCGTTTCAAGCTGGCCCGTGGATCCTTCGCAGATATCCCGTACCATGTTATACCAACTGGACAAAATAGCTGTCAAGCCAAAACTCCTAATGTGCAGAGATTCTGTGGTCTGCATCACTTTCTACCCCTGTTTCGGAATCACTTGTCACTGTCGTGGCCACTGGCTCCGGTGCTCGCTGTAATGCAATTTCCAATACCTCGTCTATCCACTTGACCGGCTTGATGACAAGATCACCCTTAATATTGTCAGGGATTTCCTTGAGATCTCTTTGATTTTCATCCGGAATCAAAACTTCACGGATGCCACCACGATGAGCAGCCAGGAGCTTTTCCTTCAGCCCACCAATCGGCAACACCTGGCCACGCAAGGTTATTTCCCCGGTCATTGCCACATCTGCTCTGGCAGGAATTCCGCTTAACACCGACACCAGAGCAGTACACAACGCGATACCAGCACTGGGGCCATCTTTTGGTGTGGCGCCTTCTGGCATATGAATGTGTAAATCATATTCTTCATGGAAGTCTTTTGGGATACCCAGTACTTCAGCCCGACTCCGGACAACGGTTATGGCAGCCTGGATAGATTCCTGCATGACATCGCCCAGGGACCCTGTCTTGGTTGTGCGGCCTTTTCCTGGTACTGCAACTGCCTCAATAGATAACAGCTCGCCACCCACACTGGTGACGGCGAGACCGGTAACCTGACCAATTTGATCCTTCTCTTCTGCCCTGCCGAAACTGAATTTGCGAACGCCGGAGAACTCTTCAAGGTTGTCACTTTCCAAAGTATGCAATTTTGTCTCATTTTCCTCTACAGCCATCGCACTCTGCTTCACGACCTTACGGCACAGTTTGGCAATTTCCCGCTCCAAACCGCGAACCCCAGCCTCTCTTGTGTAGTAGCGAATGATGTCCAGTACAGCCGAGTCCGCAATTTCCAATTCATTTTTAAACAGGCCATTGTTCTCCATTTGTTTTGGTATCAGGTACCTCGTTGCAATATTGAGTTTTTCGTCTTCGGTATAACCGGGAATACGAATAATCTCCATCCGGTCTAACAACGGCGCGGGAATATTCATGGAGTTCGAGGTACAAATGAACATCACCTCAGAGAGGTCATAATCCACTTCCATGTAATGATCGTTAAAGGAATTATTTTGCTCCGGATCAAGCACTTCCAATAAGGCTGATGCCGGATCGCCCCGATGGTCCTGACCCATCTTGTCTATTTCATCCAATAAAAACAGGGGATTCCTGACACCTACCTTGGACAGTTTCTGGATAATCTTGCCAGGCATTGAACCGATATAGGTTCGACGGTGACCTCTTATTTCAGCTTCATCACGGACCCCGCCGACGGCCATCCTGATAAATTTTCGATTTGTTGCCCTGGCGATAGATTCACCCAGTGAAGTTTTACCCACCCCTGGAGGACCGACCAGGCACAACACCGGTCCCTTGATTTTCTTGACTCGTTTTTGTACGGCAAGATATTCAAGAATACGTTCCTTGACTTCATTCAGACCATAATGATCGGCTTCCAGAACTTCTTCTGCCTTAACAATGTCAGTCCTGACTTTTGAGCGTTTTTTCCAGGGAACAGACAGCATCCAGTCAATGTAGCTGCGCACGACGGTCGCCTCAGCAGACATGGGTGACATCATTTTTAATTTGTTTATTTCCGTTGCCGTTTTATCTTTGGCTTCCTTCGGCATACCAGCACTTTCGAGTTTCTGCTGGATCTCTTCGATTTCGTTAGGTACATCATCAAGATCTCCCAGTTCTTTCTCGATGGCCTTCATCTGCTCGTTCAGGTAATACTCACGCTGGCTTTTTTCCATTTGTTTCTTCACCCGGCCACGAATACGTTTTTCAACATTGAACAGGTCTATTTCGGATTCCAGCAACTTCATCATATGCTCGATGCGCTCACCAAGGCTGGTCATTTCAAGAATCTGTTGCTTCTCATCGAGTTTCAAATTCATCTGAGCGGCAATCGTGTCAACCAGCCTGCTGGGATCATCCACATTCGACAGGGATGTCATGACTTCTGGCGGCACTTTTTTACTTAGCTGGACATACTGGTCAAAAGCAGACATCAGTGAGCGAAGAAGTGCTTCGGATTCTTTCGCACTTAGCGGCTCGTCCTCGATTACATTGACATTGCCGGTAAAATATTGGTCGACATCATTGATATCTGTTACCTCTGCCCGGGATCCACCTTCAACCAGGATCTTTACAGTCTTGTCCGGGAGGCGAATGAGTTGCAGGATAGTGGCAATGGTTCCGAACCGATAAAGATCCTTTACGCCAGGCTCCTCGTTCTCAGGATCCCGCTTGGCAACCAGCAGTACCTTTTTTTCCTTATCGTTTTTCTGAGCGTAGTCGAGTGCCCTGATAGATTTTTCTGTACCAATGAACAAAGGCTGAACACCATGAGGATAAACCACCATATCGCGGAGGGTTACTATGGGTACATTGGTGAGGGTTGCCATAAGCACTCCTGATTTAAATGGGTCAAGCTATCACCGATAATTATCAGCTGCCTGCGTTCTCGCATGAAAGACAAAGACAGAGTCTGAATGTTTCATGCATATCTTACAAAGAATAAGCGACCGCCTGCTCCTTTATTCCCGTTATTTGTCCGATTAATACTGTTGTTGATCGGATCCGGGGCGAAAAGCAACGCTAGCTTCCTATATGCGTCCTGATTCCCAAAGAAAAAGGGGCAAACGCCCCTTTTTATCACCTTGTCGAACTGGTCCTCTATTCCGGCGCCGCCTTTACCTGTTCGGGATTTTCGTAAATCAATAACGGTTCAGAGGTGCCAGCAATGACACTTTCGTCAATAACAACCTTGGTGACATTTTCTTCGGACGGAATCTCATACATGATCTCAAGCAGAACCGCCTCGAGGATGGATCTGAGACCCCTTGCGCCGGTTTTACGCTCCATTGCTTTCTCTGCAATGGCGGCGAGCGCTTCTTCCCTGAAATCGATCTCAACGCCTTCCATTTCAAACAGCTTTGAATATTGCTTGGTGTATGCATTCTTGGGCTCTTTGAGGATTCGTACCAAAGCCGCAGCATCCAATTCGTCCAGTGTCGCAAAAACTGGCAAGCGGCCTACAAACTCTGGTATCAGGCCGTACCTGACCAAGTCTTCCGGCTGTACAGTTCGCAATATGTCCCCGAGGTTCTTCTTGTTGGCAACAGTCTCAATGGTCGCTCCAAATCCAATACCACTTTTTGAGGAACGATCGAGAATGACTTTATCGAGCCCCGAAAAGGCGCCTCCACAGATAAACAGAATATTTGTCGTATCAACCTGCAGAAATTCCTGTTGAGGGTGCTTTCGACCACCTTGCGGTGGAACCGAGGCTACAGTGCCTTCAATCAGTTTTAACAGGGCTTGCTGCACACCTTCACCGGACACATCCCTGGTAATTGACGGATTGTCGGACTTTCGAGAAATCTTGTCGATTTCGTCGATGTAGACGATGCCGATTTGTGCCTTATCCACATCGTAATCACATTTCTGTAACAACTTCTGGATAATGTTTTCAACATCCTCACCCACATAACCGGCTTCGGTCAGTGTAGTCGCATCCGCAATGGTAAATGGTACATCTAACAAACGCGCCAGCGTCTCGGCAAGCAGGGTTTTACCAACCCCCGTCGGACCTACCAGCAAAATATTACTCTTTTGGAGTTCAACGTCCCCTTTCTTGCCGGAATAATTCAGCCGCTTGTAATGATTGTAAACAGCGACAGACAGGACTTTCTTCGCCCAATCCTGGCCGATAACATACTCATCAAGGATGTCTTTAATTTCGTGTGGGGTGGGCAGGTTTTTCTTTTCAGCTTCATCGCTGCTCTCCTGCAATTCCTCTCGAATAATGTCGTTACAGAGTTCCACACATTCATCACAGACATAGACGGATGGCCCGGCTATGAGCTTTCGAACCTCATGCTGGCTTTTTCCACAAAAATTGCAATGGAGTAATTTACCATCACCACCATCGTGTTCGTCGGACATTACAACTCCTCTTTAATGCTTATGTTCAACATACCTGTCGCATTGATGCTTAAATTTTATCTAAAAGTGGTCCAAATGAGAACTCAAATAAAATTTGAGTGTATTTCGTCTGTCCCCGCCGATCTCTCTTTCTATCGGTCCTTGACTGCAGCCAGCGTCATACGTGCCTCTTGAACCCTGTCAATCAGACCATACTCGAGTGCCTGATGAGCGGTCATAAAATTGTCTCGCTCGGTATCGATAGCAATTTGCTCCACGCTCTTACCTGTGTGTGAAGCCAGTATTTCGTTCAGTCGAGTACGTAAGAACAGAATTTCCTTCGCCTGAATCTCAATGTCAGAGGCTTGACCCTGGGACCCCCCGCTGGGCTGATGTATCATCACCCGGGCATTCGGTAAACAGAACCTCTTGTCTTTGGCTCCACCGGCGAGCAGGAACGATCCCATGCTTGCTGCCTGACCAATACACATGGTGCTAACGTCACAGTTGATGAGTTGCATGGTGTCATAAATCGCCAAACCAGCAGTGACCGATCCACCGGGTGAATTAATGTACAACTGAACATCCTTGTCTGCATTTTCGGATTCTGCAAACAGCAACTGGGCAACGACGACATTGGCAATATTGTCGTCGATAGGACCGACGATAAATATGATTCTCTCTTTGAGAAGCCGGGAATAGATGTCATAAGAGCGTTCGCCGCGGGCAGTCTGCTCCACGACCATGGGTACAAGCCCCAAGCCACGGGTCTCTGGGAGGAATTGATCTTCGAATTTGTCGCTCATTTGTACCCCTTATCTAAGAATGCGCCCCTAAGAGACGTCGCTTCGGATTCTTTGCCTGCCGTATAACCATATAAAAATCATGGCCTTACTCATACGACCGCAACTCCGACCTGACTAATATTGCGGCATTCTCGCAAAACTTCAATGCTTTACGCTGACTATTTTGCAATCGTCTGTTCCGATTTACCCAAAACCACGCTTATCAGACGAATATAATGGGTCGGGGGAACCATTTTGGGTACGTCCTTTTAGGAAGGAGAAGTTCCTGCTGTATCGTCATCGTCACCGCCAGCTCCTTTCGTCTTGTCCGTTGTTTCCTCGTCTACGGATGAGTCATCCGGCAGCTCCACGGGTTGCGGCGCGGATTTGATCGCTTCGTCATATCCCTGCTCGACGTCTGTTACAACGGCTTTGGCAAGAATGGTATCAACAACCTGTTCTTCAAGTACCATGTTTTGGATCTGGGCAAGTTGCTGCTCGTTACTGTAGTAGAAATTAATGACCTGTTCCGGATCCTCGTATGAACTGGCCATTTTCTCAATCGTCTCTTTTACCTTATCATCGTCGGTTTTGACGTCATATTGCTCGATGACGGCATTAACCAGAAGACCCAGGGATACCCTCTTTTTGGCCTGTACGGTAAACATTTCCGCCGGTAGCATTGAAGGATCGATTTTGTCGTGACCGCCAAACTGATTCACAGCTTCATGTCTCTGTCTGTCAATCTCTTGCTCTATCAGCGCTTTTGGCAAGTCGATCGTGTTGCTGGCGAGCAGGCCGTCCATCACCTGGTTCTTCACCTTGTTTTTGATGGTTGACTCGAGCTCTCTTTCCATATTGGATGTGACTTCGGCACGGAATGCTTCAATTCCACCTTCCTTAATCCCAAAGTTTTCAATGAACTCATCATTCAATACCGGCTTTACTGCTGCGGACACGGTGTTGACCTTGATCTTGAACAAGGCTTGCTTTCCGGCCAGGTCTTTCGATTGATATTCATCGGGGAAGGTAACTGTTACCTCTTTATCTTCACCCTTCAGGGCACCGACGATGCCATCTTCAAACCCGGGGATCATGCTGCCGGACCCTAGTATGAGGTCACTGCCTTCGGCTTTACCACCTTCAAATGCTTCACCGTCGACGAAGCCCTCAAAATCCACATTAACCTTGTCACCTTCACTACAAGCCCCGTCAACCTCTTCAAATTCTGTACGTTGTTCAACCAGGGTATCGATCATCTTATCCACGTCTTCAGCCGTAATGTTTGAAACCGGGCGATCGATGGCGATTTCAGCAAAATCAGACAAGGAAATCTCCGGGAACACCTCAAAAATCGCGGTAAATTCAAGATCCTTACCGGCTTCCATGCTGACGTCTTCAATCTGCGGCGTACCGGCCGGTGAAACAGATTCTTTCTCAACTGCCTCAAGGAAAGAAGACTGCATGACTTCAGAGCTTACTTCCTGGCGAATACCATCGCCAAAACGGCGCTTTACTTCTCGCATCGGGACTTTTCCCGGACGAAATCCCTTGATTCGAACTTGTCCTGCCGCCTGTTTCAATTTCGCAGCCACCTGGGTGTCCAATTGCTCGGCGGGCACCGAAATTCGCATACGACGTTCCAGGCCGGAAGTGGTTTCGAGGGTTACTTGCATCGATCAGTACCTACTATAGTTGTGCTGTATTTCATAGCCTAAACTTCATTGCTGTTCGCCAGGCTAAGCCGCTTCTGGCGGGTGTTAACTGGCAGAGCCCTGTTATACATTGCGTTTTTGCTTCGCAAAAGCCGCAACCTGATGTCTCTTGCACTGGCAGTGATATAGTATCCGTTGCGTTTTGCTTCGCAAAGCCGCAACCTGATGTCTCTTGCACTGGCAGTGATATAGTATCCGTTGCGTTT
>JAPYTQ010000022.1:0-33992 GCA_029941905.1 Pseudomonadales bacterium | reverse complement strand
AAGCCGCAACCTGATGTCTCTTGCACTGGCAGTGATATAGTATCCGTTGCGTTTTTGCTTCGCAAAAGCCGCAACCTGATGTCTCTTGCACTGGCAGTGATATAGTATCCGTTGCGTTTTGCTTCGCAAAGCCGCAACCTGGTGCGAAAGGAGAGACTCGAACTCTCACATCTTTCGATACTGGAACCTAAATCCAGCGCGTCTACCAATTCCGCCACTCTCGCATCTGTTACTATCAGCTACCACACTTTCCAAAATGCTGCACAATCAGGAGTGCTATGTCGCCTGCATTGATAATTGCCATCTGGAAGGGGCGCGATTATAGACAGGCAAATAGGCTTCATCAAGTGTCAAAACCAGACGAATGACATTAGAGGCATAACTCCTGGGATCCAAATCAAAGTTAGCGGGCCATACTAGATATTAGGCATATGATTCATGCACTTACGTTGAGTCACTTTCGAGCAAAACTTATACAACTGCCTTATTCCGGCAGAAACTTAATGAACTGAGGACAACATGGATCTAGAAAGCGTTGATTTGGTCCTGAAAACGGCACGTTCAGTTAGGAGAAAACTGGATTTTGATCGCCAGATTCCACTGGCGGTTATTGAAGATTGTATCGATGTGGCAACTCAGGCGCCTGTGGGATTGGCAGGTGAAAATTGGCGTTTTATCGTCGTCACGGATCATGCAATAAAAGCAAAAATCGCAAAACTTTACGCCGAGGTTTTAGTTGACCTCACATCAGACCGTGGTATCGAGCTTAAACCTACCCATAAGGCACTCATCGATCGACTTCACGAAATTCCGTGCATGATTTTCGTATGTGCCATCGGCCTGCCTGGAGACTCGACTTCGCAACAAATCGCCTATTTTGGTTCGATTCTTCCCGCTGCGTGGTCCCTGATGCTAGCGCTCAGGGCGCGGGATATTGGCACCACATGGACCACGCTCCTGTCATCGCAACAGGAGCGAGTTGGCCAGATTCTTGGGTTACCTGAAGGTGTGTTACAAATTGTGATGTTCCCGGCGGCATATACGAAAAATGCTGTCATGCGAGTCGCCGACAGGATGCCTGCCCGCAAGCTCACATACCTGAATCGTTGGGGAGAATGAACTATCCAGGCATAGCTGATACGTTAAGTTAATGGGTTAAGTTTTTCTCAGTCGCCAAAAAACAAAAATGAATATCACGAGAGTAAACAGAACAATCAAATGGAGGGTATAGCCAGGTAGATAGTCTGATCGTCGAAACGAATCGCTGATGCCAACAACACTCCACAAATTGCCGCTGCCATTTCCTACCACCAGCTGACCCTTCATGCCTTTTTCCATATGTTGAGCCATATCGCAATGCACCAGATAAGTCTTGTGATCACCGGGTACTATAAATGTCCCTCGCACCTGTTTTCCAGCCATGGCTTCCAGATGAAACATCCCGGTGGGGTAAAGATACGCCGGTAGCCCATGGACCATCCATTGATGGCGAACTTCATCTTTATTGACAAACGTCACGGTAATTCGGCTACAGGGTTCTACTTTATGCTCATGTTGGCTCATGCCGAATACCATTCCGGGAACACCCCTGGCATATTCCCGGCCTGCCGAAACGACAAATTGATGTTCTGCGGATATTTCCGCACAATCCCAGGGCAACGTGTGATGATTGTTATTCATCACCAGGCCACTCTCAGAGAACATCATTCGATGGTTGGTGTGATCGTCTTCGGCAAAAACTACAGACAGCGGTGAGCTCAACAGAATCAGATACGCAAAGGCACAAGTGCCAGATATCCTGGGCATGAATTAAGTCTTTTTCCTGCCGGTATAGTTGACCATCAGCATCGCACTGATCGTCGCCAATGCCAACGTCAAAACAAGAACCCGACCCAACATAAGCCAATCGTTAGCAGGATCAGAAAATAATCCAGGTGCATAACTTTGCCAGACTGGTATTTGTTTTTGGTAGTATTGCTCAGTAAAAAATGGTTTGTAAGAAACTCCCTGGGTTTTAGGCCAGCCATTTTCATCCAGAAACTCGTCGTAAACAATGGCGCTGATGTTACCTCCCGGCCCAATGCCGTCGGTGGTGACTCCACGTCTCTGGTGATCGTGGAATGGCCAAATTCCGGGGCCGTAACTGTGCAGCCCATCATTGTAGGTGGAAAGCGCAAGATCTATTCGCTCCGCGCTCGCCAGCCAGACCACGTCCTGTAATGTTTGACTTGCCGCAGGTAAAAGTACGCCGTCCTTATGGGTTACGGTAAATTTGTGGCCGTGTGTGTGGAACGCGATCCCCTCGCTTCCACCATTGAGTATCCTGAGTTTTATGTTTTCGTCTCCGCTGGTTAAAACAAGTGATTCTCGAAAGGTATAAGGGAAGGAGCGCCCGTTAAGTGTGAAATAATCCACCGTGGCATCGGTGACATCATACTCCCGGTGCATTGAGCGGGTGACCTCCCTCGGGTCGTTCGATGATTGTATTCGTACGCCCAGTTCTGCATCCAGATCCGTATAGTGCAGATCGTACTCCCGGGAAAACGATTCCTTCACCGCCACGGATGAAGCGCGAACAAATCCTGCGCCAACATTCATCGTTTGCAACCAGTTATTGGGGCGATTTTCTTCGATAATAAAAAGACCCTGTAACCCCATCGCAACATGAACATGGGGTTGTACATGACAATGATAAAAAGTCGTCCCAGCGTTACGTGGTTGCAATTCGTAAGTACGGGCCTCTCCCGGCAGTACCGGTAGTTCACTCGTGATGGGCACGCCATCATTGCCCTGGCCATTCGAAAGAGCGAATCGATGATCAGCACCATGCAGGTGCAGTGTATGTGGCATGTAATGGGTATTTTCAAGGGTAATTTTGACCCGGTCACCCTGTTCAACCCGAATCGCGGGAGAAGGCAGACGAAGGTCGGCTCGGGCATTAACCGATTCAAAGTTTTCCCGGGCCATACCCTGGAGTTTAGGTGCAAACACCCATGAGCCGGGTTGCACGCCCGGCGCAATCGCATATTGGGTGACTGGTCTGTTCGACTCGGTTGATACACCGTTGAGCTCTGCAACTTCAAGCCGAATGTGAATTTCGTCCGGGTCTCCATCTCCATCGAGATCCCGCCCCTTCTCTATCGCATCAAGCGTTAACCCGCTTCTCATTAACGTGTTGTGACTAACATTATTTGTCCCTTTAACGAATGCAGCAACAGCATAGGGGTTATCCGCGACACATAACCCTGATTCACTGATGGTGACACCTTCAATCTGATGCTGCTTACGCCGCCCTGACAAATCCGGCGGACAGAATACTTCCGCCTGAACTGAATCCGCCTGGCGGGAATCAGGAAGCGACCGATAAGACGGCGCACCGAACCATTTTGTTAACTGAATCCTAAAAGCTTGTGGATACCACGATGGTGGATAGGCCACGATTGAAATGAGAATCATTACGAGCAACAACAATCGACGCTTACCCGTAATCACGATCTGGCAATCCCCAACTTGTCTCTGGCAGTTTTAAACCAGCTATCGCCCAGCATAAACTGAATCTGCAGAACCAAACCCAGCAAAATGATTATCGGCCAGTAACCGTACCCGGTGTTGCCAACCTCGAATGGGAAAACTGCTCGATACATTATGTTTTTGCTGGGATGCGGCGCGGTGACGATGCCTATGAATTGTCCCGATTCAGCAAATGTGTGTTCCACGTTCATTCTCTCATCGGGGTATATTTCTCCTGGTTTAAAGAACACGGTCTGTGCGTCCAGGTCCCTGATCTGCGTGATGTTCTCCCAGCGAACGAACTGGCCAAACTCCTGATCATCCCTGATGATTCGAAAGTCTACCGGTACTTCTTTTAAACTGGCATGAAGATAATCCAGAATGAAAACCGTTTTACCGGCATCGGGTAAGTCCTCACAAAAAACTTCGTTGGCACTTTTCTGTGGCTGAAAGATGGAGAAGTGCGCGGTGTAGAAGCCAATTTCGATCATGCAGCTTCCAGCTTCACCCACCACACCACCGGCTGCGAAGCCTCGCCCGCAAGGCAATACGACACCCAGAAGCGCAATCAGCGCTACAGTTTTGTGTATTGTCACCATCTCATACAATCTTTGGTTAAGGTCCCCGGTTAGCTTACCGCAGAAACCCGATTAACAAGAAATTTCTACAACCACGTTCATCCAAACCGTTGACTTAAAATCGGACTACAGTTAGTTTACGCGTATTGGTTGACCATGAACTTTTCGTGTTACCTGTTTTACTGCCTGTTGTTTAGAGACAGTCGGTTTTTAAGTCACGACCTGATTGACCAAAACGAAGACGTAAACGTACCAAAGGAAAGAAGAAGTATGTTCGTTGCTATTGTATTGGTTTTACTTGTAGTCGGTTCAGTTATTTTCCATTTTGCAAGCCCGTGGTGGTTTACGCCCCTGGCTTCGAACTGGGGAGCTATTGACTTCACCATCAATGTTACTTTCTGGGTGACCGGCTTCGTTTTCGTCGCCGTCAACCTGTTTATGGCCTACGCACTTATCAAGTATCGTCACAGGCCCGACGACAATCAACCCGCCCATTACGAACCGGAAAACTCCAAACTTGAGATGTGGCTCACGGTCCTGACGGCTGTGGGTGTTGCAGCGATGCTTGCACCGGGCCTGTTCGTATGGGGTCAGTTCGTGACCGTCCCGGAAGAGGCCTGGGAGGTGGAAGCAGTCGGTGAACAATGGCGTTGGACGTTCCGACTACCGGGCAAGGACGGCAAACTTGGCACCTCAGATGTTACCCTTGTCAACATTAACAACCCTTTTGGCGTCAATCCCGATGACCCGACTGGCGCCGACGATATTCTGGTTACAGACAACCAGGTTCACATACCCATAGACAAACCTGTCAAGTTCTTGCTTCGATCCAAGGACGTATTGCACGATTTCGCCGTTGCTGAATTCAGGGTAAAAATGGATCTGGTACCGGGTCTTGTTTCATACCTTTGGCTCACGCCAACCCGAACCGGCACCTTCGAGATCCTTTGTGAAGAGCTATGCGGGATAGCGCACTTCACCATGCGTGGTAAGGTCATCGTCGATGAGCAGAAGGACTTTGATAACTGGCTGGGCAAACAAATAACCTTTAAGGAATCGCAGGCCATCGGGGAAGGCGATGCGATCGCAGGGAGATCCTCCTATATTATTTGCAGTACCTGCCACGGGCCCCAGGGCGAAGGAAATATAGCACTCAATTCGCCAAAGTTAGCAGGCAAGAGTCCCTGGTATCTGCGCAAACAAATCGCCAATTTCAAACATGGTATTCGGGGTGCACACAAGGATGATACTTATGGGCAGCAGATGGCACCAATGGCTGCTACCCTGCTGGATGAAACTGCAATTCGAAACGTTGCCGCATATATTACTACGCTGCCGGAAAGTCCAGCTGAAAGCAGTGATATGGACAAGGGGGTGGATATCGAACATGGTCAACAACTCTATCGTACCTGTGGTACCTGCCATGGCGCTAATGGTCAGGGCAACTACGCAATGAACTCCCCTCGATTGTCTGGTCAGGAATCCTGGTACATGATCCGTCAGCTTCAAAACTTCAAGACTGGTGTTCGCGGCGCGCACCCTGACGATACCTTCGGGCCGCAGATGATCAGCATGTCAAGATTCTTAAGAAGCGAGGATTCGGTCAAAGACGTGGTTGCCTACATCGGCACCTTGTCGGATCAAGGGGGAATGGTCGCGAAAAATACCCAACAGATTGAGAAGACCGTTCCTGAAGAGCCAATTGCAGAAGAGTCAATGGCAGAACAGCCAATTGTAGAAGAGCCGAGTCAAGAAGTAACAATCCAAGAAGAGATTGACATTACCGTTGCGGGAGCGAATTAATGGCTTATGTAGCACTAGCCGACCAGGGGCAGAAACTTTCTCACCCCCATAGTTTTTTTACCAAATACATCTATAGCCAGGATCACAAGGTCATTGCGATCCAGTACGGACTAGTAGCGATTTCCGTTGGTCTGGTTGCATTGGTGTTGTCGGGCATAATGAGATTGCAATTGGGATTCCCGGATACATTCTCTTTCATTAATCCTGATCAATACCTTCAGTTCGTCACCTTGCACGGCATGATCATGGTGATCTACCTGCTTACCGCCCTGTTTCTTGGGGGCTTTGGTAACTATCTGATCCCGCTGATGGTTGGGGCTCGTGACATGGTGTTCCCCTATATGAACATGCTCAGTTTCTGGGTCTACCTGGTATCGGTGATTATTCTGATGACCAGCTTTTTTGTTCCAGGCGGTCCAACGGGTGCAGGTTGGACGCTTTATCCACCCCAGGCAATTATGCAGGGAACCCCAGGTGTCGACTGGGGGATTGTGCTGATGCTGGTTTCATTGGCGGTGTTTATTATCGCTTTTACCATGGGTGGGCTGAACTACGTTACCACGGTTTTGCAAGCCAGGACCAATGGGATGACCCTGATGCGGATGCCACTGTCTGTCTGGGGTATTTTTACCGCAACAGTGCTTGGCCTCCTCGCCTTTCCTGCCTTGTTAGTCAGCGCAATAATGATGCTGCTGGATCGCTTATTGGGGACCAGCTTTTTTATGCCTGCCATAGTGTCAATGGGTGAGCAAACAAGCTACGACGGTGGCAGCCCTATTTTGTTCCAGCATCTTTTCTGGTTTTTCGGCCACCCCGAAGTTTATATCGTCGCACTGCCCGCATTCGGAATTGTTTCAGATCTGTTGAGCACCCATGCAAGAAAGAACATTTTTGGATACCGTATGATGGTATGGGCAATCGTCGCAATCGGCGGACTCAGTTTCATTGTCTGGGCGCACCACATGTATGTGAGTGGTATGAACCCTTATTTTGGTTTCTTTTTCGCCACCACGACTCTAATCATAGCGGTGCCGACCGCCATCAAGGTCTATAACTGGGTACTGACACTCTGGCGTGGGAATATCCATTTCACTGTACCGATGATGTTTGCTATCGCGTTTATTTTTACGTTTACACATGGTGGCCTGACGGGAATATTTCTTGGCAATGTGGTCGTCGACCTGCCGCTCTCTGACACCTATTTTGTCATCGCGCACTTCCATATGGTGATGGGTGTGTCACCCATTCTCGTGGTGTTTGGCGCCATCTATCACTGGTTCCCCAAGATGACCGGTAAGATGTTTAACAACCGACTCGGATACATACATTTCTGGGGTACATTCCTCGGTACCTATGCAATATATCTTCCTATGCACTACCTGGGTTTCCTCGGTGTACCTCGTCGATACTTTGCCTACGAGGGCATTGAGTTTATTCCGGAGTCCGCACAAACCCTGAATGCCGGTATTACCGTCGCCGCCCTGTTCGTCGCGGCGATGCAAATTATCTTTTTGATCAACATAGTCTGGAGTTTATTCAAGGGCAAACCTTCCGGTGGCAATCCGTGGAATGCAACCTCACTCGAATGGCAAACACCGGAAACACCGCCTGTTCATGGCAACTGGGGACCGAAGTTACCGCAGGTTTACCGTTGGGCCTACGACTACAGCGTTCCAGGTGCATCCCGTGATTTTATTCCGCAGGACCAGCCACCTGATGGTCCAGGCGACGGTGACGGACCAGACATCGAGCCAAAGGATGAAGATGTAACGATGAGTGCTTCGTGACTGCTATTCTTCTGTTTATAGTTATTGCAGTGGTTGGTTCGTATTGGTGGCTATGGCGTCATCGGATAACAGAAAAACCCTGGGCGACGGTGGGTGTCACCGTGGATCATGAGGACTCAAGTCGATTTCTTCCCCCTGGTAAAATCGGGCTGCTCTTTTTCCTCGCGGTGGTTACGAGCCTCTTTGCATTATTTGTCAGCGCTTACTTTATCCGAATGGGTTTGGCGGACTGGATACCTCAGAAAGAACCGGGACTACTCTGGTTTAACACGTTCATGCTGGTACTCGGCAGCGTTGCAATTCAATGGGCCTCCTATAGTGCAGATCACAATGATCCAAAAACAACCCGATACGCATTACTCGCCACGGGCCTGTTTACTGGGGCATTTATTGTAGGACAACTTTGGGCCTGGCAGGGACTGGTGGATCAGGGTCTGTATATGTATTCAAACCCTTCCCTGGCATTTTTCTATCTGTTTACGGGTGTACACGGATTACACATCATCGGCGGGCTTTGGGTTTGGTGTCGCACGACACTGCATGCCTGGTCCGGTGCACAGATGTTTGAGATCAGGCTCAGTGTAGAACTGTGCAAAACCTATTGGCACTATTTACTGCTTATCTGGATTGGAATATTCGGGTTGTTACTATCCACCTGAAAAAGAATTACTTAAGAACGAAAAGGGGAAACTATGACTGACACGTCTATCGCAGCTGCCGGACCCGCCACACTAGCCGACGGATTACACGGTATTGTAGAAGACTGGTCTGCAGAAAAGCAGACATTCCAGGTTCCCTGGGGAAAAGCCATGATGTGGATTTTCCTGCTTAGTGACACCTTCATTTTTAGCATCTTCCTAACGAGTTATATGAGTGTGCGCATGTCGACTACCGTCCCCTGGCCGGTACCGAGTGAAGTCTTTGCGTTAACCATTGCTGGCGAACATATCCCTCTTTTATTGATTGCGATCATGACTTTTATCCTCATCAGCAGTAGTGGCACGATGGCGATGGCGGTGAGGTTCTCTCATACCCGTGATAAGAACAAGATCGCACTTTTGATGGTGGCTACTGCCCTATTTGGTGCCAGCTTTGTTGGCATGCAAGTGTTCGAATGGAGCAAGCTTATTCTCGAAGAAGGCGTTCGCCCCTGGGGAAATCCCATGGGAGCCGCCCAATTCGGATCCTGTTTCTTTATGATTACCGGGTTTCATGGATTTCACGTGAGCGTTGGTGTCATCTATTTGCTGGTCGTCGCTTTTAAAGTCTGGCGAGGCGATTACGACAGAAAGGACAATTACGAGATAGTGGAAATAACTGGTCTGTACTGGCACTTTGTGGACCTGGTTTGGGTGTTTATTTTTGCATTTTTCTACCTATGGTAATTTCCCGCACGAAATAACAAATTTGTTTGAGGATTGTTTATGGAAGCAGCGGCAGATACACAAGAGCACCCCATTTCTATTTACTTTAAAGTATGGGGACTGCTATTTGTACTGAGTACTTTTTCGTACATGGTTGACTATTTCGAATTCCAGGGATATTTGCGTTGGGGACTCATCCTGCTTTTTATGTTTCTCAAAGCAGGATTTATTATCGCTATATTTATGCATATGGCCTGGGAGAGGCTAGCGCTGATGTATGCAATCCTCTCACCTCCCATTGCCATAATGGTCTTGATCTTACTCATGGCCCTGGAAGCAGATTATGTCAACCTGACTCGTTTGCTGTTCTTCAGCACATAGATTCAGTTCATAAAGCCCCGGTGATGTGCTAACCATATGGACCAGACTCTACGAACAACGAGCGCTACCTGGCGCGATTTTCTCGAGCTGTGCAAACCCAGGGTCGTACTTCTCATGCTACTGTGTACGACTGTTGGCATGTTCCTGGCTACCACCAGTCTCGTTCCTCTGGATATTCTTATCTACACCAATCTGGGCGTTGCCCTGGTTGCTGGCTCTGCGGCTACCGTTAACCACATCGTCGACTCACACATCGATGCAAAAATGGCACGAACCCACAGTCGCCCCATCGCACAGGGTAGAGTCTCGGTTAAATCCGGTTTTATATTCTCCGCTCTTACAGGGATTCTTGGGCTTTCAATACTCGCGACACTGGTCAACCCACTCACGGCCTGGTTAAATCTCGCGTCCTGGATAGGTTACGGCATTATTTATTCTATGTACCTGAAACGGGCAACCCCTCAGAATATCGTTATTGGTGGGCTGTTCGGCGCAGCGCCACCTTTGTTTGGGTGGACTGCAATCACAAACCAAATTGATCCTGGTGGCGTCCTGCTGGTCATGATCATCTTTACCTGGACACCGCCGCACTTCTGGGCCCTGGCGATTGACAGGAAGGAAGAGTACGCCAAGGTTGATATACCCATGCTTCCCGTTACTCACGGGGAGCGAACAACAGGTCTGTATATAATGGCCTACACCCTGTTGTTGCTTGCTGTCGGCACCATGCCCTATTTTATCAACATGAGTGGTCTGATTTATCTCACCGGCGCAATGGTTCTGGGGCTGGTATTTTTATACTGGTCTATTCAAATTATCCGCGGTGTGCCGAAGGCACCCATCAAGACGTTCAAGTACTCAATTGTTTACCTGATGGGGTTGTTCAGCATACTACTGGTCGATCACTTCTACCTGATTCAAAGTTCCAGATTCTAAATCAGAGTCAAAGTTTCTGACTTTTATTTCCCAAGAGTCAAAATATAAGCAGCGACATCCTTCACCGCCTGATCATCGGTTAACGTCATGGCCATTGGTCGCATTTGCATACCATAGACATCTTTCGAAGTACCACCCCGAATGCCTGATTTGAAATTGTTAATTTGACGCACTAAATACCAGTCCTGCTGGAGCGTTAAATCAGGGGAATTCAGGTTTGCCAGCCCTTTTCCATCGATGCCGTGACAAGCTGCACAAACCATGTAACGGGCTTTACCAGCATCGGCATTTCCACCGGTTGTAGATTCCGGACTGATGGGGCTCATCTGGTTAATGTAGTCCGCAACATCACTGACCATCGCGTCGGTCGCCAATGTCATTGCCATCGGCCGCATCTGCATACCGTATATGTCACTCTTGTGAGTTCCTCGAATCCCTTCCTTGAAATTGTTAATCTGGGTTTTCAGATACCAGGCCTCCTGCCCGGCCAATGCCGGAGAATTAAGAGCAGTGTTACCTTCCCCGTTTGCTCCGTGACACGTAACGCAAATGGCATAACTGGATTTCCCATCCGCCAGGCCTGTTAGAGGTAGCACACACATCAACAGCAACACAACTGCAATCATCTTTCCCATAGTTAAAACCTTTTTTTAGACAAAAAAATCCTACTCCAGTTTTTCTACTGGAATTTTGAAACGATTACCGCGACTTACTTGTGGCGAAGTTGCGAATAACTGAAGAGATTACGATCTATAAACTCAAACAACCGATGCCGCCAGGCAAAGATCCAGTGAGCCGGGCCAATTTCTGTACCCTTTTCTTCAAGCCCGGGATGATTCTCTAGCAGCTCTTCCAGTATTGGTTCCTGGTCTGGATCAAGTTCAACGATAAAGACATGTTTGCCATCGTTCAGGGCGCTTTCAAACCTTTCATAATGGTAGTTAGGCTTCTGGAAACCTATGAACCCACCCTCCCAGGTACAAAATCCGAAAACAACAATGGAAAGAAAGACATAAGGCGTCCAACCCACGTTCATCTCCGGTAAACCCAGATAGTAAGCCACCCCCAATACAAGCGATGCCGCGATCCCACCGGCTACAGCGCCGATTATCCCTGAATGTATCACGTCATTTTTCAGTAACGATTGAACAGCGTGCAAATGAACATGATTTGCAACGCCTGTATCGTCATTACTGAGGACATGGATTTGCGGGTTTTCAACTCCCCTGGATTCCAACTGTACCTCCAGAAGGTCGAGGTCATCCAGATCATCACTGATAAAGTAGTGTCTTAGCGTATTCATTAAGTCTCCCAAAAGAATGAGTTAACCGTACTGACGTCAGTTAGATACGCCATTTCAGCTTGCCGAGACCCGACTTCAAAACCACTTTCCCTGGGTGTTTTGCAATACGAAGGATACATATGACTCATTTGACACGGGTCATCACTATTCTAACAGTGTGATCTTTATGATCAAGATCAAGCTCGTCAATACACGAATATACGCGCTCGAATTCTTACAGGACGAAGGCAGGTCGGAAATCGCCGTACAGTCCGCCAACTCCCTAATCGAATTGACGGAATGCATGGCGTGTTGAGGATTTACATGGAGTAAACGCCTCTCAGGTACCAGTAACCTCCTTCATAATTAGCAGCACTCCTGCGAGGATACTGCAAGCCTACGCTAAGTCGGTTGGCATTTGGTGGACCAATTTCATCGATAAACTCATCAAATACATTAATTGCGCCCAGCGTCAGTCTCATATTGTCATTGAACTGGTAATTAATTTCTGTATCAATGTAGATCGTCTCGTCAATCTTCGCACTGGGATCGACGGGGGCATCAATAGTGCCTCTTTCGTCGTAGTGATCGCCATAGTAATTGGCTCTTATCATCCAACTCCACTGATCGGTGAAATAGGTGTTGGCAGTTAACACAAAACGATGGTTGGGATAGTTGTTCTCAATATCTTGAATTATGCTGTCTGACACGGGATCAATACCCCCGACTGCCGACTGTCCAGTAACCGTAACCTGGTTATTGCTGTAAGCCAAACTCATATCTGTAGACGCCACAGAACCCCAATCCCAACCGGTGGTAATCACAAGATCAAGACCTTCTGATTGGACATCGAGGGTATTGGTATAAAAAGAGACGTTATTGCCGTTGGAGACAATGTCCCGAGTACGGTAGATTTTGTCGTCTACTTCAATGTGGTATAAATCGAAGGTGAACGTCGTGTTATTTCCTAAATTCGCTGTTACACCAAGACTGACGTTAAACGATTTTTCCTCTGTCAGCGCCGTACCACCAGCTGCAACCGCATCAGGATCTGTTGGCCGAATAAGCCCCTCTTCAATCTGAAGACCCGTGGTACCATCAAAAGTTGTAATGGTCGTTTTGACGTTGGACTGGCCAGGGGTCGGCGCATGGAAACCATTGGAAATCGCACCCCGTATCGCCACATCTTCAGAAACATGGTAACGGACGGCAAACTTACCATTCACGGTGCTACCGAAATCTGAAAACTCCTCGAAGCGAATTGCGTATTGCATCAGCAGGCGATCAGTCACATCGTGCTCAAGATCAGCATAAACAGCATAGTTATCACGATCAAACGAACCCGCGTCCTGTGTACCAATACCATTTAAACCATTTGAACCTGCACCAATAAACGAATTGATTTCACCCGCTTCGGCAACGTATGTCTCTTCTCGCCATTCCGCGCCGAGACCCACGTTGACATTATCGGAGACTGGGATAGAAAAATCAGCGTTGAGATTTATTTCCTCCTGTCGATAGGCACCTACATCGAAATTGCGTTGTGCAGGCTCACCGTTAACAAGACCCAATGTCTGGTTGATTGTATTGTTGAGGAAATACTCAAGTTCATTTTCCCCATAAGCTACGCTGAAGTCGTAGAGTATACCGCCAGAAAACTCACCCTCGAATCCACCAACTATACTAAAGTCGGTTTGATCGCCGTCCAGAAACGGTGTGTAACCAGCCTGCAGACCGGTGAACCCCATTGCCCTCAAAGGCAGCAGGCTGGAATGATCCGGCGTCCGGTAGAAAAAACGATACCGGCCTTCGGTACTACCGTAGTTGGCAAACACGTACAGGTTGGCAGAATCAGTTAATTCAAAACTGGAGTTGGCAAAGAAACGGACCCCGCTGTATTCGGGTCTACCCCAGGTCTGCAGCAAAGGCTCATCATCAAAAGGCGTGTCCGCCCCGATTCCAGTGACACCTGCTGCCTCCAGGGCTTCTGAATTAACAAATCGCTGTACACCCCGTGACAATGCTTCGTTATCGACGTATTCCAGGCTGAGGTTGATAAAACCATTATCACCAACCGACAAGCCCAGATTACCCGCGAACTTGTAGCTCTCTTCGCCTTCATAGTACTGGCCATACTGAACCTGGAACTCTCCCCCTTCAGAGGCGTCCTTGGTAACAAGGTTAATAACACCGGAAATTGCGTCCGAACCATATTGCGCTGCAGCACCATCGCGCAGGACTTCTACCCGCTTAAGTGCTATGGCCGGTATCATGCCTACATCGGCGCCATGTGCACCATTACCTGCCGCCGGTGCGAAAAATTGTACCAGCGCGGAACGGTGACGTCGTTTGCCATTCACCAGTATCAGTGTCTGGTCAGACGCCATCCCCCTGAGTGAAGTGGGTCGAACAAAGGCACTACCGTCACCTGTTGCTGGTGTTGCTGTGTAGGATGGCACCAGTGCACGTAGATTGTCTGTTATATCTGCTGACCCCCCAATAGTGTCGAAATCATCACCCCCGATGACATCAATTGGCACCGGTGAATCCGATGCAGAACGTTCCTTCGCACTACGGGTGCCAATGGTAATCACAGTTTCCATCAAATCATCGTCATCTGCGGCGAACACTGGCTGGTAGGAGAAGGTGAGTCCGATTGCTACGACGGTAGCGAGACTCATAGTTTGGATATCATGCTTCATTTGAACACTCCCTTTTTCTAATAATTCAACTCATAACGAGCTGCAGCCAGTGTATAGAATTCTCTCGTTCGTACAAGCTCAAACAGGCGTTAATTTGTATTTATCATTGATACCAATGTGAGTAGTGGACGTCAGAAATGTCATGAATAGCACTCGGAAAATTATCCCGCGTGCAGTTATTGGCCAATGCCACAACCTATGAGAGTCTTGTCAGGTAATCTTCCAACCTGTCACAACCTTTTACCAGTCTGGGAAACAGCCTCAGCAGCTCGCTTTGATCCAGTGATGGCCCAGTAAACCCCTTCAGTGCCTCGGCACCATCGTAGTCAACGGATGTGACCCTGGTTCCAAGATGACTTTCCGGCAGATAGAAGTCCGAAGCCGGTAATAGTGCCACATCGACTTCATCCAGGATGGATTTGCACAGTTGTGCAGAAGTGCGGATAGATCTGCGCTTTAGCTTTTCCCGAAAATTTTCAAAATCCGGGAAAAGGTAAAAAGCCCCTTCCGGCCTGGGGCAATTGAGACCCATTTCAACAAACCGACGATGAAGATACCCCCCTGTAAACCTGTGTATCTCGGTACAACGTTCAACTTCTTCACGAACTTCATCACTGTACTGGTAAGCCGCGAGGGCTGCATATTGAATAGGCGCGCTCACAGCGCTAAATGTTTCACTGACGAGGGACATGAGTGCCCGCATTAACTGATCCATCTCCCTGGGTATGATCATCAGGCCCAATCGGTAACCACCGGCAGAAAATGCTTTCGACATCCCGCCGGTGACGATCGTACCTTCTGGATAGTAGTGCACTAGAGACGTATGATTCCTGCCACTGAAGTCCACAAGACCGTAGATCTCATCGGAGATAACGATCGCGTTATGCCTGCGACATACCATTGCCAGGTCTTCAAGTTCGGCTTTTCGATGAACACTGCCTGTCGGATTATTCGGATTGTTGAAGATAAGAATTTTCTGGCCTTTCCCGACCTGATTGAAGGCCTCTTCCAACTCGTTAGCCTGCAATTTATATTCGTTTTCTGACTGGGTTTCAACGGTGATTACTTTCTTGTTTCTGATGGTCGCCTGGGGGCCATAACTGACCCAACTCGGTGCCGGTATCACCAGGGGACCGTCGAGAAGAAAAATCGCCTGAAATATCAACTCTTTGCTGCCCGGACCAATGCAAACCTGGTCTGCTGAAAAAGTGTAGTTGCATTGTGCCTGGTAAAACTCCGCAATGACGTCAAGGAGCTCCGGCAGACCGCGAGTCGGCAGGTAGCTTTTCTTATCTGTATGATCCTTGAGTGCGCTTTGAATGGCATCGGGCACCGGAAACGGAGATTGCCCAAATCCGAAATGGCAAATGTCCCTGCCCTCTTGCCGAAGTTTCTTCACCTGCTGGTTAATGGCCAGGGTTGCTGATTCTTTAAGTTTGAGAACGTTTGGATTGATGGTTAACTGCATGGGGGAGAGTATCCTGGGAGTCGAGAGGAAAGAAAGAAATTTTAACGCCAACCAAAATCATTGTCAGGTGCCCGGAGGTCCCGCAATGTACTACAAATGTAACAGGGCTGCTTGAGTATATAGGGCGGGAGGGGTTTAGGCTGCTAAAAGGGCATCAGGATACTTTTAATTTCATGATAACTGCTCGGGGACACGTGCATTTTTTCCAATCCGTTTTTAATGCTGTGCATTGCCTTGTCAGGGCTATCGACAGATTCTATTCGAAATTTTTTAACCATCTCCGCTATTTCTTCCGATTCCACTTTCTTTGAGCGAAGTAAGACTATCAGTTTATATTCCGGGGCACTGACATTCTCTTCAAAAAGATCCAGGACCAGACCGAGTTCGTCGTACTCCTGAAATGCAGCTAACGAGGGCTTTGAGAAACCCATCGTGGCTCTGATCTGTTGATCATGGAAGCCGAGTGAGTGGACGATGTAGTCTGTGCTGGTTCGAAAAAGGTCACACCGTTGAGCAAATATACCGACTGCTGCACTGTAGAGCATAGTCACTCCGTGAATCTCTGCGATCGTTTTATATACCTGCAGATCGATACGAGAGAGAAGAACCTTTCCTAGTTCAGCGTCCCAACCCTCATTTATTTCCCTTACTATTAACCGCCTTAAACTTACTGCCATCAATCGCGACAATTACGTCTGTGAACATATTCATTTCACGGCAAAGAACAATGAATGATCCGCAGGTATTATTGTTACCTTTACTATTGTTCTTTCTAAAATCAGCTATCGTGTCCTGCGCGAATTATTATTTTTCTAATAACAGGAACAACGGTTTAGCTCTCGCATATCGAACATGTAATAAAATCGCAGGAATGCTTGAATTCATCGAATTGGTAATCCACTACTGCGTCACGCTGATCAAACTCCTGAAACCAGGCGCAGTAAAACTGGCGATGACCGAATCGATCGCAATATCAGCTTATTCTCATGAATCGTACCAGAAAGAGCTGACTTCGTTGGTCACAAGAAATCGAATCCTTTTTGGTTTGTTAACAATTATTAATCGGCGAACGCCGCCAGCAGAAAGTTGGCGTCGTCCTTAAGCCTGCACTGACCCTTGCGTTTCACAAAACACTTGTGAAACGAAAATACCGCAACTTTGTTCGAATCGGACTAAGGAAATCCAAGCCAGAAAAGCACAGCAACAAGTTTGGATTGATTTTTGGTGATTGAAATGAAAAGGCGCAATCCGTCTTTCGGCTATGGTCGTATTTCGAAGCGAATATTTGAAGCTTTCGAGGTTTCTACAGCCCTTTATAAATGGGGTGAGCGACGGGGTTTGAACCCGCGACCACCGGAATCACAATCCGGAGCTCTACCAACTGAGCTACGCCCACCATTGCTCTTATTCCCATTATAGTGGTACGCCCGGAAGGACTCGAACCTTCAACCCTCGCCTTAGAAGGGCGATGCTCTATCCAGTTGAGCTACGGGCGCATTAACCCTGACCTTCCGGTCGTATCACCTCATGGAGAATCTGGTCGGGGTAGAGAGATTCGAACTCCCGACATCCTGCTCCCAAAGCAGGCGCGCTACCAGACTGCGCTATACCCCGAATTGACTGTTGCCAATGGCACCTAGAGCACCAGATAATACACAACATCTCAAAAGTGAGAAGCGTCAGGCACTCGCTTTTGAGAGGGCGCATTCTACTTAACGAAACCCTGAGACGTCAAACGCTGTAGCGAATTTTTCAAAGATGACGCCAGTAGTACTCTCTAGCCGGAAATACACTATGACCATATTGTTCATCTCTGATCTTCACCTTGATGAGACACGCCCGGATGTTACCCGCTCTTTTTACTATTTTCTTAAGGATAAGGCCGTTGATGTTGATGCACTCTACATCTTAGGCGATTTTTTTGAGGTCTGGCTGGGAGATGATCACGAAACGGAATTTAATCAGGAAATCATTACCGCACTGGACAGACTCGATATTCCGCTGTTTCTGATGCATGGTAATCGTGATTTTCTACTCGGGCAGCAGTTTTGCCAACAAACCGGGGCAACGCTGCTCGACGACCCGACAGTGATCGACATCGACGGGGATTCAGTACTGCTGATGCACGGCGACAGCCTTTGTACCCGTGATGAACGCTATATGCACGTTCGGCAGCAGTTACGTGACGAAAACTTCCAGAGGGATTTTCTTTCAAAGACCATCCCCGAACGACAAGCTATTGCCAACAGCATACGCAGTGAAAGCCAGGAACTCACCCGGCAGGCCGCCAGCGACATTATGGATGTAACCCCTTTAGAAGTTGAAAATGTCATGCGGGCACATGGCGTCAGGACCATGATCCACGGTCATACTCACAGGCCAAAGGTACACGACCTGACCCTCGATGGCGTCGCCGCACAACGCATTGTGCTGGGTGACTGGGACGCACTCGGTTGGTATCTTACGAGCACTGACGGTGACCTCAAGCTCACTTCATTTGAGATTCGTTAATTCCTACCCTGAATTATCCTCCTGATTAACCGGGCCACTCAGGAATCGAAAGACATCGTCGGGTTTTGTCACCAGAAGCTGGTCTTCTTTTAGAAAAAAATCAACCCGGCGATCAATAGACACAGCTGAGAACTTTCTCGCTAAGTTCAGGTACAGCTTATAGTGACGTGCTTCTGACTTGAGCAATGACGTATAGAACCTAGCCAATTCGTCGTCCAGCACCTCAATCAGCCGGGAAAACCGCTCACAGCTTCTTGCTTCGACGATAGCGCTGACTATCAATACGTCAACCAAGCGGGCAGGTTCGTAGGTCCGTATGCCTTTTCGCAGCTCGCCTGCATACCGGCCGGGTGGAAGATGACGATATTCAATGCCTCTTTTCTGCAGATGCCCCAGCACCTGCTCGAAGTGCCGTAACTCCTCTCTCGCCAGTTTTGACAGTTGTATCAGCATGTCCGGCTTATCAACATAGCGGTAAATCAGGTTCAGTGCAGTAGAAGCTGCTTTCTTTTCACAATTGGCGTGGTCAATCAGCAATACCGCCAGGTGCTCATTGACCGAAGCAACCCATTCATCAGGTGTTTCACAAAACAGGAACTTTTCTACATTCATGACTCTGGTCTTTTCAATCTACCGGCCCACTTAACTTATTAGTGCTATTCGGGTACACTCATGGCCCCATTTTTAGGGGGCTAGCCGTCAGCCCAGCCCCTGATTTTTCACTAAATTAGAGGATTTACGTTGTGCTAGAAGCCTATCGTCAACATGTTGCCGAACGTTCAGAACAAGGGATAGACCCAAAACCGCTATCTGCGGAACAGGTTAACGGCTTGATCGAACTTTTAAAAGAACCCACTGCCGGTGATGAAGACTTCATTCTCGATCTTCTTGTCAACCGAGTACCGGCTGGCGTCGATGACGCTGCTTATGTTAAGGCTGCATTCCTCACCGCAATTACAAATGGAGATGCCTCTTCCCCCTTGATTGACAAACAAAAAGCAACCGAACTCCTGGGTACTATGCTGGGAGGATATAACATCGATCCATTAATCGCTTTACTCGACGATGATGAAGTAGCACCCACTGCGGCAGCTTGCCTGTCAAAAACACTGCTGATGTTCGATGCGTTTCATGATGTTGTTGAAAAATCAGAAACTAACGAACATGCCAGGGCTGTCATTGAATCCTGGGCCAGCGCCGACTGGTTTACCTCGCGACCAAAAGTGCCTGAACAGATAAAGATCACAGTCTTCAAAGTTGAGGGCGAGACCAATACAGATGACCTGTCCCCTGCAGGAGATGCCTGGAGCCGGCCGGATATCCCTCTCCACGCTCTGGCTATGTTGATAAAGCGTATGGATAACCCACTTGAAACAGTGCAACAACTCAAAAATATAGGCAATCCCGTATCTTATGTGGGTGACGTTGTCGGTACAGGCTCATCCAGAAAATCCGCCACCAATTCAGTGCTCTGGCATATGGGAGACGATATTCCATTTATTCCGAACAAGAGAAATGGCGGCGTCGTGTTGGGCGGCAAGATTGCGCCCATTTTCTTCAACACGATGGAAGATTCAGGTGCCCTGCCAATCGAGTGCGATGTCAGCAAGCTGAATATGGGCGATGTTGTCACAATTTTCCCCTATGAAGGAAAAATCACCAACGAAGCGGGCGATGTTATCTCAACCTTTGAACTGTCAACCCAGGTATTGCTGGACGAGGTCCAGGCTGGAGGCAGAATACCGCTGGTCATAGGTCGTGGTCTCACAGAGAAAGCCCGTGAAGCGCTGAGCCTGGGTGTTAGCGAGATATTTCGCAGACCTGTTCCGGCAGAAGAATCTGACAAGGGTTTTACCCTGGCGCAGAAAATTGTTGGCAAGGCGTGCGGCGTACAAGGCGTTCGACCGGGTGTTTCCTGTGAACCCAAAATGACCACTGTGGGCTCACAGGATACAACGGGACCCATGACACGGGATGAATTGAAGGAACTGGCATGCCTGGGATTTTCAGCAGACCTTGTGATGCAGTCATTTTGTCACACGGCGGCTTATCCAAAGCCCGTCGACATTGATACCCAACATACCTTGCCAGACTTTATTCAAACTCGCGGTGGTGTCGCCCTGCGACCAGGTGACGGTATTATCCATTCCTGGCTAAATCGTATGCTGTTGCCGGATACTGTGGGTACCGGTGGTGATTCACATACACGGTTCCCCATGGGGATCAGTTTCCCCGCAGGTTCAGGCCTGGTTGCATTCGCGGCCGCTATTGGTGTTATGCCACTGAATATGCCGGAATCTGTGCTGGTTCGGTTCAAAGGAGAAATGCAGCCCGGCATCACCCTTCGGGACCTGGTCAATGCCATACCATACGCGGCGATCAAACGCGGGCTTCTGACCGTCGACAAAGCAGGCAAGAAGAATATTTTCAGTGGTCGTATCCTCGAAATTGAAGGACTGCCTGACCTCAAGGTGGAACAGGCTTTCGAGATTAGTGATGCATCGGCAGAACGATCGGCTGAGGGTTGTACAATTCGGCTCGGCATCGAACCAATGATCGAATATCTCACTTCCAATGTGACATTGTTGAAGTGGATGATTTCAGAAGGCTACGGCGACTCTCGAACCATTGGACGACGGGTCGAAGCGATGCAGGAGTGGCTTGCCAACCCGGTCCTGCTCGAACCAGACGCTGACGCAGAATACGCAGAAGTTATCGAAGTGGACCTGAATGAGATCAAAGAGCCACTTTTAGCCTGTCCGAATGACCCGGACGATGTAAAACCTCTGTCCGAGGTGACAGGTGCGAAAATTGACGAGGTCTTTATCGGCTCGTGTATGACCAATATCGGACACTTCCGTGCTGCAGCGAGTATCCTCAGCAAAGCAAATGCCATTCCCACACGTCTGTGGATATCCCCACCGACCAAAATGGACGAGCATCAATTGAGGCAGGAAGGCGTGTACAACACATTTGCTACAGCGGGTGCAAGAACAGAAATGCCTGGTTGCTCACTGTGTATGGGAAACCAGGCGCGCATCGCCCCTAACAGCACCTGCGTCTCAACATCTACCCGGAATTTTCCCAACCGACTGGGGGATGGCGCAGATGTGTATCTGGCATCTGCCGAACTGGCAGCGGTGGCTAGTGTATTGGGTAAGTTGCCAACCCCGGAAGAATACCTTTCCTACACTAGTGACCTGGATACCATGTCCGGTGACATTTATCGGTACCTGAATTTTGACCAGATCGAGTCATTTTTAGAAAGTGCGAATTCGGTTTCCATTCCGGTCACCAACATCGTTGAAGTGGCGTCACCGATAATTAACACTGGTTGATTCGCGTAGCAAGCTGCTAGCGGGTAGCGGTCAGGGTTCTAAATCTAAGTGCCCTGACTGCCTTCTTCAAATCGTGAACACTGGCGGTATCCGGGTGGATATAGTTTTTCTCGACATAGGCTGAGGTGACGTTGTTGATCTGCTGCCGTAGTTCGGGCTTTTCCATGCCAATTCTCTGTGCATAATCCAGGGGGCCTTCGCCGGTTCTGCGCCCGATTCCCCATTTTTCCATCAGACGGCAAAATTCCAGATATTCGTCGTCTATGGGCGCCAGGACCGTGCTACTTTTTTTCGCCAGCATCACGACGCCAATAATACCGAGAATGCTGAAGAACACTGTTAACATAATCATTCCCAATCGCTTTCGATCAAGATCACCAAAAAACTTTTCCAGCACACCCATCTGAGTTTCCGGCGTATAGCCAACAACCCAGGTATCCCAATAGTGTCCAACAGCATCCAGCCGTAACCTTAAGTCAGTCAGCCATAATAGTTGACGGTACTTGAAAATTGACAATGGTGTGTCTTCAAGAAAAGTGTCCTCCAATTCGACGGCGGCTTCGAGCCCACGTTCAATCCGTTCGGGTGCGACCGCAGCCGTGGGATCGATCCTGACCCAACCACCGTCCTCAAGCCAAACTTCAGCCCAGGCGTGGGCATCAAATTGCCTGACAGAGACATAATTCCCCCTCGGGTTATATTCCCCACCCTGGTATCCCAGCACAACTCTGGCCGGAATCCCTGCCGCTCTCATCATAAAAGTAAAGGAACCGGCAAAATGTTCACAAAACCCGCGTCGTGACTCAAACAGAAATCCATCGACACTATCATCGCCGAGCAATGTAGGTCTGAGGGTATAAACAAATTCTTCCAGGTTATACATTCGCAACACATTGTTAATGAAGCCAGGAATTGAGCCTGACTTTTTAAACATCTGTTTTACCAATACCTGGGACCGGGGATTGCTATATTTTGGAATGCGTGTATTCCTGTAACGTGAGAAATCACTGAGTTCTCGCTCCACCACATATCTGAGGTGTGATTTCACCTTGTATCGCAATCGTTGCCTGACAACCGACCGGGAGGCAATTCGATAGTCATGCAGTATTTCCAGGCTGGGATGATCAACGAGTGTGGGCACTGCAAGACTGAATAACCACTTCTGCTGGGTGGGTTCAAGAACGATTTCATAGCGTTGTTCATCACCTTGATATTCAATATCTGACACCCAGCCTGGCACGGTTGCGCCGGTGCGCCATGAATTCTGTGTCAATTGTGCTTCTCTTGACCAGGTTTGCCCATCAAATTCTGAAAGCACAATCCCACGCCAGTACAAACGACTGAACAAAGGCGGTGTGGATTCAAACGTGGCCTTGAATGCCAGACCGTCTGATTGCGTTAACAGCGATATATCCCCGGGTGTCATACTGTCCGTAACTCCGGTTCGGGCAACATTAGTCGGTAAGGGAACGGTCCATAATGGTGATATCCTTGGGAAGAGAACAAACAACACCATCATCAAAGGCACCGATTGACCTAACAACAGTACCGCTGTTTTAAGTGTTTCGGTAGGACGAACATGGGATTTCGTTTGGTGCAATCCAATCAGGGCTGCCGTAATCATCGTCACCGCAATCAGCATGTAAAGTGTGTAAGGGATAGTCTGGTAGAAAAGAAATTCAGTGATGGCAACAAAGTAGGCCAACAGGATGACAATGTAGGCGTCTCTTTTGTGGTGCATCTCGAGTAATTTCAACACAAAAGCGATAATCAATAAGGCTATCGCGGGTTCGAGTCCATAAAACTTCTGGTAACCCAAAAGTATGCCGGTAACACCGATCAGGACAAAAACCACTTTCACCCACCGCCTCGGGTAGGACCATCGACCCTGGTAAACCATCACCCGCCACAGACCACAACCGACACACACCAGGGTGACCCAAATCGGCAAACGGACGACGTGAGGTGCGATCACCGCCGCCTGGGCAGCCAGCATCCAGGCTAGAGAATTTCTTGGGATCGCGAAACCAACCATGAACTAGCCGACCTCTATTTCAAACATCGCCAACTCAGTCAGCACCCGGTTCTTGTGTTCGATACCACTGCCAGGTGCAATCTCAACACCGGGCAGGCGCAAACCATATTCATCCGTCGTTCGGGACAACTGAACCACCCAGTAACAAAGTCGGCTCAAACGAGCTTCACGGTCCATGCCCTGAAAAAACTCCCAGTCCAGCCAAACGCGGCGATCAACATGGGCCGCAAATTCTTTGACCAGCAGTTCCTCTGTGCGGGCAAATGACTTCCAGGCAATGTGCCGTAGCGAGTCACCTGCCCGATACTCTCTCAAACCGTGAAAGTCATCCACACCCTGCTTCTGCATCATTTCACCCTCGTCGGTCGTGCTCAAGGCCAGAGGAATATCACCGGCAATAAGAGGCTGAGGGTAAACAACCGAAGACATATTTAAATCAACCCAGGACCAGGCACGAAATAGTCCCACAGGATAGTAAGTCTGTATCAGCATCCGGCCCGGATTCATGATGCCACGTTGTGAAGTTTCGACAAACAGTTTGACCCGGACCTCCGTACCTTCCAGTAAGTCTGCACCCTGCAACAGATCCGGATTCCAACCGAGTACAATCGCCTCGAAGGTTCGTTTTCCATGCCGGATCAGGCGGACGTCGAATTCTGCATCTTCACCAGCGAACGCAGCCTGGGTCTGACCAGCCTGAATCGTGAGTCCGGACAGATTTCGAAAGGTGTGCAGGATGCTGACCATCAACATGCTGATGAGCAGGAACGCCAGCGCATAGACCAGGCTGTTCTGATAGTTGATTCCCGCCACCAGCATGAAAAAAATCAAAATGAGAAAGTACAGACCCTGTCGGGTTGGCAGGATAAATATGTTGCTCTGGTTGAGAGAGATGGAATCTGACGGGGGCAGGCGTCGATTCAACCAGCTCTGAAACAGGTTCGAGCGCCACAGGCGGCTTTTTGGTACCTCGTATTCAGGTTCAAGACCGGTACGGTCAATATTGCCCTTGTTTGAATCCTCCATGCCGGTAACCTGGTTTTGCTGCCCCTACCCTATGATGTCAACTTTTGTCAGTAATCTTTGCGCCAATGCACTACCACCGTGGCCAGTAAAATCCGCGGTCTCCCTCAGGCGGTGTTCAACTACCCCTGGCAATACAGCCTGTACATCTTCCGGCACGACATGTTTACGATCATCGAGCAGCGCCCAGCTCTTTGCGCAGTGAAGCAATGCCAGCGCACCTCTCGGAGACAGCCCATAGGCGAATTCAGGGGATTGACGTGTGTACTGTACCAGGCGCTGGATATAGTCAATCAAAGCTTCTGAAGCTTTTACCTGACCACTCAGGGTCTGGATCTCGATCAATTGTGACTTCGACATGGCGGGTTGCAGACGCGCCAAAACATGGCGACGATCTTCTCCTCTCATCAGCGTTCTTTCAGCCGCGGGATCCGGATAACCCAGTTCTATTCGCATCAGGAATCGATCAAGCTGCGATTCAGGCAGTGGGAACGTGCCTGCCTGGGTATTTGGATTTTGGGTCGCTATTACAAAAAACGGAGCGGGCAGAATCCGCGTTTCACCTTCGATTGTGACCTGTCGCTCTTCCATTGCCTCCAGCAGGGCACTCTGGCTCTTCGGGGTTGCCCGGTTGATCTCGTCAGCCAGGATCAGTTGACTGAAAATAGGACCGTGATGGAATATGAATTTGCCACTTTCCTTGTCAAAGATTGATATCCCCAGAATATCCGCCGGTAGCAAGTCGCTGGTGAACTGGACCCGGTTAAAACTTAAACCCAGCGTCCTGGCCAGAGCCTGGGCCAGGGTGGTTTTGCCCATTCCCGGTAAATCTTCAATGAGGAGATGACCACCCGAGATCAGACAGGTCAGTGAGAGTTTTATCTGATGCTCTTTGCCAAGCAGAATCGTTCCGATCTGCGTGATGGTATTACGAATGACATCTTGCATAGCTTAGAAATCAGGCCTGATTGTGAAGATCGATAACTTCTGAATCGACATCAATATCCGCAGATTTTGCATCGTCATTTCTCTTCGACTCCAGCCTGTGGAGATAGCTGTCATTCACACCACCGGTTACGTAGTGACCGTCAAAGACGCTGCAATCGAACTGGTGAATTCTATTGTTAACGCCCAGCGCACATTGTTGCAGATCTTCGAGATCCTGGTATACAAGCCAATCCACGCCAATATACTCTGCAATCTGTTCTTCAGTGTGGCCATGAGCGACAAATTCATTCGCTGATGGCATATCGATACCATATACATTGGGATAACGGACCGCTGGTGCGGCAGACGCGAGATAAACCTTGTTTGCCCCGGCATCTTTTGCCATCTGCACAATTTGCTTTGATGTGGTCCCCCGGACGATGGAATCGTCAACCAGCAGTACATTCTTACCCTTGAATTCCAGTTCGACCGTGCTCAATTTCCGCCGTACCGATTTCACCCGTTCTTTTTGATCAGGCATAATGAATGTCCGACCTATGTACCTATTCTTGACCAACCCCTCCCGGTATTTAACATTCAATCGATAAGCCATGGGTATCGCTGCCGTGCAACTGGTGTCTGGGATAGGAATCACTACATCGATATCGTGATCCGGATACAATCGTAGAATCTTATCCGCCAGCTTTTCGCCCATTTTCAGGCGCGCCTTGTAGACTGATATACCGTCAATCACAGAGTCTGGCCTGGCAAGGTACACTTGTTCAAAAATGCAGGGATTGAAGTCATGGCTTGACGCACACTGTCGGGTGTGTACCTTTCCGTTGGTCTGAATAACAATCGCTTCACCGGGATCGATGTCCCTTACCAATTCGAATCCAAGCACACTTAACGCGACGCTCTCGGATGCAATCATATATTCCGTGCCGTCTGGCATTTCGCGCTTCCCAAAACACACCGGGCGAATGCCATTCGGGTCCCTGAATCCGACTATGCCATAGCCAATAATCATCGCCACCACTGCATAGGCTCCAATGGCCCGTTCATGAACCCGTTCTATGGCCTGGAAGATTTCTCTGTGGTCCGGACGCATTCCGGCAACACTCTGCAACTCATGGGCAAATACATTCAGTAACACCTCGGAATCCGACGAGGTATTGATATGCCGTCGATCCGTACGAAACAGGTCCTCGTTGAGTTCGGATTCGTTTATCAGGTTGCCGTTATGCGCCAGGCAGATTCCAAACGGTGAATTGACATACATCGGTTGTGCCTCTGCGGAACTCGATGTACCTGCAGTGGGATAGCGAACATGGGCAATACCCATCTTGCCTCTAAGCCGGTTCATATGACCTTGGTGGAAAACATCCTGCACCAGGCCATTACTCTTGCGTTGAGATAAACTATCGCCTTCACAGGTCACAATCCCTGCAGCATCCTGACCACGATGCTGTAGTACGGTGAGTGCATCATAAAGATCGTAACTAACATCACTTCGACCAATCATTCCAACTATGCCACACATATTGTGTCACCCTGTGTTAATTTATTCGGCTGATGGCTCTTGTTCGGCTGATGGCTCTTGTTCGGCTGATGGCTCTTGTTCAGCTGATGGCTCTGCAAAATCATCAGCTTGTTCGCACTTGCTGCATTAAATCATCTGCGTTGTCCCATCCGATCATCTGTATCCAGTCCCCGAAAGCCATAAATTTGGGAATCAGCAGTGAATCCTGCCACCAGTCATCTTCAGCGACACCCGCCCTTGCCAATACGGCGACGATAACAACGACGACCAGCGCGCCACGGGCAAAACCAAAAAACATCCCCAACAGCTTGTCCATGCCATCGAGTCCTGCCACCCTGACAAATTGGGCAATCAGCGTATTTAACATGCTCCCTACAATCAACGTGACGAAGAACAATCCCACATAAGCAGTTATGTTACGCACCGACTCGACTTCAATCAGGTCTACCAGCAAGGCAGCAAATGACGGACCGAAAAATCTCGAAACGATCATCGCGGCTACTAAAGTAGCCAGGGACAACGCCTCTCTTACAAACCCACGTTTGATACTTATCAACGTGGAAAATCCGACGATGGCGAAAATGATCCAGTCAACTAACCCTATCGATGCCACACACTCTCCTCATTCGACCCTCGAGTAGCGGTTGGATGCTACCAGCCACCCAACTGGTTGCCATCTTCCTCAACCTGAAAACGGATAATTCGCCCCTTCAGGTCAAAATCAGCCTCTATATCCTCGGCAAAACCGGACAACCTGGTCTTACTGAGCATTGGCCCGACGAAGACCCGATAAACCTGACCTTTGGTGGAATCAGCCGTTAAAATGTACGTTCTGAATTGTGCTTCCCGAAGTGACTGCCTTAACCTGGTTGCATTGTTTCGGTCTGCGAAGCTGGCTAACTGTAATGTCCAGCTGACGGGCAGATCATTCTGGTCAAGCTGATAGGTTTCATTCTCTGCTCGTTGATCGTCTGTTTGTTTGTCGGCTGCCTGATCGTATGTAGAATCAAGCGATGGGTCTGTGCCTTCTGCATCCTGGATCTCTACCGGCAGGCGGGCAGCACTCTCCTGCTCCATTCTGGCCATGTTCTGTTCGATCTCGGCAATGCTCATGCTTTTGAGTTGAATTCTGGGAGGGGCAGGCATCGTCGCTGACACCCGCGCCCGGTCTTCTGCTGAACCATCTAACAACATCGGCAGAACGATAATGGCCAGTGTGATTAGAATGACTGCACCAATCACTCGTTGTTTGAGCTTTGCTTCCACCTAAACCCTATCTAAGGTCGTCTCAAGATATTTCAAGACTGCTGCAACTACGGGAAACGAACCAAATACAAGGATAACTTCGTCTTCGTTCGCAGCTCGCGTCGCAGCGTCATATGCGAGAGATACTTTACCATAAGTCTCACCACTTAACCCACAACTCGACGACAATCGTTGCCTCATTTCGTCGCCCGACGCTGCTCGTTCGTCGTCGAGATCGCAGAGGTGCCATTTCGCAACCAACGGGGTCAGGACTCGAAAAATCTGTTCAATATCCTTGTCCCCATACATGCCTGTCACCGCTTGAACACTGGAAATACCTTGATCATGCAATTTTTGACATAAGTATTCGGCGGCGCCCGGGTTATGGGCAACGTCCAGTATGGTTTTTCTCGACCTCTTTTCCGACCTCTTTTCCAACATAGGCAAAACCTGAAACCGGCCATCTAGTCTGGCTTTGCTCATGGCCTGGTCAACAAGTTTCTGGGTAAGTTTAAAACCCGCTGCCAACGTGCCACAGACAGCCGCAACAGCGCTCGGTAATGGTAGTTGAAGATTCGACAGTCGAAACTGATGATCCCCTACCGTTAATAATTCGTCCTCAACGGAGAAGCCCTGACCCAGGGACTGAATTTCAATCCCAAGTTCCCGGGCCGCGGAGAATACTGAATCCGGAGGTGCCGGATCGACACAAATACCGGGTCTGCCTGCGCGCAGGATACCCGCCTTTTCACGGCCGATACTCTCCCTGTTGTCACCCAGCCATTGCTGATGATCCACATCAATCCTGGTAATGATGCATACCTCCGGGTCAACAATGTTCATGGCGTCCAACCGACCGCCCAGGCCAATCTCTATGATCGCAACGTCTAAATGTTTTCGGTTAAAAATATCCAACGCTGCGAGAGCGCCGAATTCGAAGTATGTCAGCGAGATTTTATTGCGACTGTGCTCAATTCGCTCAAAAGCATCACAGATCTCCTGGTCAGCCACCTGTTTACCGTCAACAATGATTTGCTCGTTATACTTCAGCAGAAAAGGTGATGTCGTTTTGCCATAGCTAAGCCCAAGTGCATGACATAGCTGGGCCAGGAATTCACAGGTCGACCCCTTGCCGTTGGTACCGGCAACCAGAAAAACGGTGGTTGCAGGTTTTATCACACCCATCCGTTCGCCAACTTCGCCGACCCGCTCAAGTCCCAAATCCCACTTGACTGGGTGAAGTTGTCGAATCTTGTTCAGCCAAAGATCCAGTGTCATGACACAGTTTCAGCATCCATGGCATGACGCATTTCGGTGAGAAGTTTGCCGACCTCGAGCGCAATTTTATCCGGCTCACCACCTGAAGATTCGAACAGACTCACAACAGCGGTCCCAACGACGGAACCATCGGCAAATGACGCCACACGCGCTGCGGATCCACCATCCTTGATGCCAAAACCTACCACCATAGGGATTTTTGAATATTGTTGCAGGAACCTGACCCTCTGCTCCACATCATCCATATTGATCAGAGAGGCACCGGTCGTCCCTTTTAGCGATACGTAGTAAATAAATCCGCGACTCTTGCTGCAAAGATACTGTGCTCGCAGGTCTGTAGTTGTAGGTGCCAGCAGATAAATTGAATCCAGCCCATGGGCGATCAGCGATTGTTCCAGTAGTTCCCCTTCTTCAGGTGGAACATTAACTATCAGGGTTGCGTCAACACCGGCGATGGACGCTGACTCGCCGAATGTTTCATAACCCATGCGTTCGATCGGGTTCACATAACCCATAAGTAAAACCGGGGTAACATCATCTGTCCTGCGAAATTCCGCAACCATCGCAATCGTGTCTTTTAGCGACGTACCATGCACCAGGGCCCGTTCGTGTGCCAATTGAATGACCGGACCTTCTGCCTCCGGGTCTGAAAAAGGAACGCCCAATTCAATAATGTCGGCACCTGAGGCAACCATCGCGTGCATAATGCCCACAGTGACTTCCTTCACAGGGTCCCCGGCTACAATGTAGGGAATCAGTGCTTTTTTATTTTCAGAAAATAATCGCTCGAAACAAGCGGCAATACGGCTCACTACTCAACCCTCTGTCTTAGTCCCTGACAGGACCTGTGATGTGCAAATAAGTCTCTCAATCATGAAATGGAAATACCGTCAATGCTGGCCAGGGTAGGAATATCCTTATCTCCCCTGCCAGAAAGATTAATAATCACAATTTCATCCTTGCTCATCTGGCTCGCCAACTCTGCTCCGTAGGCCACGGCATGGGACGACTCCAGGGCCGGTAGAATACCTTCAAGTAAATTGAGTTGTCGAAAGGCATGAAGTGCCTGCTGATCAGTGACAGAAACATATTCTGCACGCTTAATATCTTTTAACCATGCGTGTTCAGGGCCAACACCGGGATAGTCGAGCCCTGCGGAAATAGAATAGGTATCCAGTATCTGACCGTTTTCATCCTGCATTAAATAGGTTTTATTTCCATGCAACACGCCCACTTCGCCCCGACTCAAAGGTGCAGCGTGCTCGCCGGTTTCAAGCCCATGGCCTGCCGGTTCAACGCCAATGAGCTTCACATCCTGGTGTTCGAGAAATGGATGAAATATTCCTATGGCATTCGAACCACCGCCGACACAGGCGACAATAGCATCCGGTAAACATCCATACATGGCCTGACACTGTTTTTTGGTTTCACGGCCGATAACCGACTGGAAATCCCGCACCAGCATGGGATATGGATGTGGACCTGCGACAGTACCGATGATGTAGTAGGTGTCATCTACGTTGGTAACCCAATCACGCATTGCCTCACTTAACGCATCCTTCAGCGTCCTGGAGCCACTGTCAACCGCGACAACATCCGCCCCCAATAATTTCATCCGATAAACATTCAGACTCTGCCGCTGGATATCTTCACTACCCATGTACACCTGACATTTCAGTCCAAACCTTGCTGCGACGGTGGCGGTCGCCACACCATGCTGACCAGCACCGGTTTCAGCTATTACCCGCGGTTTACCCATGTATTTGGCGAGTAATCCTTGTCCGATACAATTGTTAATCTTGTGTGCACCGGTATGATTGAGGTCTTCTCGCTTCAGGAGGATTTTCGCGCCCCCCATTTCTTCCGTTAGACGTTGGGCAAAATACAAGGGAGATTCCCGGCCAACATAGTTCGCAAGATCACTCTCAAATTCAGCAGTAAAGCCAGGATCGCTTCTTAGTCTCGCATACTCGTTGGTCAGCTCCTCCAGCGCAGCCATCAATGTTTCGGGTACGTATCTGCCTCCATATATCCCGAAACGTCCGTTTACCCCCGGCATTGAAGTCAATTCTGCATTGTCTCCCTTGCTCTTTTCACTCATATAGCTAGTTCCGTCCTTAAAATCATGTTTTTCGGATTAATCATCAGGCTACTTAATGTAGTTAATTTACAAATCTAGCTAACTACTCCGATCTGCTGCGGCTACCGATTTAAAAAATTCCTGGATTTTCTTTGGATCTTTTTTGCCTTTTGACATTTCGACCCCGCTACTGACATCCACCCCGTAAGGCCTGATCTGGGCAATCGCCTCACTGACATTCTGTGGATTCAATCCACCCGCAAGCAATATTTTCTGGTTCAGGACAGGCAGCTTCTGCCAATCAATCACCTGCCCGGTACCGCCAAATTGATTCTTCACATAAGCATCGAGCAATATGCCACGACTACCAGGATAACATTGAATTTCCCGCTCCAGAATCTGCGCATCCCTGACGCGAATTGCCTTTATGTATGGCAGGTCGAACTGTCTGCAATATTCATCGGTTTCATCGCCAGAAAACTGCAACAGATCAAATCCGACCCGGGCGCAAATTTCCCTGACCCGCTCAGCTGATTCGTTGACAAATAGTCCGACACTGGTCACCAGGGGAGGTAACTGGCTAACCAGCTTCCTGGTCTGATCAGGATCGACAAAACGCGGACTCTGCTGATACTGGTTAAATCCCAGCGCATCAGCACCTGCGTCCAGTGCAAACCGGGCATCTTCATTATTGGTGATCCCACATATCTTGACTCGTGTGCGCATTCTTTACCTTTTCCAGGCACCCCAATCGAAGGGGCGAGAGTGTACCAGAATCGACAGTGGGATATCCAAAGCCAGGTAACAACGGTTCTTAGGTGAGGTCAATCATTGACAGCAGGTGTGGTAAATCCGGCCCTTCCGGTATTTCCGGATAGTCAGGATATAGAACGTCCACTAAATACAGACCATTGGGGGCTGCGGTCACACTCGCCTGCCTGCGATCACATATTTTAATCAACTCTCGGGTCCAGCTCACAGGCTGCTCAGAGGCACCTATGTCCATCAAAACCCCGGCGATATTACGCACCATATGATGCAGGAATGCGTTTGCCTGCACGTCAATCACAACCAGGTCACCCCCTCGTACAACACTGAGGTGGTGGATATTTCGCATGGGGCTTCTGGACTGGCAATTTGCTGCCCTGAATGAACTAAAGTCATTTTCCCCAAGCAGGTATTGCGCTGCTTCATGCATACGTTTCGGGTCGAGGGTTCGATGTTCCCGTGTATACAGGTTGGGAAACAATGCGGAACGAATCCGCTGATCGTATATCAGGTAAACATAGCGCCTGGCTCGGGCTGAGTGCCGGGCATTGAATTCACTCGGCACTTCCCTGCTCCAGGTAACAGATACGGAGTCTGGTAAGTGGGCATTCGTACCCATCACCCATGCCTTCAACGGTCTATCGACATCGCTTTGAAAGTGTACGACTTGCTTTGTTGCATGGACACCCGAGTCTGTCCGACCAGCACAGGCAACCCTGACAGGCTTGTCTGCTACCTTACTGAGAGCAGTTTCAAGACAGGCCTGTACTGTAGCAATAGAATCGCCCTGAAACTGCCAGCCGTGAAACGATTCGCCGCTGTAGCTGACACCAAGAGCTATAGTATGGAGATTGGTATGTTGCGAAAGCGAGCTCAGTCGATCTTCTCAAGCAACTCATTGGCTTCTTTGACTTCAGAGTCGGTACCTTCGCTGATCACTTTTTCGAGCACACTTCTGGCCCCATCACCGTCTCCCATATCAATATAGGCTCGTGCCAGGTCCAGTTTGTTGCCTCCATCATCTTCCAGGTCATTACCGTCGTCGTCATCAAGATCCAGCGTGATTGCACCATCATCATCCAGATCCAGGGAGAAATCATCATCATCCAGTGCTAGCGCGCTTTCATTATCATCCAGGTCAAGTGAGGTTTTGTCATCGCCCAGATCGAGCGAGATTTCATCGTCATCATCCAGGTCAAGAGAGATTTCATCGTCATCATCCAGATCGAGGGCGATCTCATCATCATCCAGATCAAGGGCGATCTCATCATCATCACCCAGATCAAGAGAGATCTCATCATCATCATCCAGATCAAGGGCGATCTCATCATCATCCAGATCAAGGGCGATCTCATCATCATCCAGATCAAGGGCGATCTCATCATCATCCAGATCAAGGGTGATCTCATCATCATCATCCAGATCAAGGGTGA
>JAPYTQ010000021.1:0-87479 GCA_029941905.1 Pseudomonadales bacterium | reverse complement strand
CTAGATAATCTGTACTCATACTGAGACTCTGTAAAAAGCAATGGCAGATTGTACTACTGCTATAGCACCGTACCAAATAGCACCGTACCAACCAGTTTACTAAGGCCTAATCATCGCATGTGAACCTGATGAAACTGAATGTTAATTCAACTGAGTTTCGCACTCCATTGCACCCGGCACTTCAGACCAAAAGTACAACATTCACATAGTGATTGCAGGTGGTTAAAATAAGTGAGGTGTTCATAGTTGCGTTAGGGCATCCAACCGTTGTACATTACCGATCACCGGCATAGAAACTTTTTCGATCAAAGTTTCTGCATTAGTCGGCCAGCGTGATCTCGAGATGGAGAACAGATGGCCAAAGTTGCAGCGGTATACAAGCACTATTCGGCCCTGTTGTCTTTGGGGGTGCCGAAGTATGTGAATCTCACCCGGGGTGAGTCGTGACAGAGTCAACACTCTGGCCCCTGGCCCTCTATTTTGCATCAGTTTTGGTGATGGTCGTCATCATCCTCTCTCTTTCCTATATCATCGGCGAGAAATCTCCCATGAAACGCGCCACCGGCGAACCGTTTGAAGCTGGCGTTGTGCATATCGGCTCGGCGCAAATCCCCATCACTGTCGAGTTTTACCTGATCGCCATGTTCTTCGTCATATTCGATCTGGAGACGGTATTTATTTTCGCCTGGGCTGTTGCCTTCGACGAATTGGGTGTATTCGGTTATCTGGCGATTTCAGTATTCATTTTGGTTCTCGTCATCGCGCTGATTTACGAGTGGAAGTCCGGTGCTCTCGAATGGGGAGTCAAAACCCGAAAAGGATTGGCGCAATCCAAGGGGCTTCCTGAAGGTTTCGAATTACAGCGACTAGAGGATCAATAATGGAGTGGAGTCTCACCAAAGCCGATGAGAATATTCCCATTACAGAAGTCGACAGCGCACTCGATGAGCACCTGAAGCGTAATCTCATGGTGACAAGCCTTGAAGACATGCTGGCCTGGGGCCGAAAAAACTCAATCTGGCCCTTCAACTTCGGCTTGTCCTGTTGTTACGTCGAATTTGCGACAGCCCTGACCAGCCGCTTCGATATGTCCCGCTTCGGTTCAGAAGTTATGCGTGCAACGCCACGACAGGCTGATTTGATGATCATTACCGGGACCTGTTTTTTAAAAATGGCGCCCATCGTACAGAGACTTTATGAGCAATTGCTCGAACCCAAGTGGGTCATTTCCATGGGCTCCTGTGCCAATTCCGGTGGCATGTATGACATTTACAGTGTCGTCCAGGGAGTAGACAAATTTCTGCCGGTAGACGTCTATGTACCCGGCTGCCCACCACGTCCAGACGCTTTTTTACAGGGTCTGATGATGTTGCAGGATGCCGTCGGTAAAGAACGACGCCCCCTCAGTTGGACGATCGGCGACCAGGGTGTGATAAAACCGGAAAAAACCAGTCAGCGCGATCTAAGGAATGACGAACGAATGAAGACAACGGACTTAAGGGCGCCGGATAGTGTGTAGTTTTATATAGAAACGAGCGAGACGAACGAAAAGATGTGGTCCAGGGGAACAGCGTGTCAGCAGTAGCGGTACAAGCAGTAGATGTTGGACGGGAACTTACTGAAAAGTTTCCCAATACGTCATTTCTATCCCAAAAAACCGCGGATGATATTCCCACCTTCTGGATAACCCGAGAGTCACTCATCGACGTACTCGCGTTTCTGAAACGTGACTATGAGATGCTGTTCGATCTGTGTGGCGTCGATGAACGCATACGAGAAAACAGGGCAGGTCTACCGCCAAGTGAATTTACTGTCGTCTACCACCTTATCTCCTTCCGGTCCTGGCGCGATATCCGTCTGAAAATCGCCCTTGCCGAACCGGACCTGGATGTACCCAGCGTTATAAGAGTCTACCCCAATGCCAATTGGTATGAGCGGGAAGCCTGGGACATGTTCGGTATCACCTTTACCGACCACCCAAACCTGTTCCGGATCCTGCTTCCGCCTACCTGGGAAGGTCACGCGCTGCGCAAAGACCATCCTGCCCGGGCAACAGAACTGGAACCATTCAGGATGGACGATAAACGCCAGGACAAAGAACAGGATGCCCTGCGATTTCGACCCGAAGACTGGGGAATGAAGCGAAAAAACGATACCACGGAGTTTATGTTCCTTAACCTGGGTCCCAATCATCCTTCAGTGCATGGAGTATTTCGAATCGTTCTGCAGCTTGATGGCGAAGTTGTGGTCGATGCACTGCCGGAAATCGGCTATCACCATCGTGGTGCAGAAAAAATGGCTGAACGTCAATCCTGGCATTCGTACATTCCTTACACTGATCGTATCGACTATTTGGGCGGGGTTATGAACAACCTCCCGTATGTCATGGCGGTCGAAAAGCTTGCCGGGATCGAAGTACCCGAACGGGCCAAGGTGATTCGCATTATGATGGCCGAGGTCTTTCGAATACTGAGCCACCTGCTGTTCTACGGTACATTTCTCCAGGATGTCGGGCAGATGTCTCCTGTTTTATATATGTTTTCAGATCGTGAAAAACTCTTTCGTATTGTCGAAGCCATCACCGGAGGTCGCATGCATCCTGCCTGGTTCCGCATCGGTGGCGTTGCCCAGGATCTGCCTAAGGGCTGGGATAAAATGTTCAGGGATTTTCTCGATTGGATGCCTGCCCGACTCGTGCATTACGAAAGAATGTCAATGCGCAACAGCATCGTTAAACAGCGGACGAAACATATTGGGGTTTACACCCAGGCTGAGGCAATGGACTGGGGCATTACCGGCCCAGGCATGCGCGCCACGGGAATCGACTTCGATATGCGCCGGGATCGCCCCTATGGTGGTTATGACCAGTTTGATTTTGAAGTACCGGTGTATCACAACGGTGACTGCTTTGACCGCGCGATGATCAGGGTAGACGAAATAGTACAGAGCCTGAGCATTATCGAGCAGTGCGTCAACAACATGCCAGAAGGTCCCTATAAGTCCGACCATCGACTCACGACGCCGCCGGTAAAAGAACGCACCATGTACGATATCGAAACGCTGATCCACCACTTTCTCAATGTGAGCTGGGGACCTGTTATTCCGGCAGGTGAGTGTAGTGTGACAATTGAGGCGACGAAGGGAAATAACATGTATTACCTCACCAGCGATGGTGGAACAACATCATACCGAACGCGAATCCGAACCCCCTCTTTTCCACATTTACAACAGATACCGTTAATTAGCCGGGGATTGATGATCGCGGATCTGATCGCGATTATTGCCAGTATTGATTTCGTGATGGCGGACGTAGACCGATGATGATGTGGACCGATGATGATGTGGACCGATGATGATGTGGACCGATGATGATGTGGACCGATGATAAAGTGTCAAAAACCCAGATATAGAAGAAACGTAAATGAGTGAGGCAGTAAACAACAGTTTGATCAATGCGCTATCCGATGCAGAGATCAGTGAGATTGAAGCCGAGATCAGCCATCTGCCTGACCGGCGTTCCGCTGCTATTGATGCACTTAAAATCGTTCAAAGGCACAGAGGCTGGGTATCGGACAGCAGTCTGTCGAGCATTGCAAAATTGTTGGGGATGTCAGAAGCTGAACTGGACGGCATTGCAACCTTTTATAATCTTATCTATCGCAAGCCTGTCGGAGACAAGGTTATTTTGTATTGCGACAGCGTCACCTGCTGGATTATGGGGGGAGACAATTTATCCAGGAAGATCAAATCCAAACTGAATATCGAATACGGTGAAACCACAGCGGACAACAAATATACCTTGCTGCCGGTGACCTGTCTTGGAGACTGCGATCATGCCCCGGCAATGATGGTCGGTGATGAATTGCATCATGACCTGACGGAACAGAGCATCGATAGCTTGTTCAGCGATGCAAGTGACGATACGTCTAACAATCCAATCGGGGGCGAGACATCAAATGACTGAAACGCCGTTAACCCGTAACATAGCCCCAGACAAAGGTCCCACGGACCTCGCTGCCTATGAAGCTAATGGCGGTTATGACGCGGTTCGAAAGTCTGTCGGCCAGTCAACACCGGATGATGTGCTTGAAATTATCAAGGACTCCAATCTACGAGGCAGAGGTGGCGCAGGTTTTCCTACCGGGATGAAATGGAGCTTCGTACCAAAACCTGACCCAGTGCAATCTCCCGGACATCGTTACCTGGTGGCGAATGCAGACGAAATGGAACCCGGTACCTTCAAAGACAGATTGCTTATGGAATTTGATCCGCATCAATTGATAGAAGGTATGGTGCTGTCGGCCTACACCCTCTCGGCAGATGTGGGTTATATCTTTATCCGCGATGAATATCATGTTGCCATCAAACGCCTGCGGGATGCCATCAAGGAAGCTGAAAACAAGAATTTACTCGGTGACCGGATCCTTGGATCGGACTTTAACTTTCACCTTTATGTCCATATTAGTGCCGGTCGTTATATCTGCGGCGAAGAAACCGCGTTACTGAACTCTTTGGAAGGTAAGCGGGCAACGCCGCGCGCCAAGCCTCCATTTCCACAAGTGAGTGGTCTCTGGGGACGACCGACGATTGTTAATAATGTAGAGACCCTTTGCAATATTCCCCACATCATCGCAAACGGTCCTGACTGGTTTAAGTCCCTGGGCCTGGGCAGTGACGGCGGCACTAAATTATTCGGTGCCAGTGGTCGGGTAAAGAATCCTGGTTGCTGGGAACTGCCCATGGGCACCACCATCCGGGAAATCCTAGAAGAACGTGCCGGTGGCATGAAAGATGGCTATGGGCTGAAGGGCTTTCTACCTGGTGGCGCATCGACAGATTTCCTGGTCGCAGAGCATCTTGATTTACCGATGGAATACGAATCCATCATGAAGGCCGGTAGCCGCATGGGTACGGGCACGATGATTATTCTGGACGACAGAACCTGTCCTGTTGGCATGATCGCGAACCTGGAGAAGTTTTTTGCCCGGGAGTCCTGCGGCTTTTGTACGCCCTGCAGAGAAGGTTTACCCTGGGTTCAGCAAATACTCGATGGCATTGAGGCGGGTGAAGGTAGCCTCAGGGATATTGAGATACTGGAACGACAGTCACAGTTTATTGGCGCTATTGGTAACACCCACTGCGCCCACGCACCAGGGGCGATGGAACCCCTGGTCAGCGGTTTGAAATATTTCCGCGACGACTTTATAAGTCATATCGAAAACAAACAATGTCAATATGCAGTCGGAGGGGCCTGATGCCAACGATCAAGGTTGATGGGCAAGATCTCGAAGTCAAGGCAGGTGTAAACCTCCTCGAAGCCCTGCTATCAGCCGGTATTGACCTCCCCTATTTTTGCTGGCATCCAGCCATGGGCAGCGTTGGCGCCTGTCGTCAATGTGCTGTCGTTCAGTACGCCAACGACGAGGATACCCGTGGGCGCATCGTGATGGGCTGTATGACGCCGGTTACAGAGGGTGCGATGTTTTCTGTACAGACCGAAAATGCTGTGATGTTCAGGGACTCGGTGATTGAAAACCTGATGCTGAACCACCCCCACGACTGCCCTGTCTGTGAGGAAGGCGGGGAATGTCATCTGCAGGACATGACCGTGATGGTTGGGCATAGCAGTCGTCGCTATGAGGGCAAGAAAACCACCTTCAACAATCAGTACCTGGGCCCATTCATCGGTCACGAAATGAACCGTTGCATCACCTGTTATCGCTGCGTGCGCTACTACCAGGATTATTCCGGCGGGCATGACCTCAGCGCATTTGCCTCAAGAGACCGGGTCTTTTTTGGCCGCTCTGACGATGGCGTTCTGGAGAACGAGTTTGCGGGGAACCTTGTTGAGGTTTGCCCGACTGGAGTATTTACCGATAAAACTCTATCGAAGCACTACACCCGCAAGTGGGATTTACAATCCGCACCTACTGTTTGCACTGGCTGTGCGCTCGGGTGCAATACATATACCTCAGAACGATATGGCCAAATACGCCGGGTCCATAACCGATATCATCACGAGGTCAACGGATACTTCCTCTGTGATCGTGGCAGGTTCGGTGCTGGCTACGTCAGCTCCAACCGGCGTATTCCCCAGTCCGGGATTCGAAATGCCGGGGGTTTATACGACCCGGTAAATCTCGAAGCAGCGATATCGAAAATAACGGAAATGATCTCTTCCAGCGCCAAAATCGTCGGTATCGGCTCACCCCGGGCCAGCCTGGAAGCAAACCATGCACTTAGGGACCTGGTGGGAAGCGAAAATTATTGCAACGGGATGACCGACACTGACCGTGAGCTACACGGAATTATCCTCGACGCTTTAAGCAGTGACCTGGTTACACCAACGCTGGCTGATATCGAAGATTATGATGCGATTCTGGTACTGGGTGAAGACGTGACCAATCATGCCCCAAGACTGGCCCTGTCCATACGCCAGGCAACGCGAAATCGAAGCGCTGAAATGGCCGATGCCACGCAGATTGCACTCTGGCATGACGCGGCGGTCAGGGAGCTGGCGCAGCATGATCGCAGCTCCCTGATAGTAGCGACACCGGTGGAAGACAGACTGGATGAAGTTGCGAGTCAGGTACTGCGACTCAAACCATCAGATATTTCGCAATTGGGATTTGATATTGCTGAAAGCCTCTCGAACAGCAGCCTCTCAGACAGCAACAGCAGCGAGACATCGGCGGAGACTGCGTCCATCGTGACGGCCCTGACAAATGCCAAACGCCCTTTGATTGTCTCAGGCACCAGTCTCCAGAATGCCAATATTATGAAAGCCGCCGTCAACGTCGCGCTGGCGTTAAAGACAAATAACCCTGAAACAGGACTCTTTTTATGTGCCAGCGAATGCAACAGTGTCGGAGTTGCAATACTCGACAATCAAGGCTCACTCACAGGGCTACTTGCGTCTGAACCCGACATGGTTGTTCTGCTGGAGAATGATCTAGCCCCCAGACTGGGCCAGGGCTTCGAAAGCCAAGTCTCAAAAATAGCAAACCTCGTGGTCATCGATCATCTGGACAATGCATCAACTTCTGCTTCCCATATTGTTTTACCCGCTGCAACATTTGCTGAGGCCGAGGGCACTTATGTCAACAACGAAGGCCGGGCACAACGCTCCATGGCGGTTTATAAACCCAAAGGAGATATTCAGGCCAGTTACCATTTAATGGATGCTATCCAGCTTGGTGCGAAAGGAGTCATAAACGACGGGGCGAGTACTGAACTGAGATCGTCAACAGAAATACGCCACGACCTGGTGAATCAACACCCTGTACTTCGCGGCATTATTGACGCCGCACCGGAAGCCGACTTTCGAATCGAAGGCAGTAAGTCTTCGCGTATGACCCATCGAGCGAGTGGTCGTACCGCAATGCTGGCAAATATTTCAGTACACGAACCAAAACAGCCGGTGGATAGTGAATCCGCGATGGCGTTCACCATGGAAGGTGTTCAGCAACAAACCCCGGCAAGCTTGCGGGCATACACCTGGTCACCGGGCTGGAATTCAAACCAGTCAATCCACAAGTTTCAAAGCGAGATTGGTGGTTCTGATACCGGCGGGGACACAGGTGTCATATTGATTGCACCCAATGAGAGCTTAACACCCTATACAATCGGTCAGATCGACCGGGGCACCCTCGTTGCCAAACTTCATATATTTGGCAGCGACGAATTGTCCGCAAATTCCGAAGAACTGTCGCAGTTAATTCCCAGGCCATATATCCGCCTGAGCTCATTGAACGCGAACGCGTTGGGTGTCAGCAATGGCGACGGCGTCAGCTGTCAAACCCAGGGGGGCGAATTGCAAATGGCTGTCATTGTTGATGACAATCTACCGGTCGATTGCATGGTGTACCCACGAATCCCGGCAACCGCACAACTAAATGGCATTGAGTCGATCGAACTCTCAAAGATAACGGAATGGGTGAGCGACCTGAATCCGCTTTCTCCGAAACTAATCACTACAGATAGGACTTCCTGATGGAAGAACTCATTATCTATCTGGTTATCTACGGTACCTTATTGGGTGCATTTGCAGTTGCTGCCGTTTTGGTCTGGTTTGAACGCCGCCTGCTGGGCATCTGGCAGGATCGCCTGGGTCCAAATCGTGTCGGCCCTTTCGGTATTGGCCTTGCTCTGGCTGATGTCATCAAACTATTGGCAAAGGAAGACTGGGTTCCACCCTTCGCAGACAAATTTGTGTTTACATTTGCACCCACGGCAATTGTGATGGCAATGCTCCTGGGTTTCGCGGTTGTGCCTTACACTGCTGAACTGCATATTGCTGACCTGAATATTGGCCTGTTGTTCTTCCTGGGCATGACTTCCCTGGCAGTTTACAGTGTCCTGTTGGGTGGTCTGGCATCGAACAACAAGTACGCCTTGATCGGTGGGCTTCGTTCTGCCGCACAAATGGTGAGCTACGAAGTATTTATGGGCTTGTCACTGATGGGTGTTGTCATGATCAGCGGCTCCTTCAGCCTCGTCGACATCGTCAATACCCAGGCGGAACACGGCTGGTTCGTCATCAGCCAGTTCCTGGGATTTATTGTCTTTCTCATTGCCGGGATCGCAGAGAGTCATCGTTTACCGTTCGACCTGCCGGAAGCAGAACACGAGCTCATTGCAGGTTTCCACACCGAGTACTCCGGCATGAAATTCGGCATGTTCATGCTGGGAGAGTACCTGGGCCTGTTACTCATTTCTTCGATGATCATTACCATCTTCTTCGGAGGCTGGCTGGGGCCTGATTTTCTTCCCGGTTTTTTCTGGTTCGGGTTAAAGACATTTATTGTAGTTTGTTTCTTTATTCTGCTGCGCGCCGGTATTCCACGGCCCAGATACGACCAGCTCATGTCGTTTGGCTGGAAGGTGATGTTACCCCTGACCCTGGTAAACCTGCTAGTCACAGGCGCGGTGATTTTATGGCTGTGAAACATTTCATTATGGGATTATTGTGGAGTTAGCGTCGTGAACAAGATGATAGATATCGTCTGGAGCCAGATCGACACCCTCTACCAGGTGTTGAAGCATACATTTACTCCCGCCGATACCGTGCAGTACCCGGAGGAAATGCCTTACCTTGCACCACGTTACCGGGGTCGTATTGTGCTGACCCGGGATCCGGACGGTAATGAGCGTTGCGTGGCTTGTAACCTGTGCGCTGTTGCTTGCCCGGTTGACTGTATTGCGTTGCAGAAGACCGAGGACGAGGACGGTCGCTGGTACCCTGAATTCTTCAGGATTAACTTCTCTCGCTGCGTAATGTGCGGCATGTGTGAAGAGGCGTGCCCCACCTATTCGATCCAACTGACACCTGATTTCGAAATGTGCGAATACGATCGACAGAATATGGTCTACGAAAAAGAACATTTGCTGATTGATGGGCAAGGTAAGTACCCGGGATACAGTTTTTACAATGTAGCCGGTAAATCGATTAAGGACAAAGACAAGGGCGAAGCGCTCAACGAAGCACCGCCCATAGATGTAAGGAGCCTTCTGCCCTGACGGGTAGACTGGGATTTTATGCTCGAACTTGGACTTTTTTATACAGCGGCTACCATCTCACTGATCTCAACCATACTGTCAGTGACCCGATACAATGCCGCCCATGCGTTGATCTACCTGATCATCTCGTTACTGGGTTCTGCAATTATCTTTTATCTCGTTGGGGCCCCGTTCGCCGCAGCGCTCGAGATACTGATCTACGCGGGTGCCATTATGGTGCTGTTCGTTTTCGTCATCATGATGTTAAACCTGGGAGAGACAGGAGATGACCTGGAGCATCGCTGGCTTCAACCGGGCATGTGGATTTTTCCATCGATTCTCTGTCTCGCCCTGCTCGGCGAAATGATCTATATCCTGTCTTCCGGCGACCGACTGCTTGGCGGTCAGGTGATTGGACCCAAGACCGTGGGTATTGAATTGTTTGGTCCTTATGTGCTGGCGGTAGAGATTGCCTCCATGTTGTTACTTGCAGGTCTTGTGGGCGCTTATCACCTGGGGCGCAGGTACCTGTTTGAAGCCAGGCCTAGTGAAGGGGGGCAGTCATCATGACAGAAGCCGTCGTTATACCCCTCGAGCACGGTTTATTGCTGGCCGCAGTTTTATTCGCCATCGGCCTCGGTGGCGTGATGGTTCGTCGTAATATCATCCTGATTCTAATGTCCCTTGAAATCATGCTGAACGCCTGTGCACTGGCTTTTGTGCTTGCAGGCGCTCGCTGGGGACAGGCGGACGGTCAGATCATGTTCATGCTGATCCTGAGTATCGCGGCTGCAGAAGTCGCGGTGGGACTGGGCTTGCTGCTGCAGGTTCACCGTCGATTCGGCACTTTGGATATAGACCGTGCCAACAGGATGAGGGGTTAACCATGGCAGATCTTGTCTATCTGATCCCACTTTCACCCCTGCTCGGTTTTGTAATCCTGTTCTGCACCCTGGGTAACTTGCCAAAGAAAATGGTTGCACTCGTGGGTGTAGGTTCCATTGGGTTGTCCGCCTTTATCGTCATGTTAGTCGGATTCGAATTTCTGCTACAGAGAGATCCCAGCCCATACACGGTAATCCTTTACACCTGGATGAACGTCGGGGGCTTTGTCCCGAAAGTCAGTTTCTTTATCGATGGCCTGTCACTGATTATGATGTTTGTGATCACAGGGGTCGGGCTCCTGATCCATATATATTCTTCACTGTTTATGCTGGATGACAAGGACTACAGCCGCTTCTTCAGCTACATGAATCTTTTTGTCTCGGCTATGCTGGTTCTGGTTCTTGCCGACAATCTTCTGCTGCTATTTGTCGGCTGGGAAGGCGTCGGACTATGCAGCTACCTGCTGGTAGGTTTCTGGCATGAGGATTCCAGTAACGGTTCTGCTGCGCGCAAGGCATTCGTGGTCACGCGTATCGGCGACACATTTATGGCACTCGGCATGTTCCTGCTGTTCCTGCATCTCGGCACGCTGGATATTCAACCCATGGTGCAAAAAGCGGCAATGACCTGGCAGGTTGGCGATTCGATGGTCACCATTGCCTGCCTGTTATTGGTCGGTGGCGCAGTGGGCAAGTCTGCACAACTGCCCCTGCAAACATGGCTTCCGGACGCCATGGCAGGCCCAACACCTGTGAGTGCGTTGATACACGCGGCCACCATGGTCACCGCCGGTGTCTACCTTATCGCCCGAACCCACGAATTGTTTCTTCTGTCACCGACTGCGATGCTGGTGGTCGCAACGATTGGTACCGTCACATTATTAATGGCAGCGTTTACTGCCATGACCCAAACCGATATTAAACGTATCCTGGCTTATTCCACCATCAGCCAGATTGGTTATATGTTCCTGGCCCTTGGAGTCGGTGCCTGGTCTTCCGGTATTTTTCACCTGATGACCCATGCATTTTTCAAAGCCCTGCTGTTTCTTGGCGCCGGGGCGGTTATCTACAGCCTGCATCATGAACATAATATTTTCCGTATGGGTGGGTTGCGTAAAAAGCTGCCTGTGGCCTTCTGGAGTTTCATCATCGGCAGTTCGGCGCTGGCAGCACTGCCATTTACTTCCGGTTTTTACTCGAAAGACGCAATCCTGCTCTCCGCCTACCACCATGGGGAGTTCGGACTCTTATTCTGGGCTGGCGGGTTGCTGGGTGCACTCCTCACCGCAATCTATAGCTTCAGGCTGGTGTTCATCGTTTTCTTTGGTGAAGAAAAGACCCAGGCAGAAGCGCCTGCTGGCTGGGGCATGGCAGGCCCGCTTGTCATCTTGTGCGTACTCGCTCTTATCGGCGGCTGGTTCCAGATACCGGTGACGGCGGTTTTCCCACTTGCAGACGCTATCGATCACAGTGGCGCCATCGCGATAATTACTCCCGCGGTACCCATTGTGGGTGTCCTGATTGCTTACCTGATTTTCTTACGACACAGCATCAGCATCACTCCCTGGACCGAATCCGCTCTTGGCACAAACCTCAATAAATTCTGGTTCAGCCATTGGGCCATGGACTGGTTGTATGACACCTTGTTTGTCAAACCCTATGTCTTTGTGACCCGTATCAATAAAAAAGACATCGTCGATTGGATCTATAACTTCACTGCCGAGGTAACCTGGTTTATTCATGACTTCTCCACCACCAGCCAGACAGGCCAGCTAAGAACCTATGCCGCAGTCATGGTCGCAGGTCTCGTCCTTATTATTGCGATCTTTCTCGGAGTAATTCTGGCATGACAGCAATAACGGTTATGTTCGTTCTGTTCATCGGCGGCATGGTTGCCTGGCTGTCTGAACGTTTGAATAAAGACTGGCCGCGGTGGGTTTCAATCGGTACCTGTGTGCTGGCGGGTCTGATAATAGCGCCGCTTTACATAAACACACCCGAGATTCATTCGTCCCTGGGGGGTACACCCTCGGTGTGGATCGAAATAGTTGAATACGACTGGATTCCGCGGTTTGGTATCACCCTGCTGTTCGCACTGGATGGCCTGAGTTTGATCATGATTAGCCTGACAGTGTTCCTGGGGTTTGTCGCTGTGATCTCATCCTGGAATGAAATATCCGAGCGAAGTGGCTTTTTTCAATTTAACCTGCTGTGGACTCTGGTCGGGGTGGTCGGGGTGTTTACCAGTCTCGATCTTTTCCTGTTTTTCTTTTTCTGGGAAGTCATGTTGATCCCCATGTACTTTCTGATCGCGATCTGGGGGCATGAAAACAAGGCCTACGCTTCCATGAAGTTCTTCCTGTTCACCCAGGTTAGCGGTCTCTTGATGCTGATCTCAATACTGGCGCTGGTATTAACCAATGCGCACGCATCAGGCGTAGTGACATTCAGCTATTTCGACCTACTGGGGCATGAGTTACCCACCGATTTCAGCTACTGGATAATGTGGGGATTTTTTATCGCCTTTGTGGTCAAGCTCCCTGCATTCCCCTTCCATCCCTGGCTCCCGGATGCACATACCCAGGCGCCAACCGCAGCCAGTGTTTTGTTGGCAGGGATTTTGTTGAAAACCGGCGCTTACGGGCTGATTCGATTTACCGTCCCCCTGTTTCCGGAGGCTGCCGCAGAAATCGCAAATTTCGCCATGACACTGGGTGCAATCAGCATCGTCTACGGCGCCCTGTTGGCATTTGCGCAGACTGATTTTAAGCGCCTGGTGGCCTACAGCAGCGTCAGTCATATGGGATTTGTACTTGTCGGTGTCTATGCCTGGAATGAAATTGCGCTACAGGGAGCTGTGATGCAGATGATTGCCCACGGATTCTCAACCGCCGCCCTGTTTATGATGGCGGGCGCGCTGCAACATCGGCTACACACCCGGGATATGAGAGAGATGGGTGGCTTATGGCAGGACATGCCGCGCATGGGCGCGATCGCCATGTTCTTTATCGTCGCTTCCCTGGGTATGCCGGGACTCGGTAACTTCGTTGGTGAATTCCTGGTGTTACTGGGCGCATTCCAGGTCAATATTACCGTCACCGTCATTGCTGCCCTGGGACTTATTACCGGTGCGATTTATTCCCTGATTGCCATGCAGCGAGTATTCCAGGGGGAAGCAAAACCCGATCGGCAACTGACTGACTTCGGGGCACGAGAAATGGTGGCGATGATACCCATGATGATCGGATTGATCTGGCTTGGTGTTTATCCACAAACGATATTCGACCTGGTTGACCCGGCCCTGTCCAGCTTGCATGCACTGACGACCCAGAGTCCTGATCAGTGGATAGGTAGCTTGCGATGAGTACATATTATGACTAGCGTGGATTTGCTTTTACTGTCGCCCATCATCACTTTGAGCATTGTGATTCTGGTGGTGATGATGGTGATCGCCTTCGCCAGGAACCTGGCCCTGACTTGCGGGTTATCCGCGTTGGGATTGCTGCTGACCCTGGCATCAATTGTCTGGGTCAATACCAATATGGCCGCAGGCAATGTGACACCACTGATTATCGTTGATTACTATGGCCTGGCGTTCTCCGGGCTTGTGGTCAGCGGTAGCTTCTTCATCTGTCTGATTTCGTACAGTTACAGTGCTCAAAGGGGCGAAAAACAGGACGAATTTTTCCTGCTGCTACTGTTGGCAACCCTGGGTGGATTGGTGCTGGCCCACAGCGCTCATTTTGCAACGTTCGTCCTGGGATTGGAGTTATTAGGGATTTCAATCTACGCCCTGATTTCTTATCCCAGTCGAGGGCTCTTTAGTCTGGAAGCCGCACTGAAATACCTGATTTTGTCCGGTGTCTCCTCAGCCATCATCCTGTTTGGCATTGCCCTGCTCTACGCTGTCCTTGGCACCATGTCGTTTACTGAGATGGCAACCAACCATTACCAGGAATCAGGACTCGACCGCCTCTTTATTCTCGTCGGGTGCGGTATGATCCTTGGTGGCCTCAGTTTTAAACTGTCACTGGCACCGTTTCATATGTGGACACCGGATGTTTATGAAGGCGCCCCGGCTCCTGTCACCGCATTTCTGGCAACTGTTTCAAAAGGTGCCATATTCGCAGTGCTGATGCGGTTCTTTATCATGGTTGATAGTTATCAGTACGAGACCATTATCAATGGTCTGTTCTGGCTCTCCCTGATCTCAATCATTGTCGGCAACCTGCTGGCACTCATGCAGAATAGTATTAAAAGAATGTTGGCATATTCTTCTATCGCCCAAATGGGATATTTGATGGTTGCCTTTATTGCCGCAAGCGCTATTGGCGGCAAGCAGCTCGCCATCGAAGCTTCTGCTTTTTTCCTCATTGCTTACTTTTTGACGACTATCGGCGCCTTTGGTGTAATCACCATCATGTCCTCTGGCGATGCGGATCACGATACAGATACACTGGAAAAATATGAAGGCATGTTCTGGCAAAGGCCACTGTTGGCGAGTTTCTTCACTGCTATGCTCCTGTCGCTGGCAGGGATACCATTAACAGCCGGTTTTATCGGTAAATTCTATATCATCGCTGCTGGTGTTGGGAGCGAGCTTTGGACACTGCTTATCGCGGTAGTGGTTGGTAGCGGCATTGGTCTTTTTTATTACCTTAGAGTTATCTTTACGATGACAAAACAGTCAACAATGACAGAGATTGCCGTGCCCATCACCGGGGGATGGGCATTGGCTGCGGTAACCCTGTCTTTGCTGGTACTGGGTGTCTACCCTACCCCCGTGATTGAGTGGGTCAGCCAAATGGCGCACTCTATCTTGTAGTTACGGATAACAAACAGCACATGATAAAAAGGATCTGACAACACGATAGGAGACAAATATGTTGCAATCTGTTGAACTGAAAGACTACATGACACATGCGGTGACTGTCACAGCAGAAATGACAGTATATGAAGCGGCCCATACCATCCTGGAAAATAAAATATCTGGCGTGGCCGTCGTCGACGATGACTATCATCTTATTGGTATGGTTTCTGAACTTGACTGCCTCAGGGTAATCCTTGACAGTGCCTACAACGACGAGGAGTTCGGCGCCGCAACCGTGGCAGATGTCATGACCAGGGAGTGCGAAACCCAAACACCCCATGATGATATCGTCGATGTCGCTGCCTCGATGCTGGATCACAAGCACCGCCGCCGCCCCGTGATCCAGGAGGATGGTCGCCTGGTGGGCCAGGTGACCTGTCGCCAGATTCTGAAGGTCATTGGCAAAGATGGCCTGAAGGACCGGAAGAAGCTTAAGAAGCGATAGGAAACGACTGGGTTGGTCCAAAATGGCCATTGCTCGCAAGATAGGTAGTATCCAACTCTAGTCACGGACGGTAAGAGATCATGTTTGAATTCCTGTGGGCTGTATTCATCCTCGGCCTTCCGGTCGCATTCATGAGTTGGTACCTGATGTACCGCTTATACCAATCAGGACGAGTCGCTAAAGGCGCAAGCTTCGCGAGAGTCAAAAGTGCTTTCGGCAACATCAATGGCAAGAACAAGGGTAAGAACGGCGAGAAAAAAGACGGCAACAAGCCAGACGATGTCCCGGAGTTGAATTTCGCCGAGCGAAGATGGGTAAAGTTTGGCGGCGGTTTCTACGGTGTGACAGCCCTGGTGACCTGGATTATTATCGAACTCGGGGAAGGCTTGAGTTTCATAGGCAACTTTCCCGGTTTCGCAGAAATGTTCAATGATGGTATCGTCAATTTCATCATTGCCTTTCTGGTGAATCAATTCCAGAACTTTATTGCAGCACTACTCTGGCTCTTTTACTGGTTAGAAGAAGGACGCTCACTATTGATCTGGATCGGCGTGCCCTATATCGCCTACCTCGCTGGTGTTTTCGTTGCTGGCAAATCGCGGAATGAACTGGTTCAGTTGTGGAATAACCGCAGGATACCAGGCACAAAATCTTCAAAGGAGGGCTCTTTGACTGACAAAGACCATTAGGCAGATAGGAAATGTTGCGTTCCAATGGACAGGTTATTTGAGTAACTGAAATGGCGCATATCTCGCTGCTTTCTTATCAAAAGTCACAGTAACCTCACAGCCGCCAGCCTGGTTGATTCTGGCCAGCAGATGATCAGGAAAATCTGCGTTTGAATGCTTGTAGTCATTCAAAGCTCGCCAAACCACGTCTGGTTCCATCACATCCAGCTGTGCGACCTGCAACAATTGTTCAATGACGTCAGTGATCTGTTCTCGAGTTTGGTTGTAATTACTCTCCAGCACCCAGGCGAGTTCGCACAATACAATTTGACCGATAAAACCAGGGTTATCGTCTGTGCAATAGCGCTCAATAAATGAAGTTGCCTGCGTAGCCTGTTTACGATCATCTTGCACCAGGTACCGTATCAACACATTTGTGTCCAGGCCGATCAACGGCCCCCGCCTCTAGCTTTTACTGTCGCTTTCATTTGATCAATGCTCACAGGCTTGTCAGGTTTGGTGACCAGACCCTTAAGACTCTTGATGTTTCGAGTAACAGGTGAAAATTTTACAACATTGTCTTCGTCGATTAAGAAATTGATTTTGTCACCAGTTTGCAAATCCAGTCTACGCCTGATCTCTACGGGAATTGTAATCTGCCCTTTGCCGGTAATCGTTGCTGTAGACATTGTATAGCCTATTACACATAATTTACCAAAAAGTATATCCCTTACATATAGGTAACGCAATTCCGGGAACCGAATTCGATCTTGATCGCCTGAACAGATGTGTCGGTGCGCAATCCCTCGCGAGACTATATGATAGATTGCACGTTCATATGCTGCGGTTTCTGGACAGGGATGTCCGGGACAAATTGATAATTCGGATTCTCCCTCGCATTTCGCCGAATCTCCAGCAACTCCCGCCAGGTAGCCACAAGCCCGTGTGTCACCGGTGGCAGGTCATGCGCTATTACCTTGCGCAATTTCGGCAGATTGTAAAACGGCACCGCCGGATACATATGGTGCTCCAGGTGGTATTGCATGTTCCAGTAATAAAATGCTGGCAACCATGAGCAGGTAAATGTCCGGGAATTTAGGCGAAAGTCAGTGACATCAGAATTCAGACCAAAGTGCTGTGGCACACCGCAGAGAAAACCCAGCCAACTGCAATAAAAACTCCCGAAAGTGAAAGCAACGATCAGAAACCAGTGACCGGACAATATGAATATCAGCGCCAGGACCAGGTGACCAAGCAGGAGTGTTCGAGCCCAGTTGCGATGTCTGCGCCTCAATCGCGGTTCCGATTCCGGTAGCACATGATTGTACCAAACACCTTCAATACGCCCGTTTGCGTGGCGCCATACCTGCTTTAGTTTTTCCCGGCTAGCCAGTGGATTCCAGGCCAAAAGGCTGGCCCAGAATGTCCAGCGCCTGAAACTGAACTTGATAGGTAACTGCACTTCACCATCATATTTTTCATTACAGGTTGTCTGGTGATGCCTGGCGTGACTTTGCTGGTACCACAGGTAGTCAGACCAGCTGATAAACGCATAAACCTTCTCGAAGAATTCATTCAGGGCTCTCGACTTAAACACGGTTCGATGCTGCAATTCGTGAATAGCAATCAAGCCGGTGAATGGGCCCATTGTGCCGTGGACAAACAAGGCGACCAGCAGGAGGGGTAGCGACCAGTACCAGTTTTCTATGCTGACTGCCTGGAAAACGAAATACGTTAACACGCCTGTCGTAAAAAAGACCCCAAGATGGGAACCTGTTTGTAGCCAGCCGCGAAAATCATTCCTTTGCATAAGCTCAGACAACACTACTTTATCAATTGGACTGCGATACCAATCGATTTTTGCTTCAACGTCAAACGTGCGGCTCATTGTTCTTGGCTCAATACTGTTGACTCCCTGGCGAAGATCAATCCGGCTGATCCATAATTGCCTTGTGCATGCGCTGAACCGAATCCTGCCACCGCGCCAGTTCCGCTTCACCCATATCGATGCCGGGTGGCGCCATCTGGTCAAAGTGCTGAAAGTGATCTTGCCCCCGCACTAACATGGCGGTGTCTTTCAACTTAGTCTGGGTCACGTGGGTGGCTATAAATCGAATCACCATACCGATGCGACGATCATCACTCTTATTCGGGTCCGAACCATGCACCACCCGAACATGATGCAATGACATCTGCCCGGCTTTCAGGGGTGCCAGTACAGTGTCCTGGGGGTCGATCACCTGGGTCAATCGTTGACCGCGGGTCAGCAGATTGTCATCCGCCCAGGTTTCTTCATGAGTCAGGGACTGCATATGGCTGCCCGGTAAGAATCGCATCGGACCGGTCAGTTCACCGGCATCTGTCAATGCCAGCCAGGCAGTAACGACATCAAAGGGGAGCAAGCCCCAGTACTCACTGTCCTGATGCATCGTCACCTGCTTCATCTCAGCTGGTTCCTTGATGAACCAGTTCAGGCTCCAGATATGGAAGTTCGGCCCCAACACATCTTCTACCGCATCAAGAATACGAGCGTCGGTGACAACCTTAAACGCCCAATCGGAGATCAGATGCATGTTGGTTTTGAACCTGTCACCGTGACGGCTTTCAAACGCTTCGAACTCTGTGCGATGAGCCTGGGTCTCCTGCTCGGTAAACACATCGATGGGCGACAGAAAGCCCTCTGCATTAAATTTCTGAACCTGGATGGTGCTCAATGACTTCGACATTTGCTAGCCGCCCTTATGCTTCATCATAACAGTCATAACAGTGCCCAGCTTTATCAAGGTCTTGACCACGTGCGAATAGTTCCTCGACGGACCTGAAGGTGGCGGACAGCCGACCTATCTGCTCCACCGGTGAACCCAGAACAACCCATCACCGCAACTGGGCCACCCTGAGTTGAAATTGCAGACATTTACGCCTCCAAGACAGTTTGATATGCCGTTACTGTATATCGAACACTCGCCTTGTGGCAACGCCAGTGTTAGTCCTGCTGCAAGCCTGGCTCTAACTGCGACCGAACAAAAAAACTAAGTCACTTCGACTGGAACAGACAGTTTCACAATCGAGAGCTTCTATGAGGGCAAAAAGGAATGTACCGCGCGCATCATCTTTTCAAGATACTTACCAGAATGTTCTTGTGGCGTATCACCCATGCTGACCATGATGAGATTGTGATTGGGGACAACTATCATCACCTTACCCCGCGCACCCAGGGCTATAAAGACATTGGTTGCTGCATAGTCAAACCAGCGACCACTGCTTCCGGAACCGCTTTTGCCACCTGTTGTTCTCCAGGTACCTTGCTCGCTATTGAGCCACCACAAGTAACCGTAAGCTCCATTGGCTTCTGGATAGGTCGGCGCTAGCGCTTCTTCTACAAATTCAGTCGCCATAACTTGTTGGCCGTTCCAGTTTCCTTTGTTGAGCCACAATAAACCGAGTCTGGCGATGTCGCGATGGGTGGACTCGATTACGGGCATAGGACCCTGGCTACCAATTTGAATCCAACCTTTATCATTGCAGGGCCAATCAAAACTGAGTTGTAACGGCTGTTTCAAAAACTCGTCGTAAAATGCAGCCGGAGTTCGACCGCTTGCCAGCCAGATAATGCCCGTGAGGGAGTTGAGGATAAAGTTACTATTGTACTCCCACCAGCTGCCAGCGGGTTCTCGACTCGCCGTCATATTCAATAAATGGCGAATTTCAGCGTCAGCTGCTATCTCTGGATGATGTACAGGCAGCCAGTCATCAATGCGGTCATTAACATTAAGAAACCCATGCTGTTGGGCAATACCAATCAAGCTTGCGCCAAATCCTTTGGTGATCGAAAATATCTTGTTGGTCGCCCGGGCATCCCTCTTATACTTCTCATAAACCACGACGCCATCTTTCACAATCAATACACCATAACGTTTGTCAATAGAGAAAATTTCGTCACACGCCAGTGCCACTTTTTCAGGATCCAGGCCGTAAGCTTCCGGTGTTGAAACTTGCCAATCATTAGCGGGAAATACAGACGCCTTTACTTTTGTATCCATGCTGTTTCCTTATTATCTTTAAGCTCGACCTGAACAATATCAGTTGAAAGAGTCAGGAATTACTTTTCACCCTTATTCTTCAGAGACTGACCTGCTTTCGCAAACTTGCCACCCATGGCGGCCTGTGTATTGATCAGGGATCCCATATTTAATGCAACGCTCAGAGTACCCTGGCGAGTCGCACGATGGAGTCGCTTGGTTTGACCGATTGCCACTTTGTCGCGGCTGAGAATGGTACCAATAAATGACTCAGTTTCTCGCTCCAGGGCTGCTGCATCTTCAACCAGACGGTTGATCAAACCCATAGCATAGAGTCGTTCAGCTGTGACCGTTTCTCCCAGAACAGCCAACTCCAACGCCAACCGCGGACCGACAAGCTTACTCAATACCGGTGTATTGATAGCAGCGGGGAAACTGTGCCTCATCTCTGAGACTTGAAATCTTGCGCTTTGATCAGCCAGAACAAAATCACAACCCATGGCAAGGGTAAAACCCCCTGCATAGGCATAACCACGCACCACCGACACCGACGGTAAGTCGCATTCATCAAGCAAGCGGAAGATATCAGACCAGAGATCATCACCACCGATGATATCATCAACCGGTGATTCACTCTTAACATCACGTAAATCCCGCCCGGCACAGAAATGCTCACCGGCGCCACAGATAACCAGACAGCGGCAGTTAGCCTCGGTCAATGCCTCGACAATATTCTGGTGTAGTTGTACCACCATCTCGCTGTTAAACGCGTTGCGCCTTTCCGGTCTATTCAACTGCAACCGTGTGACACCATCTTGCTTTTCCACAGAAATGTTCATGCAAAGTCCTCGTTGAACATCGCTCAATCCAGACCCAATGATAGCGTTGATGCATAGTGTTACGAAACATAAGTATCCGGCAGACTGGGTTCATGCTGGGGTCGGAGTTTAGTTACTGGGTAAATTCGGCTGTTTACTCCAGCACTTTACTCCGATCCCATTAACCAAAAGCGATAAGAAGAGACGGTACTTAGAAGAAAAACGCATATCAGTAGCGGCATATAGGCTTTGCGATTCGCCTAAAGGGGTGCAAACTGTTGTAGACATTCTTGAATGAGGTCTCAACATGTTACGTATTAAGAATCTGCTCCAAGGTAAGGGTAGAAATGTCTGGTCTGTTGGCCCCGCACACTCGGTTTACCAGGCTATCGAGATGATGGCATTAAAAGGCGTTGGCGCACTTACAGTGCTCAACGACAACGGTGAGCTCATCGGCATCATCTCCGAGAGAGACTATGCCAGAAAAGTCATCCTGCAAGGCAAGTCCTCCAAAGACACCCAGGTATCTGAAATTATGACCCGGGAGGTCATCACCATTACAGAAGACGTGAAAGTTAACGAATGCATGACACTGATGACAAATAAACGCATTCGACATTTGCCGGTAAAGGAAGGCGCACAGGTAATCGGCATGATTTCTGTCGGCGACCTGGTGAAGTCAATTATTTCCGAGCAGGATTTCAAGATCGAACAGCTGGAACGATACGTGCGGGGTGAAGAGGCTGGAGTTCGTACGGATTAGGAGGCCCCCAATGCTCTGGAAGGTGCGTGCCTTTCGGGTCAAGCTACCAACACTATTGTCCTAAGTAAATTCCTCACGATTCTGAGGGTAGTACTGTGATTCAAGAAATTTCTCATTCAGAATCCGCTGCAGCGATGCTGTTTTTTGATTTACCCAGATGCCTGGCAAGAAACTTATCCATTGCCTCAAAGAATTCTATTCGGTGGCTCTGCAGGCTCAAATGATGGTTGCCATTTTCCTGTTCGATATAGATATAGTCCTTGCCTGACTTTTCAAGCGCTTCAGAAAACTTCCTTGACTGTTCTATCATCACTCTCCTGTCGACGTCACCATGCACCAACAGCACAGGGATAGAAATCCTGTCGACATTGTCGATCGGGGAGTTCTGACTCCGGCTTGAACCAGATTGCAATCTCTGGCTCGCTGTCCCGGCCTGACCCATGGCTCGCCATCGCTGTGCTAATCCGCCCAGACCTGAAACACCGGCAAACGAAACCACGCACTTGAACTTATCCGGCGTTTTATAAGCCGCGACGCCCGCAACATATCCACCATAGCTGCCACCCACAACGCAGACTCGTTCAGGGTCCGTGAAACCTTGATCAATCATCCAATCCAGTCCATCCATGACATCTTCCTGCATCTTCAAGCCCCATTGCTTGAATCCGCTCACCATAAACCTGTCACCAAAACCTGATGAACCTCTAAAATTTGGCTTAAGGACTGCGTAACCGCGGCTGAGAAAAAACTGTACCCAGTAGTCAAACCGATCAGTGTCCCGCGACCAGGGTCCGCCATGGGGGAGGATTATCGTCGGATAGGGCCCAGCGTCTTTTGAGCCCGGGAGTGCTAAATAGGCAGATATTTCAATATCGTCTCGGGTGGTATAGGTCACATATTCTAAATCCACCAATGGACCAACATCCGCGTAGGCTTTTCCGATCATTGACAATGTAGGCACAGTTGCATCGAACAGATACCAGGCTGGATTTGTTCTGTTTCCTTCTGCTCGAATTATCAGTTTATCCCTGCTTTTGTTGGCACTGACTATCTGCACCCAGGATGGATGCCCGGGTAGCGCCGCTTTCAGTTCGTTGTATTGTTTCTCTGCCTCCTTGTCGAACCAGTGATAATTTAAAGTATCGCTGTAGTAGGTAATCCTCACAGGTCTTTTGGTTTCAGGGTGAATTACCAATGCGTCAGTATCGAATCCGTCATTGACATACAATGTTTCAATGACTGCTCCATCTTTCAGGGAAACTCGATGTATCCCCCTGGTATTTGATTGATAGTTTGCACCAACCCACAAGCTCTTGCCGTCTTCGGCAACTGCAATTGGACTTGGTTGTTCCGCGCCAAGAAGATGACGAATATCAATCTTTTTAAAACGATTACTTGAAACCGAAAATGCTATTGGCTCGCCGCTTGTGTTAAACCCCGTCCCCAATACCACCTCACCCTGGTCGTTTGCAGTCCAACGCGCTATGCCTGTTCGAAATTTTCTGACCCGTTTCATTTTGTTGGTGTTAATGTTCAGGCGATAGACCGAAGGCAGCGTTCGATCTTCTCGCGCCAATTGCACCAGAATATAATCAGGTTCATCAGGTAACCAGTTGATGACGGTACTTTCATTAATTGCGTTCCACTGCAGTTTTTGTCCGACACTGGTTGCCTTTGCCTTTGGCACCAACTGTAATACATTCGTACGATCAGTATTCGCAGCCATCAGCCGGGTGAATATTGTTCTACCATCATAGTAATAACCAATGCCACTGCCAGCGCCTGCTTGCAGAACCATATACTGGCGAATCTGGCAAACAACCCTGCTATTGTTGGCAAACCGGCACCAGTCAAACAGGAAATCATCGGGATTTGCTGCCATCACCATTCGTGACTTTCGCGTCTTAAGGTCGGTTACCACAACATGGTATGTATCTCTCCGGGCTCTCAACATAACCAATGTTTCACCATCTGGCGAAATGTTGATCGACCGGATCGATGGTAACCTTCCGAAGACCGCAGCAGGTACAGCGCCTGCGGTAGATGAAGCGCCTGTGGCTGGTACCATGGAGATAATAATTAGTAAAGGCAGAATAAACCGGATCATTTCGCAACCTTCCATTTCTAATCGTGAACTCGCTGGTTATACCTTACTAGCTGGGTTAATGACTATCCACGAAAGCAGGGATCTGTTCTTAACATTCATAGCCGGTAAGTCTCAACCGGGAATATCAAACTGACGCCCACTGAGGTAAAGTTGCGGAAAAGCGAAAAGGTGTAAATATGTCCTGGTGGAAGATTATCTCACTCCTGGTTGGCGGGTTAGCACTTGCCGGTTCCATGTTCGGATACTACATGTGGAAGTATGCGGAGTTGGACATGTATGTTCCCATGTTCATCGACAATTGTGGAGAGTGCCACGGAGAGGATCTGGGGGGAACAAAGCAAGGCGTTGCTCTTATCGACACCTATCTTGAAGGTGGTGACACGGTCGCAGGACTGATACAAAGCATTAATCGAGGCAATCCTGTTGCCGGTATGCCTGGCTTTGAAAGCACGTTAAGCGAGCTCGAGATAAAAGGACTGGCTATCTATATAGCGGAAAGGCGACTTGGCCAAAGGTTTATTGACTTTCGTTTTGACAGTGAGCTGGTTATCCCTAACGACCCAATCGAGAGCGAAGAGCACAAGTTCGTCATCGAAACGTTTGCAGAAAACCTGGCTCCCATGCTATTCAGCATTGAACCCTTGCCGGACGGCTCTTTTCTACTAACAGAAAAAGAAAGGGGATTGTCGATCATCTCACCAGACGGTGAGCAGTCAGAGCTCATAGATGGTACACCGGAGACTGCGAATTTCTCCTGGGACATTCGAGGTATCCAGAATGGCGTAGGTTGGCTACTGGGCGTCGCTGCGCATCCAAACTACGAAGAGAATGGTTGGATATATCTCCACTATACTGACCTGTGTCCTGATGATTGTAACCAGGAGAACAGTGGTTCGATATTACCAGTTTCCATGAACCGGCTTGACCGGGGTCGCATCAGGGACGGTAAATGGGTTGACGTTGAAACTTTATGGCAGGCTGACATCGATTCGTACAACCCTGCGCCTGATACAGGCGCAGGAGGCAGGATTGCATTTGATGACACGGAACATGTCTATATCAGCGTAGGAATAAAGGGCAACTATGGGCCCCAGGATCTCGCAAGTCCCTATGGCAAAATTCACAGAATCAGGGACGACGGGACGATCCCGCCAGATAATCCTTATGTGGTGGCAGCCAACAAGACTTCCGAAGAAATACCGTTCACCCAGAAGACAATATGGACCTACGGGCACCGGAGCACACAAGGCCTTGAGTGGAACTATTTAAGGGGACGAATGTGGAATGCGGAAATGGGACCTCGTGGTGGTGATGAAATCAACGAACTTTTGCCAGGTAAGAACTACGGCTGGCCTTATCAATCCCTGGGTCTAGAATACGATGGTAATAAAGTCGAACGGCACAAGAATAAAAACATAGAATTCGATACCAGTACGGTCGAACAGACTTTGATTGATATCACCCCTTCGCCAGCAATATCGAGTTTCGCGTTTTATGACGGAAATAAGTTTGTTCACTGGCAGGACAACATCTTACTCGGCTCCTTAAAGGGAAGTTCATTATTCAGGCTGGTGTTCGATGGCAACAAGCTGGTGCACAAAGAAACCCTGATCAAGGATCTTGCACGCATCCGCGATGTCGAGGTGGGGTATGACGGCCTGGTGTACCTGCTGCTGGAAAATAAACAAGGCAGCAAAATAGTCCGGTTGGTACCATCTGGAGAATCAACATGAGTTACGAATATGTTAAGTTCCAAACCGAAGGCGCATTGGGCAAGGTAATTCTAAACCGGCCAAAATACCGAAACGCGCAAAGCCGAAAATTGCTCGAAGAGCTGGACCAGGCATTTACCCAGGCAATCGAGGACGACGCCATCAAGGTGATCCTTTTAATGGCAGAAGGAGACCATTTTTGCGCCGGACACGACCTCGGCACCCCGGACGAAATGGCCGACCAGCAAGAACGCCCTATCGCCCCCGGTGTCAGGGGGCGATATCGTCGATCAAAGGATCTTTACGTTGATTTCACTTTGCGCTGGCGTGACTTGCCAAAACCTACCATAGCCGTTGTCCAGGGTTATTGCATCTTCGCAGGATGGATGGTCGCATCTTCGATGGATATGATTTTCGCAGCCCAGGACGCTATGTTTCTCGGCACCAATTTTCAATACTTCTCAGTGCCCTGGGATATGCATCCCCGCAAAGCAAAAGAACTATTGTTTGAAAGCAGGTTTATCAACGGCATCGAAGCTGAAAAGCTGGAACTGGTGAATCGCACCTATCCAGAAGAGCGCCTTTACGAGGAAACCCTGGCCTATGCGCAGCGGGTCGCAGAAAACGACAGCTTCCAGTTGCGAATGATCAAGCTTGCCATCAATCAAATGCAGGAGACCCAGGGATTCAAAGCCCATATCAACAGCGCCCATACAATGCATTTGCTCAGCGCGACAGGGGAGAAAGATCCGGGGTTTGAACTACGCAAACCGGAAGGAAAACGGCGGCCCATGGTTCAAAAGGCTATTGAGAACTACGAACGATTTCACGGGAACAGGAGTTGAAATAGTGGTACCAACACGGAAAGGACCCTCCTTCCAACTCAACGCGGATGAAAGGAAAAAAATAATGGGGGAAAGGGATTTTAGAAACCTGAACCAATCTCCAGCACGAGGTTAACAATGATTTCATGGAAAGAATTCAGCCAACTTAATCCCGACTGGGCGACAGCAGCCGAACGGCTCCGACTCCAGCCCGGTAGCACTCCGGACCAGGATGGTATTGGGTTCATTGCAACGGTTGCAAGAGATGGCAGACCCAGGATGGCGCCTGTCTGCCCTATTTTTACCATGGGTAATCTATGGTTGTCGGTCAGCCGCAGGACCGTCAAGGCTCACGACCTTCAAAACGATGGCCGCTATACAATTCACGCATTTCTGGGCGAAAATGACGAAGAATTTCAAATTTCAGGGTCCGCCAGAATAGTTGAGAATGACAAAAAAAAGGCTGATGTGCAAAACGCCATTAGCTTCCAGTACGACCCGGCTGATTTAATCTTCGAACTGAACCTTGCTCGCGCCGTCTGGGCCTATTGGATTAATCCCGGACAACCCGGCACCAGGGTCGTCAAACAAACCTGGCAATCGTAACCAGGCAGAGCCTCTGACAAGAACAGACAAGGGCAGACCAGGGCTCTCACCCATGTTAACCTCAAGTTAAACAACCAAATGGGGAAAGCATGGACTCTGAGCTCAGAGGTTTACTGGACCAACGGGACATCCACCAGATAATAATGCGCTATTGCAGGGCAATTGATCGCTGTGACGAAACATTACTCGCCAGTTGTTATCATGAAAATGCCACCTTCGATTACGGCGCCAACAACGGACTCGCGACGGATTTTGTGAAAAACACCATTGTCGCCCTGAAAGGCCTCGCCGCGACCCTGCACAGTGTCAGTAATTATTACTTTCTGGACCAGACTGCATCGTCGGCGAAGGTAGAAAGCTACTGTTATGCCTATCATAGAATCGCATCGCCAGACGGCGACAGCGACATGATTGTTGCTGGGCGCTACCTGGATGACTTTACAAAGCAGAATGACATCTGGCGAATCCAGCACCGACTCTATGTCATGGACTGGAACCAGAATAACGCCTCTACTGCTATCTGGGACCGCGGGATGTTTGCTGGACTGAGCAATCGTGGGGAAAGATACCCAACAGACTTAAGTTACACTGCAAAGGAGACCTAAAAAGAAGGGGCGCCCTTGGGGGAAGGACGCCCCTTGCACTAGCAAAGCGTGTTTTAAACATACCTATATGTATGTATTTACACACGCCTATTAAGTGTTGTGAGCAAGCAATTCCTCTCACCCTCGATCCGCATTTTTATCACAGGTGAAATACAGCCAGAGGAAACCTGACCCGCCTGCCAGAACAGAAGCAATCAGAATACCGGTTTTAGCCATCAACAGATCTTGCGCGTGATGGGCGAAGGCTAATTCCGCGATAAAAATTGACATCGTGAAACCTATGCCACCCATCAAGGCAACGCCGATGATGTGTTTGAAATTCACATCGACCGGCAGGGAGGTAACCCCCATTTTTACTACGATCCAGGAGAACCCTGCTATACCAATTAGCTTGCCCAGTACCAACCCGGCGGTTATACCTATCGAAACCGGGTCAGTAAGCGTGTCGCCGATTGAAGACCAATCGATGGGTATTCCTGCATTGGCCAACGAGAAGATAGGAATGACCAGGTAAGCTGAGGGCAGATGGAAAGTTCTTTCAAGCATTTGAGCAGGTGCCTGTACCAGCTTCACACCCCTTTCCAGCGCAGACACCTCTGCTCGCAACTGGTCATTTCGAATAATGTTTTCATCACGCCGGTATGTCTGTTTAATACGCTCAACCAGCTGGTCAATGTGCACCAGAAATCGTATCGGGTCGAACTTCGGCCGCATGGGGATGGTAAAGGCTAGGAAAATACCCGCAAGAGTCGCATGAACACCACTCTTTAAAGTTGCTATCCAAAGCACGATACCCAGCAACATGTAGGGGAGTGAATTTCGAATGCCGCCCAAATTCATGCTCACAAGGATCAGCAAAGTGATAGCCGCCAGAGCCAGGGCAAACAGGTTGATTGTCTCGGTGTAAAAAAATGCAATGACGAGTACTGCACCCAGGTCATCAACAATGGCAACAGCGACCAGAAAGGTGAGGAGGTTTTTTGGCACCCTGCTACCCAGCAATGCAAGGGCACCCAACGCGAAAGCAATATCTGTCGCCATTGGGACTCCCCAGCCACTGATCGTGTGCCCTGATGTATTGAATCCAATGTAGATCAAAACCGGCACCAGCATACCTCCCAGTGCTGCGACGATTGGCAGGATCGCCTGCTTCGGATTGGCAAGCTCACCCACCAGGATTTCCCTTTTAAGCTCCAGCCCTACAACGAAAAAGAAGACCGCCATCAAGCCATCGTTGATCCAGTGATGTACCGATTTCGACAACTGGAAACCTTCTGTTCCAATCACGAATTTTAATTCAAGAAAATTGTGATAGATCTCATTCCACTGGCTGTTAGCGATAAACAGCGCAACGATTGCACACAGCATAAGGAGTACGCCACTGGTGGTTTGTCGATGGATGAAATCTTCAAGTGGCGTAAGCACCCGATCGAACGCTTTTTCCCATGGCGCGACATACTCTTTCTCGAATACATTTTTCATTGAATACCCCAGTCAAACAACAGATGACAAAAAAACAGAACGTGCTACTCCAACAAGTGCAGACTCTGATCAGCGAACCCGGCACCTGCTTCAAAATAGAAATCAAACACAACATCGATACCCGATGCCAGGAGCTTTTCCTTTTCATCCTCGTAGCGGGCAATTCCCGCCGTTTTACCCAGGTACCCGGCGCTTTGAAGTTGTTTCACAACTTCAATAATATCCAGGTAGTTCGGCATGGCGAGCATAATCAGGTTAACAGTTCGTAGCTCAACCTGTGCCCAGAATTCAGGATCTTCTGCGTCAGCCGCGATCACCTTGCGACCATCGCTGCAATGCGCAGTAACTCTTTGCGGATCAACCTCGATGCCACAGACATTCTTATCCAGGCTATTGTGAAACATATCATAAGCACCTGTGCCGACCCGCCCCATCCCTATCACGAGTATCACCGCATCGTCAGGATGGGAAAAACTGTCCTCCGGCAGACGTTCTGGTCGTTCGAAGCGACTAATCCGCCCCCTCCAGCGTGCATAGAGTGCATGTGCCGGGATATTGACAATACTTGAAAAGATAAACGAGATGGCTACAGCCAGGGCCATAATCACCAGCCACTGGGGTTCCAGCAACCCATAACTGACACTGACCGAACACACTATCAGGCCGAACTCGCTGTAATTGGCCAGGCTCAGCGCCGTCAGAAAAGCACTACGACTACGAAGTTTCAGCCGTGTAAGCCAGAGGTAGAACAGCCCGGCCTTAAAGGGAAGCGCAACTGCCATAATCAGTGCAACACCTAACATATCGACAGTGGGGAGCGCTGTAAAACCGATGGACAGGAAAAAACCAATCAGAAAAAGGTCTTTAAAGGCGAGTAATGATTTCGCCAGTTCTTCCGCTTTTTCGTCCCTGCTTATCAGTACTGCGATAACCAGGGCACCAAAGTGAGCCTTCAACCCGACCAACTCGAAAAGCTCCCCGCCCGTGATAGCCAGAAAGAGTCCGGCAAGCGGCAACAACTCGCCATGACCACTGAGTCGCAGCAACCTGGACACCAGCGGTATCAACAAAGGCAGTAGGAATAATGTCAATGCCCACAATGACGGGGGTTCACCTGCTGAGAATGAAACAAAAACAACTGCCGCGATATCCTGGATGATTAGAATTCCGATCGCGACCTGTCCATGGCGGGAACTCATTTCACCCCTGTCTTCGAGGATTTTAACCGCACACACCGTGCTGCTAAAGGCCACTGCAAAACCAATCAGTGCCGCCGTCAACCATTGGAGATCGATAAAGTACTTAAACCCAAAGTAACCCAGAACAAGACTGTTGATAGTAGTCAGCAGTATGATCATACCCATGTGACCCACTGCGCCAGCCCAAATTTCCGGTTTTAGCAAATTGCTGATATTAAGCTTTAAGCCAATCGTAAACAGCAGGAGGGTCACGCCCAGGTCAGACAGGAATGTAAGCGAATTGTCCGGCTGAACCCCGAGCGCGTGAAGCGCAAAACCAGCCGCGAGGTAACCGATGAGCGGAGGAAGATTTATTTGCTTTACCAGGAACCCGCAAAAAAACGCGACTACTACCCAGATAGTTTCCATAACTTACCTGACTGAAGCATTAGCTAAGAGGCACAATTATAACATTGCGCCCACCATTGCTGACATCAGCTCAATTCGAATCCTTCGTAATTGTTATTCACGGCACTGCGACATTGGGACAGATAGTCCTGTACCATCGGATAGTACAAAAGCTCCCGATGCTTGCCGGGAATGTTAGCGCCCATGTACCAGGAATCCGCTTGCGGCAGCAGCGTACTGTTGGCTACTTCGTCGAGCAGTTGTCCCCAGGTTTCTGCGGCTTCGTCCGTGGCTTCTATGCGAGTGTGCTGGTTATCGCGGAGATAGGTCAGACAGTCAACAACCCATTCGCCCTGTAGCTCAGCACAGGTCGGACCATTGCAAAACGCGGTTGGACTCTGTGCACCATAGAGCATCAGCAAGTTAGGAAAATGGGGTACCGCATATCCAAGATGCGTCTTGACGCCATTCGCCCAGCATTCTTTCATCGATTGGCCATGGGTTCCTCTCAGATCGATCTGGGTCAGACCACCTGTACTGTTATCAAACCCCGTTGCCAGTACCAGCACATCAAGATCATGTAAATCGTCAGGTGTGAGCACACCCGTGGGAGTGATTTCCTGGATCGGGGCTGCGCGCAGATCCACCAGGGTGACATTGTCCTGGTTAAAAACCTCGTAAAAGTTCTGTTCCAGCGACGGACGTTTGCAACCAAACGGATGTAATGGTTCGGTGGGTGCGAGCTTTTCGATCAGGGTTGGATCATTGATCCTGGCGCGGGTCTTGTCGCGCCAAAAATCGTAAGCAAGGCGGTTGGATTCTTCACTCGTGAGGATATCGCTGAACGTTCCGGCCCAAAAATGGAAACCGCCTTTTTCCCACGCCGCCTCGAAGACTTCAAGCCGCTCTGCCGTGGGCACCTCGTGCGCCGCCCGATTATCTGCCGTGATATCGAAGAACGAGGAACTGGCTTCTGCGCGTTTACGAAACTGCTCGGCATAGTTCTTTTTATTGCGTTGTTGGCTCTCGGCGTCAAGCTTTTGCTGTTGCATGGGCAACGCCAACATCGGCGTGCGTTGAAATACAGTCAAGTGAGATGCCACCTTCGCCGCTTCCTGTATGACCTGGACGCCACTCGCACCCGTGCCAATGACACCGACTCGCTTACCGGCCAGATCCAGACCATCCTGTGGCCAGGTACCCGTGTGATGGCAGATACCCTCAAACGTCTGCAGCCCGACAAATTCAGGAATATAGGTTTTTGCGGCAAAGCCAAGGCAGGGTATTAAAAAACGCGTTCTGATAGTACGGCCATCGCCCGTACCCACCAGCCAATGGTTGCTATCCACGTCAAATTCGGCGGAGGTGACCCGGGTGTTAAACTCGATATCACGGCTCAGGTCCAACTTTCTGTCGACGTAATCAAAATAACGCCGCAATTCATCAACCCCAGGAAATCTTTCGGTCCAGGTCCAGTCCTGCCACAGTTCAGGAATCGAGAATTCATAGTTGGGAACGTGTGAGTCCACCCTGGCACCCGGATAACAATTCCAGTGCCAGATACCCCCTAGCCCTGCTCCAGCCTCAACCAAGCGAACAGAAAACCCCTCCTGGCGCAGCCGGTGAAGCTGGTACACCCCATTAAATCCGGCACCAATGATCAAAGCATCCCACACCGGTTCAGGTTCCTCTTGGCTGGAAGCATCTGAAGTTAACGTCACATGTATCTCCTTTTACGCAGTAGGGTCGTTACTGCCCCGTACAAGCCTGTAACGGTAACTATTTTACCTGCAATCAGGCAAGTACAAAACCTTCATAACCGTTTCTCGCCACCGCGTCGCACCTGTCCCGATAGGCACCGACGCCACCCACATAAGGCATGAACACCCGCGACTTGCCAGGAATATTCGCCCCGAGATACCAGGAGTTACAGCTCGGTGTGGTCAGCATGGTATTGCTCGCGACCTGATTGACATGCTCTACCCAGCGCTCCTGTGCTTGCGGTTCTGCCTCAATGGTGGAAATGCCATTGGCATTCAGGTGAGCAATACAACTGGCTATCCAATCACAGTGCTGTTCAATCGAGACCATCATATTAGAGAGGACAGATGGGCTACCGGGTCCAGTGACAGTAAACAGATTAGGGAAACCTGCAATCTGCAGCCCGAGGTAGCTTTTCGGCCCGGCATGCCAGTGATCCTTAAGGGCTTCACCATCGCGACCGCGAATATTTACGCTGTTTATCGCGCCAGTCATGGCGTCAAAGCCGGTGGCGTAGATCAACATATCAAAATCGTACTGACCAGCCGAGGTGGCAATGCCGGTTTTGTTAATAGAGTCAATCTGTTCTTTACGCAGGTCGACAAGCACCACGTTGTCCTGGTTAAAGGCTTCGTAGTAACCAATGTCAACCACCTGTCTCTTACAACCAATGGGGTAGCCCCGAGGCATAAGCGCCTGAGCTGTGTCCTGATCATCAACCACATCTCGCACATATTGACGGTACAGGTCACAGGCCATCTCGTTCGCGGCGAGATCCACACCCACATCAGCGTAACGTCTAAGGGAGGTCAGACCCTCTTTTGCCAATCGTTGCAGGCGCTCTGCTTCGTCACAATCCCCGATCTTATCGGTACCCACTTCCTGCAGTCGCCCCATGACGCCATACAACGCCATGCCTGCAAATGATTCACGCTGGGCAGCGCGTATCTCGGCATAACGCGATTTGATGTCACCCCGAAACTCATCATCCAGCGGTTGATTGCCAGCGGGAAACGTGTAGACAGGTGTGCGTTGAAATATCGTGAGCTGCTCGGCTGTCTCTGCGATGACAGGGATGGACTGCACCGCTGATGAACCGGCACCGATAATCCCCACTCGCTGGCCGGTAAAATCAACCTTCTCGTGAGGCCACAGGCCAGTGTGCATGACTCTGCCCTCATAGCTGTTCCGGCCGTCAATATCAGGCCAGTTAGGCACAGACAGGCAGCCAGTGGCCATAATAAAAAATCTCGCCGCATACTCCCTGCAAGTATCGCCACTACTGGTTTCTACCCGCCAGCAGGCTTCGGATTCGTCGAATGTGGCGGCACTCACCCGGGTATTGAATTCGATATCACGACGCAGGTCATAGCGATCTGCGACATGATTCGCGTAGGTTAGAATCTCGGGCTGCGCCGCCATCAGTTCCTGCCAGTCCCAGGATTGCTCAAGCTCCGGGTCAAAACTGTAGGAATACTCGATAGTGGGTATATCGCAACGTGCACCGGGGTAGCGATTCCAGTACCAGGTACCGCCGATATCACTTCCCTGTTCGAGTACTCGAAAACTGACGCCCAGGGACCTGAGTTTTTGTACAAGGTACATACCGGAGAATCCAGCACCTACCACCAGTACATCTAGTATCGGGTCCTGATTTTCGCTGGAATTTGATTCTGTCATCGCAACTACACTGATTGAATTGATTGTTGATAAAATTTATCTCGTCAGAGTATAAGGACGCGGGATTACGGAGTCGAGTTACAGTAATCGTGTTTATATACGTTGATACACGTTGATTAAGTATACTGTTCCGAAATTCACAGTGTGAATGATGTTCATCATGTTCACGAAAAGGAGCAGCCAAAACCATGCAGGACCTGAAAGGTAAAGTCGCCGTTGTGACCGGTGCATCCCGCGGCATTGGTAAGGGTATCGCAGAAGGTCTGGGTGAGCATGGTGCTACCGTGTACGTCACCGGGCGCAGCAGTCGTTCTCAGCACCCTCCAGGCAAGCTGACCATTGAAGCGACCGCTGCAGCAGTCACCGAATTTGGCGGTAAAGGTATCCCGGTAAGAGTGGATCACAACAACGATGCCGAGGTGCGCAGCTTGTTCGAACAGGTTGAACGTGAGCAGCATCGGCTCGATATTCTGGTCAATAACGTCTACCAGATCCCGAATCCCCCGGCACTGACGGGTGGATTCTGGGAACATCCTATCTCAGTCTGGGACGACCAGTGCGGTGTTGGCTTGCGGGGATACTATGTCGCATCAGTTCTGGGCGCGCCCATGATGGTGAGACAGCGTAGCGGTCTGATTGTGAATATCTCGTCAAGAGGTGGGCGGGGCTACGTATTCAGCACATCCTACGGTGTGGGTAAGGCCGGTGTCGATCGAATGGCAGAGGATTTCGCCAAAGAACTAAGAGAATATAACTGCGTGGCGTTGTCCCTGTCACCGTCGAAAGTAAAAACAGAATTCATCCTGGAGCAGGTAGCGTCAGGTAAAATGCCACCTTTGGATCCTGAAGTTGCACAGTCCGTGCGTTTTTCAGGACGCGTCATTGCTGCCCTGGCTATGGACGACAACGTTATTGCAAAAACCGGCGGGATCTACACGGTGAACGAGATCGCCGACGAATACGAGGTGACAGATCCTGACAGGGAGTAGCCCTGGCAGGCTGTTAGGGAACCTCTGACTAGGTAAAATCAGAGGTTCCCGAGACTCCCGGCACACCCTTGATACGTTCCCGCAACCCCTGTACCAACAGGTAAAACACTGGTATCAGCAGCGTACCCAACAGGGTGGCAGCCAACATTCCTGCCAACACCGTGACCCCCAGTGAAACTCGACTTGCTGCACCAGCACCGGTTGCAAACACAAGCGGTAAAACTCCCAGCACAAACGAAAAAGCTGTCATTAACACAGCCCTGAAGCGAAGTCGCGCGGCGTTTGTCGCAGCACTCAAAATACTCTCCCCCGATGACCGGAGATCCATGGCGAACTCTACAATGAGTATGGCTGTTTTTGTCGACAAACCGATTAGAAGTACCAGCCCAACCTGCGCATAGATGTTGTTAGCCATTCCGACCAGGTAAAGCGCCAGTATCGCACCGAACAAGGCCAACGGAACTGCACCGATTACCGAAAAAGGAATCGACCAGCTCTCGTACTGAGCAACTAAAAACAGGTAGACAAAGATAATCGCCAGAGCCATCAGTATCGGTGCAATATCACCAGCCTCAATCTCTTGACGTGATTGGCCTGCCCAGTCATAGACATAACCGGCAGGCAGATTTTCAGCCAGTGCCTGCATTGCCGATATGGCCTCACCGCTGGAATGACCTGCGGTTGATTGGCCAGTAATGCTCGCACTTCGATAAAGATTAAAGTGATTGATGCTGCTCGGTCCGAGGATTGGTTGAAGTGAACCAAGGGTACTCAATGGCACCATATCCCCATCGGTGTTTCGAACATAGTAGTGCCTCAAGTCCAACGGTTCGGCACGAAACTCACCTTCTGCCTGGATCATCACCCGATAGGTACGACCAAACTGATTAAAGTCGTTGATGTACAACGATCCCAGTTGACCCTGCAATGTCAGGAATACATCGCTGAGCGCGACACCCTGCGCTTTTGCCTTATTGCGATCTATCTCGATAAAGTACTGCGGTACATTAGCGCGGAAGGTGCTGAACACTCGGCTTAAGGTTGGGTCCTGATTCGCATCATATATCAATCCATTCATGATTTGCGCCAGCAAGGCTGGATCACGACCCTCACTGTCCTGAAGCCTGAACTCGAACCCGGAACTGGTTCCCAGGCCAGGAATGGGAGGCGGGTTAAAGACCATGATCTGGGCATCCGGCATGCTCCAGAGCTGGCCCATTAACCTGTAAATAATGCTTCGCAGACTCAGGCTCGGATCAGTCCGCTCCTCCCAGTCCTTTAAGACAATAATCGCCAAACCATTGTTCGAAGCGGGGCCGCCTAAGAGCGAAGAACCTGCCACTGTAATAATATCAGTTACCGCCGGGTCAGCTAAAACAGTTCTGGTGATTTTTTCCATGACCCTTTCGGTACGATTCGTGGATGCCGCGTCGGGTAACTGGACGTCAACAAAAAGATATCCCTGGTCTTCACCGGGAACAAATGATGTCGGCACAGATGACATTAACCAGCCGGTTGCAATGAAAAGAACAAGCGCGAACAATCCAAACCGACCCGCGCGACTTAACAGGCCACCCACAACCAAGGTATAGCCACTTGTCAGTCGGCTAATCCCAACTTCAATAAACGTCAGGGCTCTTATCGGTTTCATCCCTCCTCCTAACAGCACGCTGCACAATGCGGGGCTCAGGGTCAGAGCATTGACAGACGAAATAAGCACCGCAAAGGAAATGGTGACAGAAAACTGTTTGTACAGCTCACCAGTGATGCCCGGCATAAATGCCACAGGAACAAAAACAGCCATCAATACCAGTGTGGTCGCAATTATTGGACCTGTCACCTGTTGCATCGCCTTTTCAACAGCCTGTTTGATGGGCAGTTTTTCCTCTTTCAGGATACGCTCAACGTTTTCGATCACTATGATTGCATCATCAACAACGATACCGATGGCCAGCACCAGGCCAAATAACGTGATGGTGTTGATGGAGTAGCCCATGACATTCATGAACGCGAAGGTACCGATCAGTGAAACGGGAATCGCAATAGCAGGGATAAGAGTTGCCCGCAAGTTTTGTAAAAACAAAAAAACCACCAGAATCACCAGCGCCACTGCCTGGAACAGGGTGACAATGACTTCGTTTATCGATCGCTCGATAAACTTTGTGGTGTCAAAAGGTATGTCGTAGTGTAATCCATCAGGGAATCTGGTCGCCAGTTGCGCCATCTCTGCCTTAACCAGTCTGGCCACCTGGCCCGCGTTAGCCTCCGGCAGTTGATAGATCACCAGAAATGCCGTGTCTCGGTTGTTTCGCCTGGCGGCAATCCCATAATCCTGGGATGCTAATTCAATCCGTGCAACATCTGCCAGACGCACAAAGTTACCATCCCGCCTGGCACGCAGAATGGTCTGGCCAAACTCTTCAGGAGTTCTGAGACGACCCTGGGCCTGGATCGAATATTCAAACTGCTGATTCGCTGGCGACGGACTCGCACCTAACTTGCCTGCCGCGACAATCAGGTTTTGTTCTCTTAAACTGGCCTGGACATCTCCAACGGTGATCCCCAACGAGGACATCTTGTCTGGCCGCATCCATATGCGCATGGAATAGGTTTTTTCTCCCATCACTGTGGCCGCTGCGATCCCCGGAATGCGGCCTAGTGGCTCCGTGAGGTAGTTAGTCACATAGTTGCTCAGGAAAATATCGTCAATCGCATCCGTTTCGGAATACAGCGTAATACCCATGAGCATACTGCTGGATTGTTTCTTGACGGCGACACCCTGTCGCTTTACTTCCTCAGGCAGTGAATTCTCTGCAAGGGATACGCGGTTTTGTACATTCACCTGTGCCTGGTTTGAGTCGGTGCCGACCTTGAAATAAACCGTGATGTTGGCACTTCCATTGTTGGAAGACGTGGATTCGATATACATCATGTCTTCCACCCCATTGAGCTGCTCTTCGATGGGACGGACGACTGACTCTTCGACAACCTGCGCACTTGCGCCAGGATACACCGTGGTAACCTGCACCTGGGGTGGAGTAATTTCCGGATACATATTGACCGGTAGCAGAACCATCGAAATCAGACCGGCGATGGTGATAACAATGGATATTACAAATGCAAACTTGGGTCGATGGATAAAGACCTTGGAGATCATTGTCTGGCCCTGTTAGTTCTTCAAGGTAAAATTGTGCCCGATAACTTGTCCACGGTTTTGTCAATGGGACTAACGACAACACCTGGCCGCACCTTCTGCAGACCCTCAATAATGATGCGCTCACCATCCTGCAACCCGGTTTCTACGGCCCACATGGCATTGATTCGACGTTCGAGCTTTATCACCCGGGCAACAACCTTGTTCTCTGCATCGACCACCAGTACAAATGTGCCTTGCTGGTTTTTCTGTACTGCTACCTGCGGTATCAGGGACATGGGCTTCTTATCCTGACCTTCTATCATTAACGTGACGAACAGGCCCGGCAACACCAGCCCATCAGGATTGGGAAACTCGGCTCGTAAACCAATGGTACCCATACTTTCATCAATACTAGTATCCGCAAAATTAATCGTTCCGGTCTCGGCATACTGGGTATCGTTGGGCAGTCGTAAAGTCAGTTCAGCAACCCCCTCTTCACCTTGCTGCTGTACATTCTGTAAATAAGTGAGATAGCGACCTTCGTCCAGTTGAAAGCTGACATTGATCGGGTCTACGGCGTTGATGGTTGCAAGCGCATTGCTCTGGGGTCCCACGATACTCCCCACATCATAGTTTGCCTTACCGATCCTACCCGCAAAGGGTGCCCTGATCTCTGTAAACGCCAAGTTAAGGGTTGCTTTTTCGACTGATGCCCTGGCTGATTGAACCGCAGCGTTTGCCTGGGTTGCCGTCGTAACCAGTTTGTCCAAATCAGCCTGGGAGATGAAACCCGTTCTTGACAATTCTTCGCCGCGTTTGAGATTGCGGCTCGCATTTTCGGCACCCACTGTACTGCTGGATACTTCAGCTTCCACCTTGGTGAGCGATGCCTGGTATTCTACCGGGTCAATCTTGAACAGGAGCTGGTCTTTCTCAACCAGGGTTCCTTCCTTGAACTCACGTTTAATCAATTCACCTTCGACTCTCGCCTGGATATCGGCAGACTGGTAAGCCTCGGTCCGGGCAACAAATTCCAGGTATACGCCTACCTCCTCAGAACTTACGACGTAGACAGAAACCGCTGGTGCTGCTGTTTCAATCTGCTCTGTTTCATTACTGCAGCCCATCATCAAGCCGACAGCAAGTGAGAGCAACAATGCCCGGGCGGGTACTTTTTGATTTATTTGGTTAGCAGCACAGGTATTGTCTTCAGAAATCCGCACTAAACTTCCCTGTTTTACATTTGTTATAAAATCATAAACCACTTCTACACAACTTTATATCGTTTTAGACACTATACAACTCGATAACATCGGTGATATGCAAAACTGGCCCTGTGATCCATGTTCAGACAGTGGGTTAGTGACGCTGCACGGATTGACAAGCGCCACGAATTTCCGTTATTTATACCTCTTCACACGCAATTTCTGTGTACCCGGTATCCACTCAATGGAAAACCTATCGATAAACAGCGAACGACTCTGGCAATCCATCATGGAAATGGCCGAAATAGGTGCGACTGAAAAAGGCGGTTGCGCCAGGCTCGCGTTAACAGACCTGGACAAGCAGGCACGCGACCTTCTGGTTCAGTGGTGCAGAGAGGCTAAGTGCAAGATCGAAGTGGATGAAATGGGCAATATTTTCTCCACACGACCAGGAAAAGTAAAAAATCAGCCTGTGATGACAGGCAGCCATCTGGACACCCAGCCAACCGGTGGAAAATTCGATGGTGTTTATGGCGTCTTGTCCGGTCTGGAAGTTATTCGAACTCTAAACGACCACCAGATAGAAACCAGCCATCCGATCCAACTCGTTGTCTGGACTAACGAAGAAGGTTCGCGCTTTCAACCAGCCATGGTTGGTTCGGGCGTTGTCGCCGGGGCCTTCGAACTCAATGACATATACGATTGCCGTGACGCTGACGGGCTAAGGTTTGTAGACGAACTCAGCAGAATTGATTACAAGGGCAATAAACCTGCGACCATCCCAAATGCCAGGGCTTATATTGAAGTGCATATTGAACAAGGTCCTATCCTCGAAGACGCAAACGACCTGATTGGGGTAGTAACCCACCAGCAAGGGATACGCTGGTATACCGTCACGGTAACCGGAAAAGAGTCCCACGCAGGCACCACACCCATGCCGATCCGTCAGGACGCGTTGATGGCTGCCGCCGAGATAGCACTAAAAGTGAAGTCAATCGCCGAAGTAAATACACCGTCCGGATGCGGCACAGTGGGAATGTTTGATTGCTATCCAGGTTCACCCAATACCATTCCAGGTAAAGTTGTTTTTTCTGTCGACCTGCGACATCCAGACAACGCCACCCTGGAAGAGATGGAACAGCAGTTAATAAACTTTACAAAAACACTTTCCAATCAATGTGACACCCGTGTTGATGGTTATTGGAAATACCCAGCCAGGGCATTCGATGAGAACTGCGTCGAAGCAGTACACAAGGTTGTGCAAAATCTCGGTTTCCCCTACCAGAAGATGATCACCGGGGCTGGTCACGATGCCAGCTATATGGCACAGGTCATTCCCACATCAATGATTTTCATCCCTTGTAAGGATGGTATCAGCCACAACGAGGTGGAACATGCCACCATGGATCACTGTGCTGCAGGATGCCAGGTGCTGTTACATACTCTGCTGGAGATTTCTCAGAGTTGACCGTCACTTGATATGGCATCTATTTCACGTTGTATTTTAACGTCCTCATACCGCCTGGGGTGAAAGTATCTGGCATAACCAGGCAATGACGTGTTGTCCATATCATTCATATAGTCCGCGCAAAGTTCACCGGCACTGCAGGCAGACATAGTGCCATAGCCAGAGAGCGCTCCAACCACATGCAAGCCCTCAATCTCGAGGGGCCCGATTATCGGCCAGTTTTCCCTGGTTCGCGTGTAGTACCCGGAAAAGTGGCTGATGGGCGTTGGTACCCGGGCTACATATTGTTCAAGCGAGGGAACAAAGCGGCTTGCGCCCCTGAGGACAATATCTGCAAATTCCGGATTGCTGCCGGGGTCCCATGATGCTTTCTCTGGCTGTCGATTAAATGCCCAGCCTAATTTAATCTGGTTGCGGCCTTCCGGCTTTATATGCAGTCCGGGAGGAAACTCGGCCAGCAAATGGGCATATTCCTTGTCACCCACCATCATCAGCCTTTCTTCGTCAGTCCAGCGGAGGTATTGGGAATCCGCAAAGATCGAAAATGGCATATCAAGGGGAACTGCATTTGCCGGGTCGGGAATAACAATTTTATGCTGCAGATAATTTTCTACTCTTAGCTCGACCCCCAGCATGCTTGCTAGTTCGCCGATGAATGGACCGGCCGCTATCACCAGCTGTTGGGTAGAAATTTTATCACCATTGGCAAGAGACATATTGAAACCCGACCCTGGCCCCTGGCTTACACCTTCGATTCGTGCTTGCCTGAATACCACGCCTGCTTTTCTTGCTTTGCCCAGTAACAAAGACCCAAGCGCGTTCACATCAAGGACACCGGCCCGCTTCACATGCACAACCTGGTTAACAGAATCTGCAAGATAAGGCTTGCTGTATGCCAGGAGTTCCCTGTCTGTAATCCTTACCAGATAATTACTCGGTTCCTTCTCTTGTCCATCAGTAGTTTCGCCATAAGAAGTTTCATATGACGAAGGAAATAATTCTGCCTTGTGTTCGCTGATGAAGTCGTAGCCAATTTCACGCATCTCAAATGCATCGCCTGCCTGTAACTCATGCATTAAATCCAGGCTATGGGTCACGAACTCTGTCATGCACGCATGGGGCCAGTAGTCACGGTAGTTTTCTCCCGACTTACTGGTTGTGAAAGACATCGGAAGAAACCGATCGAGTAGAACGATATCCTTCTGCCCATACTTAACACTAAGGTAGTAGGCTGTGGCGATTCCGGCCAGGCCTGCACCACAAATGACTGTTTGGTTCTCCATTGCCCTGGTTCACTCCCAATACAACCTACCCTGGCTTCCGGGTTGTAATTTCTGAGTTGTAACATTGTCTTACAAACCGTCGTACAAATCACTTACGGATGCAATGCAACGGTGACCCTTTTTTCTCAGGATGCTCGTACCGGTTTACGCCGAAACTCACAGCCAGTACACTCGAAAAAAAACCCAGGCAATTACTACGGATGAACAACTTTCACGATAACCTGCCAGATCAATTCTTCGAAAGAGAAGATGAATCTTCCGATGAGTTGTTTTATGAGTCTCCCAGGTTCACGACTCATATCGACGATGCCACCATCCACAACCTGACCCATTATTATCGAGAAACGCTTCCCGGGTCGTTTCGCCTGCTCGACCTGATGTCATCATGGATCTCCCATCTGCCCCAGGAAATCAATTACCATCAGGTGGCAGGGCTTGGGATGAATGCCGACGAACTGAAAGGCAACCCGCAGCTTGATTCTTACGTCGTACAAAACCTCAACGACAATCCGCAACTCGACTTTGCCGACCACAGTTTTGATGCCGTTACAATTGCCGTCTCCATACAGTACCTGATCAGACCATTTGAGGTTTTTAAGGAGATAAGCAGAATCCTCTCACCGGGCGGTAAATGTATTGTCGCGATGTCACATCGCCTGTTCCCCACCAAAGCGATTTACGCTTTCCACGTGCTGCCACCGGCGGATCGTTTTCGCCTGGTTTCCGCCTATATGCACCAGGCAGGAGAGTTCAGCAGCATCGAGACCGTTGATCGATCACCACCGAACGCGGACCCACTCTGGTTAGTGGTTGGGACAAAAGAAAGAGACTTGAATTGAAGCACAACAAATTTCTAAACACTGATCCACAAAAACTGCAAACGAGATATGGAATATGAAATCCAAGCCAAAAATTATTAGGTTCACTCTCCTGTTAAGCATGTTAACGCTATGCTTCTCCTCTTCTGCGGAAGATCAGGTCTGGGATATCAAATCCAGAATGGTACCTGCTCCTGCTGGTGCCAGTGAGAAAATACGCCAGTCCATAGCATCAACACCCCTGCCTGACCCTGCGGCAGCTCGCAACATGTTCACTGACGAGAAAACAATTAATTGGGGTGAGATGATAAAAGCAACATCATCCAGCCGGGACGCCTCGGCACTAAAACTGGCAACCTCACTGGGTGTATCGATCAAGAAGCACAAGATAGAAGGCATCACGATTTATCATGTTGATCCGGCAAAAGTAGATCCGCGATTTTCCAACAGTATGTTCCTCTATGTTCACGGCGGTGCCTATGTCTTTGGTGGTGGTGATGGCAGCGTATCGGAAGCGGCAGTCATTGCCAGTACGTCGAAAATCCGCGTGATCTCAGTTGATTATCGCATGCCACCGAAGGACCCGTTTCCCTCTGCTGTGGATGACGTGGTCGTTGTCTACAAACACCTGCTGGACGAGAAAAAAGCAGCCAAATCCATCGCCATTGGCGGTACATCGGCCGGAGGTGGTCTTGCTCTGGCTGCCGTACATAAATTCAAAGCACTGGGCCTGCAGCTACCTGGCGCCATCTATGCCGGTACACCCTGGGCTGACCTGACCAAGACCGGAGATACGCTCTTTACCAATGAGGGCTTGGATCGTGTACTGGTGACCTACGATGGCTTGCTTGGTGCTGCTGCACGACTCTATGCAGATGGCCACGATATGCAAGATCCCTTTATTTCACCGGTGTACGGTAATTTCAGTGGGTTTCCGCCAACCTACCTTGTCACAGGTACACGTGACATGTTTCTAAGTGACACGGCAAGAACACATCGGAAACTCCGGGCTGCCGGTGTCGTCGCTGACTTGAACGTGTATGAAGGATTATCACACGCGGGTTATGCATTCAATCTGACATCGCCTGAATCTATCCAGGTTTATTCTGAGATGCGGGATTTTTTGTTGGCACAATTGAACTGATACGGATTTGACTCACGAACGGTGACGAAGTCTGGAGTCAAGCTGATCCACAATCTCAGTCCAGTCAGTATCTTCTTCCAATCGTATGAGCTGAAATGTCCATGATCAGTTCCCTCCGACAGATTAGCTCTCCATGGCAGCTCTCGATTATACCCTTTTGTTGTGCCGCTGGTCCCAAATAAACTCACCCAATATGACAAACAGAATCAAACAGCCGATCCAGAACACAAAGTTGGCAACCGGCGCGACGGGGCTTACTGATTCTACGATGACCCCGGTCGTACCTGCAGGCATCACGAAACCGAGCAGGCTACCATTGCCGGTATAGGTCTCAACCCTGCTAAATTCCCCATCGTTGACCACGGTCACAACCAGGGTGGACGCGAATGTCGTGGCAACGGAAACGGGGCATTCACTGGCCCCACTGTTCTCGATGCCGAAGACCATCATTTTTTCGTCCGCGACTGGCACTTGAAAAGATAATGTGTCGCAGTCAGGGCTGAAGTTTACCGTCTGCTCTGCTTCGCCCCGTCGATACTGAACACGATGCCAGTCTGACGATCGCTGGATCGACGCTGATAACGATTCGAGAAGCTGTTCCTCAGAGGTGCGAACCCTGATCGTAACACTGGTCCAGATCGCGCCGGGAGTTGTGGGCTGATCCCTGACGGACACCCTGTCGCCTTCGAATTCAACGACGCAACATATGTTGTAAAGCTGCTGTAACGTCGGAAAAGCGATGTTCTCAGGCACGATGTCGAAGGCGCCCCGGGTAGCGGAAAAAGGTTGTTCCATTAGAGACTGGGTCGTAACAGAGAACGATTTCAGAGGGAAACCGTAGCCATTGATTGACGGCAATCCTCCGGCACTTGAAAGCAGCAGGTCTGTTGTTGGAATCGATATTCGAGTGAGTACCTGTCCAAGTTCAGGGTGTATTCGCAGAATGGTTTCACCCAGCTGCCGATTCGCGTCGATGACCCGGTCGAAAGATTTTTCAAGTTGGTTAATGCTCTTGAATGCCAACAAACTCATCAAGCCAATAAGCAGCAATCCAAAAATCGGAATCGACATTACCATGGTTGCAGAAGCGCGAATTTTCGTCCCGGTTAACGCGGACGCCGGTTCTTCCAAATCCATGTTTCGCAACAGGATCCATAAAGTAATACACGTAATGGCGACGATGCACCAGAGCAATATTTCTTTGAACGAGGCAGTATTTAACGACGCAGCAGAAGAAAAGCTGATCGCCGCAGCAACTGCGAATGCCAGCAGCAATGGTTTTACCGGAGACAGCGTGACTGCCAACCGGGAAACATCGACTAAAATACAGTTCGCAACATAGCAGGACCAGATCAGGATAACCGGCATTACTGAGCGAGCGGGGACCCTGAAGTCTGCCAATGGTGGAACAACTTGTAACAGCAGATCAGACAGGGGAGAAATGTTGTTGCTCACTACCAGGCAAAGAAAGACTGAACCAAGAAACCCTGCAAATGGCAGGTATCGGCCGGAAGCAAGGACATAAAAACTCATCAGCAATAGCGGACCGACACCGTAAAGAATTTCGTGGTCGAAGTTACCAGGACGTCCGGTCGCGGGGATGCGGTACCAGAAGAGTGCACTAAACCAATCGTGCATCTGATTCGTCAGAAAGGTGTAAATTGCGACTTCACCACCCATATTACGGCTCGCATCCGGTCCGCCTGCAAAAGCAATCATTTCGAACAGAACCGGTGCCGCCAGCAAACAGGCCAGTAGAAAGACTGCCAGTACCACCGCCAGAGACAGTGGCCTGAACTTAACATTACCCTGGCGAAACAAAATGCTACAGAATACCGGGGCTGCAAACACAGCGCCATAAACAAGCATTTGAAAGCCGGGCGCAGAGAGACCATGGACGATTGAAAAGAGCGAGATCAGCAGCACAGTCATCGACAACTGCCCGGCGCGATGACAGAGCCATAATGCGAGCAGTGCCTGAAGAAGGAGCAAACCGAGAAACAGATTTTGATGTCCCTCATTAATTCGATAAGCCAGCATCGGGCTAAAACCGATAAACATGACAAGGAAAACAACAGTGGGTATTCGTTCCACACTGAAATTTTTCGGTTCACGGGACCATTTAAATACCGCCTGAACACCCAGGAAGCAGTAACAGCAATGAAACAGAAAAAAGGTGATGTTGAGACTGGTGAGAGGCGGAATCTGCAGCTTCGCCAACAGGACACTCAAGGGGAGAATACCGTATCCCCCCAGGTAATTCATACCACCGAACATATCTGTCCGATAGGCCATGGCTTGAATATCACCACCGGACGCTGTCAGCTGATACAGCATAGGCAGCAGGCTGCTCAGCGCATCTGCGCCCATGATTGTTGAACCAGCACCAAACCCAACGAGAATCCAGCTAACTGCAACAATAATGAATATCCAAAAAAGCAAATGGAGATCCGTTATGTCATGTCCGGCATGGATAAGGGTGAATTGCTGATGCGTCGGCATTGCCAATCATACCTTCCTTTCAATTCGCTTTAACACCTTCACTGCCTGATGTAAGCATTTAAGATCTTTTTCATTCAAGTGTTTTAGTTCCCTCACTAAACCATCCACCCTGGCCTGTTGTCCTTTCAGCATTAGCTGGCGGCCCTTTTTTGTGGCCTCAATTCGCAGCGCCCTGGCATCGTCGGGGGATGGTTTCCTTCTCGCCAATCGATTGTCTTCCAGACCAGAGACCACCCTGGACATGGTGGCGGACGTTACCTGCTCATAACCAGCCAGCTCCGAGAGAGTGCAGGGCCCGCCAAACACGAGTACCGAAAGAGCAGAAAGTCTGGCCGGTCCCACATTCAGCTTGCTATCTTCTTTTCTTAACCGGCGTATCAGGTGTATGGCTGCGGAATTCAAACCGGAGGCGATATCTTCTATGGAATCCATCCTAGTAGTCCTTCAAGGTAAAACTGCCATGTTCAGCGAGTGAGGAAGCGTTTGACGCAACCTTAACAAATTATCTTGACAATAGTTAGCAATGCTATCAATATAGTTAGCATAGCTAATTAGTTGAAAGGGATTGTTCATGGCAGACTCACTCGCACTCACAAAAATTCATCAGATTGCGATCAATGCGAACGACCTGTCTGAATCAAAGGCATTTTACACCGATGTTCTCGGTGCCAGAATGATTGCGGAGTTCGATCCACCAGGCATTGTCTTTTTTGATTTCCAGGGTACCAGGTTGATGCTGGAAAAAGGTGCATCACAGGCCACAGTGTATTTTCGCGTTGAGGATATCGACACTGCAGTCAAGCAACTACAGGAAAAACAGATAGAAATTGACATCATGCCCCACGTTATTTTTAAGGATGACGACGGTTTGTTTGGCCCCAGGGGTTATGAAGAGTCCATGGCCTTCTTCAAAGACCCGGCCGGAAACATCCTCGCTTTCAGCAGCCAAACACCCCCTGACCCGACTTGAGAAGAAGTTTCACGACTGACAGTTTCACTACTGACATGGGGCTGTCAGCATGACCGGTGTATACTGTCGATCTACCCGGTGGAAGCAGTGATATGGCAAAGTTATATGCACAACTCGACGACAAGCTGATCAAGTTTATCGAGTCACAGCATATGTTCTTTATAGGTACAGCGCCCCTCTCAGGCGACGGTCTTGTCAACCTCTCGCCAAAGGGAATGGACACCCTCAGAATTCTCGACGAAAAAACCATCGCCTATCTTGATCTGACGGGAAGTGGCTCAGAGACAATTGCGCATCTCAAGCAAAATGGCCGTTTCGTACTGATGTTCTGCTCGTTTACCAACAAACCCATGATCCTCAGATTGCATGGAAAAGGCGTGGTGCTGGAATCAGATCATTCCGACTATCCGGCACTGTTGAAGAAATTTCCCGAGCGGCGCGGGACCCGCGCAATAATCAAACTCAGCGCCGAACGAATCGCAGATTCCTGTGGTTGGGGCGTACCGGAATATGAATTTGTTCAGGAGCGTGATACCTACACCAAATACGCGGCCAACCTTTCTGACGAAGATTTTAGAAAGGGCCAAATAGCCAATGCCAGGAGCCTGGATGACCTCCCGTCTCTGGCAACCCCAAGCTATTAACCCAAACTGTAAACGCAAAACTATCAACCCAGGCTGTCGATCACAGCTTCCGTATCCCTGCCGAGTGCGGGTGCTCCCTTCAATCCGGAATCCGGAACAGGGGCTGCAGAGAACCTTGCATGAGGCATAACATGAATTTGTTTACCACTGGGATGATCGATTTCCCCCAGGTAGTTGTTCTCAATTAATTGTGGTGACTCGTGCAGGTCTTCAGGGAAATTGATTTCGCCGGTCGGCACCCCATGGCTTTCAAGTATTTTTATCCATTCCGCAGTCGTCTTACTTTTAAGGTTAGCTTCAATTTCCACCTGCTGCTGCAACACGGTCTGGTAGTATTCGTCGTTTTCAATATCGTAGTCCGGATCATCCCGGAGTTGTAACGTGGTATTTAGTGCCTCCCTTGCCTTATCACGAAGTCTCCGAGTCAACGCACCAACGAATACTGCACCGTCACTGGTTTGATAAGGGCGATAAAAAGCAGGAACCAGCCTGGGGGTTAACTGCTTCCTCCGGGCCAGAACCTTCTCATGGCTGGCGCCTTCTGCCCTGAGCAAACTCAGTACCTTGCGAGCTTTATGCAGCGGTTTGTCAGCCATATCATGGTTTACCACCCTCGAACTTTGCAAAGACAGCAACGTCAGTAATTTTGACGTAGTGACCTTCTGCCCGATCCCGGTTTCTACCCGGTGAAACAGCGCGCTCGAAATTCCAACGATTGCATAGAGGGCCGTGGCGTACTCTGACATCTGGGTTGAAACCAGAGGTACTGGTGTTTTACCGTCACTTGCCGTTTTGCCTTCAGACAACAACATGCCTGAGTAGGCCTGCAACACCAGGTCGTTGGCTGGTTTTTCTGCCCAGAATCCCTGCTCACCGAATGCATTGATATCCAGGTAAATCAGCCCCGGGTTTTCTATTCGAACCGACTCATAACCAAGTTTTCCGGGGAACCGGTTCTTTTGTAGCGATACGAGAACAACGTCCGCGGTCTGTATCAGGGCACTTGCCAGTTCTAATCCTTGCTGCGTGTAGATATCCAGCGTTACGGATTGCTTGCCCCGGTTCAGTGACTGAAACAGTTTCGATTCAGAAACCGCAAAAGCATTCGTATTTCTAAGCGGGTCACCGTTCATGGGCTCTACCTTAATGACCTCAGCGCCCCGGTCCGCACAAATCTGGCCCGCGAAAGAACCTGCGACATCGGCACTCAGCTCAACTACGCGCAACCCGGAGAAGATACCCTTCACAGTATGACACCCTCCTTTCTCATTCTTGCAATGTCATTCTGATTGTAACCGAGGCTGACCAGCACTTTATCCGAGTCTCTACCCAAAGGTGGCGAGGCATCAGGTTCATCGCAGCGGGTCTCTGAGAATTCAAGATTAAGCTTCATCTGCTGCTGCGGCCCGGTGACATCATGGTGCAATTCCATCAGCCATTTATTCGCCAGCACGGTTTCATCATTAATCATTTCTTCCGGATAATGAGCGGGGGCAGTGGGTATCCCGGCGTCGATCAGCATCGACATGATTGTGCTGGAATCAGAATTACCGATTGTCGAAATCATCTGTTCAATCTCATCCTGTGATGGTTTCGGAGACAGGGAGAATAGTTTACGCATTGCTTCTTGCTGCCCTTCAGTTTCGGCGGCAACCACAAGCACGCCATCCCGGGTAAGAAACGGCCGATGAAAAAAATTGTCTTCAGACTCCTTTTGAAAACCTTTTTCAAATCCTATGGCCTCGCGACGAATATCCAGTAACTCCTGGAAGGATGCACCTTGCCCAGCTCGTCTTTGCCTCACATCCCGTGCAGCATTGCGTTTTCCATCTGCAAGAGGGTGTTCCATTATTACTGGCAGCTGCAGGTTCAGAGCTGTCGCGAGCAGTGAACATTCCACCATCTGACCCTCCCCGGTCATCTGTCGATGATATAACGCCGTCGTCACCGCATCTGCCATGGCAATGCCTGAACTGAAGTCAGCCACTGCTGTCGATGAGATTGTCATGGGTGACCCTTCTCCCGGCCTGGTTTTCCCTTCGGCCGCCATCAAACCAGAAACAGCCTGTACCGCACCATCATATCCGGGCCTCAATGCCCAGGGACCCTGCCTGCCAAACGCAGTCAGATCTACATAAATCAGGTCCGGTCGAATTGCCGCCAGGGATTCGTAATCGATGTTGAATTTTTTCGGTACATCGGGTCGATAGTTGATGAGTACAACATCCGTCTCCGGAATCAACTGGTGCACTATTTTCTGTCCTTCCGGCAGGTTCAACCTTAATGCAATACTGTCTTTTCCACGATTCAGACACTGGAATGTTTTCGATTCCAGGGGAGAAAATGGTAGTTGAAGTCGCCAGGAATCTCCTTCCGGCGGTTCTACCTTCAGCACGCTGGCACCCATATCTGCCAATGCCTGACCGCCAAAGGGAGCGGCAATAACCTGGGAAAACTCAAGTACATTAACGCCTGTGAGTGGGCCTGCCATCGTGACAATTCCAAAGAATCAGGCCTAACAATAGTAATATGATACCGATGGTGTCAATGGCCTTTGCTCAATTGCAGCTTCGAGTACAGAATGGGTTTGATTCTTGGAGAGAATTAGTTAATCCTCAAAGGTTCAGGGTACTACAACAACGGCCAGCCTATTTCTTTGAAGCAAAAAATATGAAGCAACAAATCAGCTTTCGCGTAAACGGCGATTCGCACTCCCTTGAAACACAGCCAAACCGACTACTGCTTGACTGCCTCAGGGATGATCTGAAAATCACCGGCCCCAAAGAAGGATGTAGTGTTGGCGTCTGCGGCGCTTGCACAGTCCTGGTTAACGGCCGCCTTGTGAGCGCCTGCCTCGAGCTGGCAGTCCGCTGTGATGGCGCGGATATTACCACCATCGAAGGACTGGGCACGCCCGACAACCTGCACCCTATTCAACAAGCCTTTATCGACCAGGGAGGGTTTCAGTGCGGTATCTGTACCCCTGGCATGGTACTCACTACCAAAGCGCTGCTGGACCAAAATCCCGAGCCATCGGACGACCAGATCAAGGCATGGATGATGGGTAACCTCTGTCGCTGTACCGGCTACTACAAGATCGCCGACTCGGTTAAAGCGGCCGCCCTAGCCTATTCTCCGACGTCTAATCCCAACCCATCGGAGCGATAACCGTGAGGCAATTCGAACTCATCACACCCAGCAGTAAAACCGAAGTGCTCTCCCTGTTGGGTGACAATGATAGTCAAATTGTCGCGGGTGGTACCGGCCTGCTCAATTTGATGAAACAACGAATAGCCAACCCTGCCCGTCTCATCAGCCTTCACAAGATTGCGGACCTGCACCGCATTGAGCAGGTTGAAAATATGATCACCATCGGAGCACTGGTCACCCTCGCAGAAATAGAGCGGAATAAACTCATCCAGGAATTAGCCCCGGTCATTGTTGAAACCCTGAGGGAAGTTGCCAATCCTCGAATCAGGAGCATGGCAACCATGGGCGGGACCCTCGCTCATGCCGACCCAAATCAGGACACCCCTGTCACACTGGCCGCATTGGGCGGTATTGTCATCGTCGAATCGGTCCCCAGGTTACGTGAACTGGCTCTATCTGCGCTGTATCGCGACCATTATGAAACCGTGCTTGAACCAGACGAAATGATCACAGCCATCAAGATTCCAATCCCTCTAGCAAACCACCGGATAGCCTTCAAGAAATTCACCCCTGCCAGCGTTGAAGACTACGCCTGTGTGACTGTTTGCGTACGCCTGAAGATGGTCGACAATCAATGCCAGTCGAGCCACATTCTTCTCGGCGGAGTCGGCCCGACAATCATCAAGGCCACATCTGCAGAACAAGTGCTTAAAGGCAGGCCAGTATCCGTCACAATTGCCGACGAAGCAGCCCTGGCAGCTGCCAGACAAACCGAACCGATGGACGATACCCGGGGCAGTGCTGACTACAAACGACGCATGGTACGGGTTTGGGTCAGGCGAATGATCCTGAAAGCAGTGGGTTCTAACGGGAAAGACATTGAAATTTGAAGAGCGTTTTCGGGTTGATTCGGACAGGGAAAGCCTGTGGGAACTTCTCATGGATGTCCATAAGGTCGCCACCTGCTTGTCCGGTGTAGAAGACCTGACGGTCCTTCAACCTGATGAGTACGAGGGGGTTCTGCCGGTCAGCATGGGACCTGTGAAACTAAAGTTTAAAGGTCGGGTGACTGTCACTTTACGGGACAAAGAACGCTGGACCGCGATTCTTGAAGCCAAAGCAAACGACTCAAGAGCAGGCGGCGGCTTCAAGGCTTCACTTCAAATGCAACTGATCGAAGCGACAGACTCAGCTCTTGAACCAGCTTCGGATTTGATGCTAAAGCTGGAAACGACGTTTCTTGGGCGAATAGGGGAACTAGGACGACCGTTAATCAAGAGAAAAATCAATTCAATCATGCGCGATTTTTCAGAAACACTGAACGCTTCCATCGGCGCAATATCAAGGCCAATCTCAAGGCCAATCTCAAGGTAATACCCATGACAGACGAACAGTCATATGAACAGATTGGAAAACCGCTAGGTCGAGTCGAAGGACCGGAAAAGGTGACCGGTACGACCCTGTATCCCGGCGATATTCGTTTGCCAGGTATGCTGGTGGGAAAATGTCTCCGCTCGCCTTATCCCCACGCCCGAATTCTCTCGATTGACACCAGTGCTGCTATCGAATTACCCGGCGTCCATGCAGTGATTACCGCCAAGGACTTACCGGATCACAAAGTCGGTCGAATGTTGCGTGATTTTGAACCACTGGCGACGGACAGGGTACTCTTTGTGGGCCAGAAAATCGCAGCTGTGGCGGCGGAGAACCAGGATATCGCAAGGGAAGCCATTGCATTGATCGATGTTGACTACGAACCCCTGCCAGCGATACTCGATATTGAGTCAGCCCGCGCCAATGAGGCGCCGGTACTACACCCGGACTTTGACAAGTATGTCGGTCGCATGGAAGAACCTCGGGCTCATCCTAACAACTGTGCCGAAATCAGCTGGCGACGGGGTGATGTCGAGCAGGGTTTTGCATCAGCAGACCATGTTATCGAACACACTTTTAGAACCCAGCGCCAGCACCAGGGTTACATCGAACCGCACGCCTGTATTGTTAACATTGAAGCCGATGGCCATGTTCAGGTCTGGGCCAACAGCAAAGCACCGTTTCAACTGAGAGGCCAAATAGCCGGTGGGATCGGACTGACATCAAAGGATGTCACTGTCTTGCCAAGCCCTATTGGTGGCGATTTCGGCGGCAAAGGCGGATTTATGGATACTCACGTCGCCTACTGGCTGTCTCGGGCTTGTGGCAGGCCGATTATGATAACCATGGATTACACCGAGGAACTGACTGCCGGTAATCCAAGACACGGCGCGGTGATGACGTTTAAAACAGGCGTGATGATGGATGGCACTATCGTCGCTCGACAGGCCGACCTGGTGTACGACAGTGGTGCCTTCGGCGCTTTCCGACCTGGCAAAGGGTCGACCTATGGCGCCCGTTGCCTGGACCCCTATCGCGTCAATCACGCATTAATCAATTCTTCACTTGTTTATACCAATCTTGTGCCTTGTGGTTCCATGCGGTCTCCCGGTGATCCACAATCGATATTTGCTGGTGAGACCCATATAGACCTCATTGCTCGCGAGATCGGTATGGACCCGCTGGCTTTCCGATTGAAGAACGTGGTGCGACAGGATGACCTGTCGCCACTGGGAATACACTGGCAAGACCCAATCCCCAGCCGGGTGCTGGAAGCTGCTGCAGAAGCAATAAACTACGAGAATAGAAAAAATCGAACCGAGGACGGGCGTGCAGTGGGCATTGGTTTTTCAATATGCAATCGCAATACCGGCGGCGGCAATGCCACGGCCCGGGTTACTATCTCTGCCAATGCTTCAATTACCCTGAATATCTCTCTTCGGGATACAGGTTCAGGGTTCTATACCATGTTGCGTCAGATTATCGGCGAAGAGCTTGGCATACCCTACGATCAGATCCAGTTGCAGACCTGGTCAACCGATGCCATTGAAACCGATGGAGGCGTCGGTGGCGCCCGGGTTACCAATGCAGCAGGTAATGCAGTCCTTGAAGCGGCCGCTTCAATCAGGCAGCAGCTCAATGGTTACCTGACCAACAAGTATAGTTGGGCACCAGACGATATTAAATATTCTAACCGCCAGGTACGGCATCAGGGCAGTTCAATCGAACTGTCAGGATTGATGCATGAAATCGGATCTGACATCACTGCGGAAGTCACTTACATTGCCCCACCGCCGGAGGGCACAGTATTCACGGCCCAGGCCGCGGAGGTTGCCATTGATGAGGAAACAGGCGAGATCGAAGTACTACATTTTGTTACCGCCCACGATGTCGGCACCATTTTGAATCCGACAGCACACCAGGGCCAGGTCGAAGGGGGATTCGCACAGGGCCTTGGCTACACTTTGTTCGAAGAAATCATGTACGAAGAAGGTTATGTACTCAACGCCCACCTGGGTGATTATAAGCTACCAACAATGCGCGATATGCCAAAGTTAACCACGATTCACGTTCGCGCTGAAGTCGACGGCCCCACGCCTTACGGCGGCAAAGGCATTGGGGAACAATCTGTGAGCGGCGTTGCCCCGGCTATCGTCAATGCAATACTGGATGCAACCGGCAAGAGTATGCGCGCATTACCAGTGACATCAGAGAAGATGCTCGATGCACTCGACCAAAATGTCAAAACGCCATTGGCAATATGATCCAGCAGGCGTAGTGTTAACCATCATCAGATAGAAAGTTGATCAACAATTAAGCGAGACAACTTAACAGGCGAATCGACAACAAATTGGAGAATCATATGAACACGGCATTCAATTTCACAGAAAATGATGGCGCCATCACCGGCCCGTTACGAGAACCCAGGAACAGTGCCATTAATGCAGGTGCAGGCAGTATTCACGACGAGGCTACGGCTCAGAAGCTCGGTTTTCGAGGCGGCACCGTCGCAGGCTCATTACATATGGAGCAGTTTCCACCATTGCTTATCGAGAGCCTGGGGGACAACTGGCTTAACACCGGCAACATGTCACTGTACTTTCGATACGCGACGACCGATGGTGAATCAGTTCAAGCCTCAGCCAATCGCCCGACTGACGATAGCCAGCAAATCGACATCTGGATGGATGACCCTTCGGGTAACCAAATTTGCGATGGCACTGCCTCTGTTAATGAGCCGGATTCGAATTCTGCCGTCAGAAACCGAATAAAAATTATCCCGGAAGCCAAAGACCTGAGAATCCTGGCCAGTGTAGAGATCGGCAAAGCCGGTCCTGTGGTTCCGGTCAACATCGATCAGGCGAAACTGGACAACCGTCTGGCGGTAGTCACCGAACCACTGGCAGCCTACACAAATGCCGGTATTTTTGGCCATAAAATCATGACACCGGCACTGCAGGTACAGTCCATGCGTCCGGGTGAGGCTGCCCTGTTGCCGCGAGACGGGAATTACGGAGTCGGGCTGTTCGGCGCCATCGAGTTGCAATTGGTAGATGGACCAGCCTTTGTTGACTACAACTATGAAACCTTCGCAAAAGTACTGGCTGTGGGTGAAACTCCAAAAACAGAATACTACTACTATGAATCCATGCTGTTGGACCCAAAGAGCGGTAACACCGTCATGAGTATGATCATGATGATTCGGTTTATGAAGGCTTCTTCGAAGCTTTGGCAATAGGGCGCCTGGCGTACATAGAGTGCTGCAGCACTGGCGTTGTACATGAACGGTTTCACAAATAAGCTATCCGTGATATATAACTGTACGTGGTTCGGTGACGTAATCATAAAAGCACAGGCAAGGATTTCAAAGATGTACAACCTCAAGATCTGGACCGCCCTCGTGTTTTATTCGTTGTTTTCTACTGCTGCTATGGCGGGCAGCTCAATTGAAGACACCCATTTTTTTCGTCTTGGTGTCTATAAGCAGGAAGCAACGGTGCGACTGGGCGCGACGATTGACCCATTTCCGCCCGTGGTAATCGACTTGGCGGATGATCTGAATTCAGATGACTCAACTACCGCAGTCAGTGCCTTATATCGTTGGCATTTTACAAAAAAGTGGTCCCTGAGCCTGGCGTACCGGCAGCTCGCGTTGGATGGCGGCGGGCTGGCAACAAAAGATTTCAATTTTGACGGCAAGGACTTCACTGCCGGGGGAGAAATCAATACAGAGTTTAATTTGGATACCTACCTTGTTGACATTGGGTATTCATTCATTCGCAATAACAAATGGGAAATGGTGGTAGGAATGGGCCTGCACGCCTTCGATATTGAATCCTCCATATCAGGGCAAATTTCGGTGACCGATGGTTCCGGTATTGTGACTCTAGCAAATGGCAGAGCTAATGCTGATGTACTCGCTCCGCTTCCCAATCTACGCGGCGCAGTTACCTATATGATCAACCCAAAATGGGAGGTTAACGCAAGTTTCGGCTGGCTTAGCGTGGAGATAGACCAGATAAAAGGCGACTACACGTATTTTGACTTCGCTACGGAGTATCGGATTACAGATCGATTTGGTATCGGCGCGACTTATGAGATCGCCGACATTGATGTAACAGTGAAAAAAATCAGTCGCGTTGAAAAGTATGATCTGGAATTCAAGGGACCAAGTCTCTACATCAGTTATGGGTTCTAAGTATGATTTTGAGTATGATTTTCAGTAGGTGCGGGTGAATTACCACGAGTGTAGAACAAACCAGTAATCCTGCCATCGGTAAAGTACTGACGCCCCGAGATTTTAAGGTCAGTGACAGGATGGTTGATGATTATTTTGCAGGACTTGAAATAGACCGTCCCTTAAGTGATGTTGCAGGACACGCAGTACCCTCGATGTTGGCGGGGTCCGCAGACAGCTTCCATGAGGCGAGTCGTTTCCAGCAGGATAAGGGGCACCTGTGGATGCGCCAGGAATGGGAACTCAATCAGCCACTCTCAACCCGGGAGTCCTACGTCGCCCATGCAGTGATAGAAGACATCTACCGCCGCAGGAACCGAACGGTTGTCAATACGGCAATGACTCTGAACAATGCCGCGGATGAAGTGGTCGTTAGATCCAAACATCACCAGTCTTTTCTGCTTGACGAGCCTGTCGAGCAAGTACAATTTCGCGACCCGGGGAAGAAGGAAGGTGCCAGGAAATTTATCGTACCGGAAGGATCAGAACTCGAATCGATCGACGCGTTAGTCACTCTCGAAATGTGCGGGCAGTTTTTTCACGGCAGTCGAAGCTATCATACTGATCTTAACGCATCCCTGGCGTTGGGATTTCAGGACGTTGTGGTTGGCGGGTTCATGACCATGTCTTATGTCGGACACCTGCTTGAACAATATTTTGGCAACAACTGGTGGAACGCAGGACGACTGGATATCAAGTTCACCAATCCCCTGTGGCCTGATGAACATATCAACATCAGGGGCGTCGCAACCGGGCCCTGTCCTGACGATAAAACCCGGCAGGAAGTCTTCGCCTGGATTGAAAAAGACGACCATACGATTGTGCTCATCGCCAACGCCAGTGCGCCTCTGGCCTAATAGGCCTTCAGGGACTACTACAGGATCCGACCTGCATTTCCGACAATTGTCGTCCACGCAAACCCAACTGATTAACCATCACTGATTTCAATATCGATTCACAGCGGTAGTTCCCATGTATCATGTATGCAAACCACACTTGAGCCAAGAATGAAAGATGTCGACGTAGATAACCCGGAAACAGATTCTACTGTTGGTACGAATCAAGCGACGACCCATCGGCGCCACGCGGGTTTCACAGAAGGTTCTGTTGGTCGCCACCTGGTAAAGCTGGGTTCGTTTATGGCAGTGGGTACGTTGACGATGAACGTCGCGCAACTGGCTGAGGCGGTCTATCTTGGTATGGTCAGCACTGAGGCGCTGGCGGCAATGGGCTTTGCTTTTCCGATTACCATCACACTGTTCGCCTTTGCCGGAGGTATTGGCTCCGGGGCGTCGTCTGTTATTGCACGTGCCATGGGCGCGGGAGATCGGGATCGGGTGACGCAGCTGGTAACCCATGCCCAGTTTCTCGCAATTATTGTTGGCACACTGCTCGGTGCTATCGGTGCCATATTCGCGGAACAGATCGTACAGGCATTGGGTGCGACAGGCATCGTTCAGGATATGACCATACAATATCTTCAGGTCTACATGTTTGGTGTGCCGTTTTTCCTGCTATCCATCGTCGGTTCAACATTGCTAAGGGCAACCGGAAGCGCCGCGAGCCCTGGCATCATTATGGCGACCGGGTCTATTGTTCAAATAATATTGGGTCCGATTCTCATATTCGGCTGGTTCGGGATACCTGAACTGGGCATCGCTGGCGCCGCCTGGGCCTACGTCGTGTCCAGGATGGTAAGTATTGTGCTGTACAGCGTGTTACTCATCAGAACGAGGATGATGCGATGGACTTTCAAAGGTATGTCATCCTCCTGGTCGGCGATTCTGCATGTTGGCGGACCTGCGATTATGAGTGGTCTGGTGATGCCGTTCTCAATGCTGATTATCACGAGACTACTTGCTGGCCATGGTCACGAAGTGGTTGCCGGTTACAACGTTGCTACCCGCGTTGAAACAATGGCACATATGATTCTCTGGTCAGCTTCTTCATCTGTTGAGCCGTTTATTGGCCAGAACTGGGGAGCAAGAAAGTACGACAGGGTCAGGCGAGCGTTGTTCCTGACGAATGGCTTTAGCCTCGCCTGGGGTGTATTTACCTTTGTCCTCATGTTGCTTATCGGTGAATATGTTGTCTCACTCATTGACGACAACCAGGTTGTTGTGGATGTCGCGAGCTCCTTTTTCCTGATCATACCTTTAAGCATTGGATTCATGGGCATCATGCAGATTGCAACTTCAAGTTTCAACGCCAGAGGCTTGCCAATGCCAGCCCTGATAATCTCTGTCGTCCGTACCGTTGTTATTTATGTGCCCCTTGCCATTCTGGCCGACAGGTACTGGGGTTATGTGGGTATATTTATCGCCACAGCAGTGACTAACGTTGTCGTAGGGATTATTGCCTGGTATTGGAACCAGCAATCAGTGAAATCAAAATCGGATCGATAACGAATTCATAGATCGATTCATAAAATCGCAAGCCGAAACAAAATCGAGTAAACTCCGACAAACAACAAAGCCGGAAATGCAAAATCAATGAAATTCATCATTCTTTGCTTCTCCCTCGTTCTCCTGCCGCTGACCACAAGCGCAGAGGAATCCAGACAACCCTATTGGGTCATCGGAAGTTTCAACTCATGGCAAAGCGCAACAAATGAACGACGCCGTTTAGAGCACGAAACAAAGATGCCAGTGTTAATCGTCAACAGCGATGGTCAGATCCAGAAATACCGCCTGGTGGTTGCTAAGAGCCTGGTTTCCGAAACCCAGATCACGGATGAAGGCATCACGCCCTGGACCCTGTCAGTCGCCGAGAGCGAACTGGAAATGCCCATACGAGCAGACCAAGCGGATGAAACCGAGACCGGCACGATGAACTATTATCTTGTGCTGTCCAGTTTCAGGCATGTTGTCCAGGCCGATTCATTCGCCGACCAGATGCATGCCAGAAATATACAACCCGTTGAGGTCTCTATAGCAGAAGTGAACAATGAAATATTCTACCGGGTTATCTATGGCCCCTTTGACAAGAGAATTGAGTCCATTCGAGATCGTTACAATGATGTCGGCGATAATAAAACCTGGTGGTTAATGGCACCCAAGCGGAAACCGGTCCAGGTCGAAACTGATCCCGAGATGCAGCCAACAGCGATTGCATCCCTTGACGCCTCGACGCCTGAGAACATACTTAAAAAACCTGAACCTGGAGAATCTTATGCGGAGTACTGTTCCATGAAAGCCAATGCCGCTGAACGGAACGCCTATTGTTCCGACGACCAGGTTAGCGAGGAACTAACACAGACCTTACAACTCCTGAGCATGAACAATCGGGACTACACCATGTTTTGCACGAATGCGCCGGGAAGAGACCGAACGATATTTTGTACCGATGCGTTTTCGGATCGGAGGGTGGGCAGGTAGTAGTGGTACAGCAAAAAAAACGTGTGAAAAAAATCATCCGCTACTCAAACAACCTTACAGACTACCTCTCCCTGCGTTACTGGCCAACATGGCTTGGGCTTGGAGCCATGAACGTACTGGCGCATTTTCCCTACAGACTGACCATATTTCTGGGAAAGCTGTTTGGTAATTTGATGCTGTTTTTCGCCCATGACCGGCGTCGTATTGCGACTACAAACATTCGATTGTGCTTCCCGGAACTGACCGCCACGAAACAGAAGCAGCTCACCAGACAAACAATGATCGACAGCGGTGTCGGGTTGCTGGAGATGTGCGTCGCCTGGTTCAATCACAGTAGTATTACTGACGACATGGTCGAGTTTGTTGGTGAACAGCATGTGAGCGATGCGGTAGCAAAGGGTCAGGGTGTCATACTGGTCGGTGCTCATTACACCACCCTGGACCTGGGTGGTGTGTTGATGGCCAAGTACCAGCAGGTCGGTGTCATGTATCGTGCGCTCAAAAACCCGTTGTTCGACCTGGTGATGAAAAATTCACGCCAGAAGTTTTGTGCTGAAGTGATTGAGCGTTCAGATATGCGTTCGGTCATCCGCTTTATCAGGAAGGGAGGAATAATGTGGTATGCGCCGGACCAGGACTACGGGCCAAAACAGGCTGTTTTTGCGCCCTTTTTTGGCATCGAAGCCGCCACAATAACTGTGATACCACGCTTGGTGAAGATCAACAATTCCGCTGTCATCATTCTCGGCCATCACCGAAAACCGAACGGAGAAGGCTATATTGTGACATTCAGCGAACCCCTGGCTAACTTTCCGTCGGGTGATGAACAACAGGATGCAACGGTCATTAATGCAGCCCTGGAGGAACGAATTCGGCAGTACCCGGCCCAATACATGTGGTTACATCGCCGGTTCAAGACTCGACCAGAGGGACAGGAAAAACTTTATTCCTGATTCAGGACACTCCGCTAGTGATGACTTACTCCAATGCTACTCAGTGCGTAATGCGTGGATTGGGTTGGCCTTCGCAATTCTGAAGGCATGAATGGAGACGGTGGCCCACGCGAGCACTATCCCGATCATTCCGGCAACCACAATAAAGACGCCAGAAAAAGGCAGACGATCAGCAAAAAAATCAAGATAGGTGCGCGAAGCAAAATATGCAGCGGGTAGGGCAATCAGTGACGCCCATATTATGGGCTTAGAAAACTGCCAGATCAGCAATCTGATTATCTGCACCAGGTTGGCACCCATGACTTTCCGTAGGCCAATTTCCCGGGTCCTTTGTTCCACCATAAATGCCGCCAGGCCGAAGAGTCCAACCATCGACAGGGTCATGGCAAGAAAAGCGAAGCCAGTCAGCGCCTGGGTCATTGCTGAGTATATTCTAAATACATCGTTGAAAGTTTCGTCAAGAAACTGCACTTGAATCGGGTATTCAGGGATTATTTCATCCCATACTTTCTCGACATCCACTAATGTGGATTGAAAGTCCCGTCCCAGGATTCTTACCGACGCAATGTCGTAGTATTGCGAGCCCTTGAGGAACACCATGGCCTTGACCTGATTATGAAAGCCGCGAAAGTTCTGGTCGGGGATGACCCCAACGACCGTGTAAGCGTGGATTTGTTCAGTCGTCGAGTAATCGTAGAAGACAGGGTGCTCGGTAGCCATGTTATATCCCAGTTCATCAAGCATCATCTCGTTGACTACCACATTCACCGTGTAAACACCTTCCTTCAAGGTGTCATCGGAAACTTCTTCGCCCAGACCCCGGCCTTTTAGAAGTGGAATATCATATACCTCAAAAAATCCCGGGTTTATTGCCACTTGCAGCGGTGTGAAGACGCCCGATTCATCACCCCTCACTGCAGTGACCCGCAAGGGTGAGTTACTTTGCTGGAACGGAATCTGACTTGAATAGCCAAAACCCGTCACACCCGAAACAGCGCTGATTTCATTTTTGAGTACTTCCAGCCGGGATTGAATCTCAGGGACATTCAGCCGTTGTAAAGAGACCACCTGTGATCGCGGAAAAACATCACCGCTTTCCTGCAGTTTGGCATTCTGGAAAAACACCACCAGCACAATGGCCAGCATGAAAATCGAAATTGCAAATTGTACGCCGAGCATAATTGAGCGAAATAACGTTCCCTTGCTGCTTCCTGGAGAACTGTCACGCAGGGCGTCAATGGGACTGGTTTGCGTAATCAAGTACGCAGGATAAGCACCGGCTATTACACCCACTGCGAAAGTTGTCAGCAATAACCATGGAAGCGTGACGGCATAGTCGATAGTCATCCCTTTGCCGAGACTGGCGTTGAATACCGGCACCACCAGTTCGAGAACACCTACCGCGAGTACCATAGAGATGGTTGCAATGAGCACGCTTTCAACCAGGAACTGGACCAGCAACTGGGAGCGATCAGCACCCATTGTTTTTCGCAGGCCAACTTCCCGCGTTCTTCCAAACGATTGTGCTGTCGCAAGATTCGTATAATTAACAATGGCGACAATCAGCACGAGAATAGCGAGCAACTGCACCGTCTCAATAATCGGCATCCCCAGTGCAGTCCACAGGAACGTATTGGCATCCTGCAGTCGGCTCACCTTGAAACCGGTAATAATATCGCTTTGTTCACTGGGATAGTGGCTGCTGAACATACCGTCCATTTTTGTTTGTAACCACGATAGCCTGGTCTTGTCCGGCGCTAACAGATAGGTAAGGTCGTGGAGGTCGAGGTTTTCCCAGTTGCCTTCCTCAACATTGTTGTCTTCGCTGTTCAGCACCGAGATATGTGCCACCAGTTCGAACGGATATGAAATAACGAGCGAAGAGTTAAAGTGAGAATTCGCAGGCAGATCCGCAACAACTGCGGTCACGTTGACTACTTTGTCGTGATCGAGTTCAATTGACCGCCCGAGGGCAGGCCCTTCACCAAAATACTTCGTTGCCGCGCTGCGGGTTATCACCAGACCATTTTTGACATCCAAAGCAGTCTGGTTTCCTTCGAGGTAGGCGAAATCAAAAATTCGCAGTAAGTCAGCGTCAGCGAATCGTATCACCTGGTAATAGTCACTGTTCTCCACCGAAACCAGCATTTCCCTTCTCAGGGTACGCGCGACCAGATCAATTTCAGGGATATCTGCCTTGACTAAGGGGCCGACTGCAGTATTGGCGCTGTCAATTACGCTGATACCGATATCCGCAGTGGGTGAAAATATGGAACCTACGGTGAAAATCCGGTCAGAATTTTTGAAAAATACGTCATGTGTATTCTCGTAATTTGCCAGCAGGGAACCGAATAAAAATACACTCAGACCTACGACCAGTCCCAGAATGTTGATCGATGAATAGAGTTTGTTTTTCAGGATATGGCGCCACGCAATCAACAGATAATTTTTGATCATTTATTGGCTCTTACTCCACCTGCTATCAGACTCCGGCTTTTCGCTTAAGTGCCCCTTTCCGGGCCTTTCAACGTCACCCCACCATCGACAATCAGACATTGCCCCGTGACGTATCGTGCCATGTCTGAAACCAGATACAAAACCGCATTGCCCACATCCCAACCGGTTCCTTCTATTTGCAGCAGCGATGAATTTCGTCGATTTTCCCTGGCGATGTCACTCATTCCATGAGCAGAAACCAAAGGAGTATATACCGGACCGGGCAGCACACAGTTAACCCGAATTCCATCTGGCGCGTGATCCACCGCCATCGCTTTGCTCAGGCTGATGACTGCACCTTTTGACGCAGAGTAAGCGGTCAGCCCTCTCGGTCGGATTGCCGAGATAGATGAAACATTAACAATTGAACCACCGTCTGAGTTTTTCATCGCTGGAATCGCGTGTTTGGCCATCAGGAACATTGTCGTGACGTTAACACGCATCACCCGCTCCCAATTTAAAGGTTGCTCGTCGACAACGCTGCCGCGGCTGCCTATACCGACATTGTTATCGAGGATATCCAACCTGCCGAATCGCTCGACAGTATCCGCAACGATCTTCTTACAAACTACTTCGTCAGTGATGTCCCCACCCAATGCAAACCCCCGGTTCGATGCCATCATCGAAACAGTCGTTTCGGCGCGCTCAACTTCCCGGTCCACCACAACAACACTTGCGCCAGCCTTGTCTAACAGTAACGCTGCAGCGCGACCGTTGCCAATGCCGTCGTTGAGAGCCCCGCCACCAGTTACAATCGCGACTTTGTTTTCAAGCTGGTAACCAAAGGGAATTGTTATTGTCACCGGTTTCTCCACTTTTGGATGTTCACTGGCACAATATACAGATCTTTGCCCCGATGCTGTAAATAGTTGTGGTTTAATACTCCCATGTCCACAATTTCACCCAGCAACACGAGCATCCTTGACGACGGTTATCCAAGTCTCAATTCCGCCAGTTACAGTCTCGGGTTGTTATTCTCGGCCTACATTCTCTCTTTTATCGACCGACAGATCCTGGCCTTGCTGGTTGGCCCGATCAGGGAAGACTTTGGCATCAGCGACTTCGAGTACAGCTTACTTGCGGGAGCAGCATTTGCTTTACTTTACGCCTTTGCTGGTCTGCCTCTCGGCAGACTTGCTGACCGCTATTCCAGGCGAGTGATAGTTTCAGGCTCTGTATTTTTCTGGAGCCTGATGACAGTATCCAGTGGATTAACGCAAAACTTTACCCAATTGTTCGTGGCTCGTATGGGAGTCGGCGCAGGTGAAGCAGGATTATCCCCCCCAGCATACTCGCTGATTCTCGATAGCTTTCGCCCAAAACATGTCGGTTTTGCGATGTCTTTCTACAAACTTGGGGTAAAGGTGGGGGCCGGACTCGCCCTGATCATCGGTGGCCTGTTGTACGACTATTACGCGAGCGTGGGGGTCATCAGTATCCCGCTGATCGGTGAGATCAAACCATGGCAGGCGACACTGATTACCGTAGGTGCACCCGGCATGTTACTGAGCATTTTGTTGCTGACTATTGATGAGCCAAGAAGAAAAGGACTCATCTCCAACAATGGTGAGGTACTGGAGCAGATACCCCTAACCGATGTAGTTAGTTTCATGTGGGAAAAACGCAGAGTCTACCTTTGTCTGTTGCTTGGCTCCTCATTGATGGCAATGGCTCAGTATGGAAGTGCCGCATGGTACCCGGAGCTGTTTACCCGCAATTACGGTTTGTCAAAGAGTGAAGCGGGCGTTTCCTATGGCATGATCATACTGATTGCAGGCAGCGCAGGCGTCATGGTTGCAGCCTGGTGCGCGAGCCTGTTAAGGAAACGCGGCTACATCGACGCAAACGTTCGTACCATGTGCTTCGCTGCTATTTTAGCGATACCTTTCATGACTGCTGCGCCACTCATGGGTTCTGCTGAACGCACCCTGCTGATGCTGTGGCCCGCAGTTTTCCTGTCAGGATCCTACCTTGGCATTATGGCAGTGTCGATCGTTGAGATTACTCCAAACCAGATGCGAGGGCAGATTACCGCTGTCTACATATTTGCCACCAGCATGATCGGCATGGCACTCGGCGGTAGTATTCTGGCGGCGTTCACTGACTTTCTGTACCAGGATGATGCGATGCTGCACTATTCAATCGCCACTGCCTGTGTACTGTTCTACCCTCTTGCTGCAATACTATTTTTCTATTGCTTACCTGCTTACCGATCATCAATCGAAGCATCGACCAGTTGGAAATCTCCGGGCTGACGGCGATGAACGCAAATTCAAGATAGCAATTCTTGAACCCACCTGACCAGACAATCCTGAGTTTCCAAACTCGTAAGGCGCAGGCCAAGATGATGCCGATTAACGTCAGATCAAGCTTGGGGACACTTGACTATTGAGCTGCGTGGATAATAAAGCCACCGAACCCCACCACCAACAATCCCATTGCCCGGGCAAATGGCCTGATCGCCTTCAAATACCAGCTAACAAGATCCTGAAAATCACTGAGCCCGATCAGGCCACGAACCATGCCCTTTACTATGGCGATCATTCCAATAATTGTGAAAACAGCAGGGTACTTTGATTCTTCAGCGAAGCTGATGAACAAGATGCCTATCATCAAGCCGAGCAGGACGTTGATCACTTTGAATTGCATCGACATCGCGTATTTACGGATCAGCTCGAAACTGACATCCGGCCTGATAGTAATAAACAACCCCAGTGCCATGAATACAGCGCCGACGAATACGATAAGGTATGCCATTATTCAAACCCTACGCCTGATTTGCCACAGAACTCTTGTCACACGGCCCGACGCCGGTAATCTCCCGATCACAGAGTTGTTCGTATGTTTGCGGCTCCATTGCGAGAAGCTCATTGAAGACCTCCCACGAATGCTGGCCTTGTGTTGGCGCAGGTAATGGTGAATCAATATTGGACCGACTAAATTTAGCAGGTAGTACAGACTGCCAATACGCACCAGTTTCAGGATGTCTAATATTCATCATATGACCGCGATCCCTTAGATCACTGTCTCCAGCGATCTCGTCGGGTCTGAGCACAGCGGCCGCAGGAACACCTGCATCCTGTAGTTGGCGGGACAGCTGCAGCCGATCCAGATTAGCTGTTTTTCGACCCATCACTTCGTCCAGCTGTTCTTCAAATCTCTGCCGTTGTCTATTGGTGTCAAAGTTTTCGGTTGGTTCAAGCTTCAGCAGTTCGACAATTGCCTGCCATTGGGCATCAGTTTCGCCCGAAATGGCAATCCAATTATCTTCACCGGCTGTTGGATAGATACCACACGGCGCAAAGCCGCTGTGGGAATTCCCCATGGGCTCCCTGACAGTGCCATTTATTTCGTACTCCAACCAGGCGTCGCCAATAAAGGTAAAGTTAGCCTCCTGCATCGACAAATCGATGTACTGCCCCTGTCCTGTTCTATCCCGATGCAGCAGTGCCAGCAGGATGGCCGAGTATCCACAAAGTCCAGCGACCGGATCGGGATACATCTGGCCCGAGTTCATTGGATGTTCACCCTTGTAACCTAACAACGCAGACATGCCGGAGGATGGCTCTATGGTTCCACCAATGCCCGGCACATGCGCCCAGGGCCCCTCGGCGCCGTAAGCAGACAAACTGGCCATGACAATATCAGGTTTTAATGCTTTGAGACTGTCGTAGTCTATTCCAAGATTACCCATCACCCTGGGTGAAAAGTTCTCGGCAACAAAATCCGTCTGAACCACAAGATCCTTGAACAATTCAACACCCTCCGGCTCACTCAGGTCTACAGTAATGCAACGCTTGTTCAAATTAACGGCATTATACAGTGGGCTGCAGTTCCAGGCGTGTTTCGCAGATTCGGTCTGCTGCATGTTCTTTGGTATTGGGTTTTGATAGCTGCCTCGCCAGCTATCCAACCGACCACGGGTTTCCAGCTGAATAACATCGGCGCCCAGCAGAGCCAGTAGTTCTGTAGCATAAGTCCCAGCCCATGCCTGGGTTAACACCAGACCGCGAAAACCATGCAGAGGTCCGGTTTTCCTGACGATACCGCCGATGGCTCGTCTTGGCTCCACCGTGATTTTGGGTTGTTGGGTGAATGAAGTCACAGTGCCCAGTTCTTTCGGTGTGCGCCAGTCTGAGACCGACATTTTCGCAAAGGGGCCAGGATAACGAACGCCATCACCAGACTCTCTCAGGAAACCACGACCTTCAAATTGCGGATTGTCCGATAGTTCATCCATTCGAAGTGCCGGTCCCGCAATCACCCGTTGTTCACCCAGCGCCTGAAAAAGATCCATCCGGTTCCAATCTTTCATTGCTGTGGCAACGCGCTCGACAAAGCGGTCCTTGTGTTTATGGCGTAGCCCGGACTGTTGTAATTCCTTATCATCTGCAAGATCCGGCAATCCCAACAATCGCATTGCCTTAATCCAGAACGCCGGTCGTGAAATCGTTAGCGCGAACCACCCATCCTTAACCGGAATAGGCCCCTCATTAACGTCTACGGCGGGCTTTCTTGACCACATAAATCCGGAGTATTGATAACGCAGAGGCGCTGGAGCAGATGTTGATACCAACACCTCCCGCTCCGAAATATCAATAATCTGACCACTACCGCCATCCGCCAATTGTTCAATCACGGCAGCCAACAAGGTCCCAAAAGCATAGGTGCCAGCCTGGTATGAGGCCTGATAACCACTACTTTTAAGGGGTGGCCGACCTTGAAGCCCATTCACCCAGGCCCATCCGGACGCAGCACAAGCTGTCAGATCGTTACCGATAAATCCACAAAGCGCACCACTAAGACCATAGGCGCTAATCCCGCAGACAAGTGCCTGCTCGTTTTGTGCAGACAAGTTTTCTGCACTCCAGTCGCCTTCAATGGAGCTTGTAAGAATAATGTCGGCTTCACTGATGAGACAAGATACCTGTTCGAATGCTCCCCATTTTTTGTTGATTAAAAAGTACCTGGCTGGAATACTCTCGCCTTGAGAATCACACGGGCCATGTTGCCGAAGTGGATGACGAGTTTTGGATTCGACAGCAATGACTTCAGCCCCAAAATCAGCCAGCAAGCGCGAGCACCAGGCAGTACTGGTACGGGTGCCAAGATCTAAAACCGAGAGCCCAGACAGGGTTAGATTATCCATCATTGTCATTCCTGATTAAAAATCAAAACCTGCGCCGAAAAGCAGACTGAGATCCTCGCCCTCAGTTCCTTCGACCGGTTCGGAATCCACATCGTAGTTAAGTTGAATATTAAGATAGATATCATCCGTGATGTCGTAGCGAAATCCGGTGACACTGTTCAGCACCAGATTTTCCCTGCCACCGAGACTCCTGTAGAGCTGATGGTTATGGAAAAGTTCAAAATCGCCGCCACGAAAATCGTGCGCATATCGAAGCCGCCATTCAATAAGTGTACTGCTCTGACTCTCGCCGTCGATGGTCTCGTTTTGAAGACCACCACCTAACTGAACGTTCAATGTTTTACCCGGGTCATCCCAGATATCATAACCCAATGCGGGGTTTATCGAGGTACGTTGATCCAACAACACGATAGGATCACGCTCTAACGTTAAGTTAGCCGCTGCAAACCAGGGTTTGGAAAATATCCAGTTATAAGATGCAAACAGCCGATCCTTGTCCTTGAGCTTACTGCCATCCTGTTCTTCACGTACCATCGAAAGATCAAAGTTCGTTCTGTGATCGCCCCACTTAACAGAGAATGTCCCGTTCAGATTATAGATGGCGCTATCCGTGTTACCCCGACTAACATTCTGACTTACATCAATCTTGCGCTCCCAATCAAAGAAATCCTCAATTTCCTCTACCTTTTTCAAATCGGTTAAAGCAATTAGAACTCGATCCTCACCGGACTGAAGAATGACCTTGCCCGCGACATCAGACCTGACGAATTTGTAGTCATCTTCCCCGCCCTTATAAAGGTTAACATGGAAATCCCCATCTGTTTTCAGAGAGGCGACGTCTTTGAGGTCGACATCAAAGTCGTCACTGTATGATGCTTCAATGGTAATCGAGTTGTCCCATATTTTCTTGATTTCCCCAGTTATGCGGTCTCCATTTTTCATATAAATCACATCTGCACCAGCAGACAAACAAACCATCAGCAACAACATGCCCAACACTCTCATAGCTCTATTCCCTTTGCTGCTTTATTTAAGACTGTCGGGTAAATCATTCACCGCCGACAATGACCACTCCGGCGTCCGTTTTTCGACGAACGAGAGAATACCTTCCTTTGCGTCTGCCTGATTGCCTACCCAGGCAAACAACGGCCCTTCCTTTTTCAACATGGTACTCATACTCGAATCCAGACCCTGCCAGAGTAACTTTTTGGTAATGGCTACAGAAGCTGGCGCGGCATTCACGTAGTCTGCGGCCTTATCCATAGCATAATTCAGAACTTCATCCCTCGGCAGCGCTTTACTGACGATCCCTAACTCTTCCGCTTCTGTGCCGAGGAATATACGACCTGACAGCAATAGGTCCGCGGCATTTGAAAAGCCAGCTACCCTCTGAACCAGAAGATGCGAAGCAAGCTCGGGGATCATTCCCCTTCGCGTAAACACGAAGCCCATCTTGGCATCCTCGGCTGCGATTCGAATATCACACAACATGGGGTAGGTCATGCCCACGCCCACCGCAGCACCGTTAATGGCTGCAATGACCGGCTTGTTAATCTCGTACGGATGAACATTGGTAACATCCCTGCCAACATTTTCACTTATCGCTGCCCTGCTCCCATCATCGGATCGTCCTGAAAATGTGTCACCCCCTTTTTCAAGGTCAGCCCCGGCACAGAATGCTCGACCAGCGCCGGTGATAACAACCGCCCTGACCCCATCATCTTCGTTTGCATATCTCAGAGCGAGACTGAGTTCACTGGCAACTGTACTATTCCACGCGTTCATTCTTTCCGGGCGATTCAAGGTGACCAGGGCAACACTGTCGGTCACCTCATAGAGTACGGTTTTTAAAGTTAGTTCTGACATGGCATCCTCCTGCAGAGACCTGGTTAGTGAGAAAAACTAATTAAGGCGTAGCCGGAAGTATTTAATCAAGTACTTTTTACGCCCGCTTTGATGGAGCCGCATCAAGCGCAGATGCTGTTTTTACACTACACTAGGATACAGTACTGCAAATATTGAACTGGAGAAAAGCATGCCCCTTAATGTAACCAAGGAATCTGTCGATCTTGGAATTGTTACCAAAGACTCTGAAGCACTGTTGAAATTCTATCGCGATACGCTCGGCCTGGAGCAGGAGGGAGTGATGGCAATGCCCGGTGGCGGGCAAATGACCAGGCTAAAGTGCGGTACCACCACAGTAAAGATTGTCGTCAATGGCAAGGAACCTGCCTCGGTAGCACCACCTGGCGGGCTCGGTGGTGCTACCGGTTACCGTTATTTCACAATTTCTGTCGACAATCTGGCAGAGGCCACTGAGGAATGTAAGGCCGCGGGCTACAAGGTCACAGTTCCGCCCACTGAAATCCGGGCAGGTGTCACCATTTCCATGATCGAAGACCCGGATGGTAACTGGGTTGAGTTATTGCAAATGAGTTAACTATGGCGAACCGTCAGGTCCCCAGTGAACAGCCAACAATTCTTCAATGGGTGCCTGGTGGGAACCGAAGGACTCGTTCACCAGGTCACCGTCTGTAAAGTGTTCCATTGTGAAGTCAGATGGGTCTTTCCAGTAGTCAAAGACCTGGCTGCCTAATTTGTGTTTGCCAACGCCCCATCGATGTTCATATTTCTGGTTTCTCAAGCGATCATGACCTTGCATTAGTGTATCCCAGTCAGCAACTTCAAATGCAGCATGATTAAATTCAGAGTTGCCCGCCCCGACCAGGAACATGGTGTGGTGGTCAACATAGTCCTCGCCACGGTTAACCCGCATAAATGCGCCCAGTGTTTTTTTATCACCACCAAAATAAATTTCATCACTGGTGATAAACCCGATGCGATGCTTGTACCAGGCTTCACTGGTTGGAAAATCAACCACATTGATAACACAATGACCCAGGCGTTTCACAATCACAGAACTGTTGGTGAGGCTCACACGCTCGCCAAGTCGCTGCTGATCTTCAGCAAAATTCAGGGGTTGCCGCTTCGGCACCTCAAGTGCTTGTGGTCGTTCAATGCCCCAGACAATATCTACTGCATTACCGTCAGGGTCTGACAGCCGGGCGCGCAAGCCTCCACCGGGCAGATCTATTTCTTCGATTGGCACGCCATCAATTGCTGCAATGCGCTCCAGCGCCTCCTGGCTTTGGGCATCAAAGCCTATTCCAAGAAACGCATCCTGTTCGTCGCCCTTGCCTACTTCAGCAATATAGACATAGCCACTCGGATCCGTACCTCGCGCCAGTAACACCCCATCGTGATCTTCAACGGCTAAACCAAAATCTGCCAGAAACTTCTCTTGTCTGGATAGATCCGCAATCCGAAATCTCACATATCGAATATCATTAATTCCTTCCATTATTTCTCCTCGTACTCATCCTATTTTTTAAAAACAGTCTCACCTTCCAGTGGTGGCAAGGGACGATGGGCAATTTCCCGGGCCTCATCCGCATCAATGCCGAACACTCGCAGCATCAGTTCTGCGCTTTGATCAATTCTTTTTTCTGCATCATCATGGTCAAAAGATGCCATCAGGCTGTTTACAAATCCGCCGAACGCATAGCTTGACGTGACTTTAGCATCTGTGACCACAAACCGACCCGACTGAAGCCCTTCATAAAAATCCCGACCGCTGAATCTTCCCACGGCAAACCGCATCTCTTCGACGGGTACCCCGGAATGCTGCAGCAACCATTTCCACAGTTCGTCCGCAACTATCATGCGAGCCATGTAACGGCTTGAGAACGCCATTATCTCAGCAGGATCTTTCAATGGTCCCATGGCTTTTTGAAGTTTTTCTTCCAACAACTTTGCATGGGCCTGAATGATAGGAACCAGCACTTCATTCTTTGATTTGAAATGTAAATAGAACGAGCCATGCCCGACATCCGCTGCCTCAGTGATATCCTGAATGGTCACACTGTCGATAGGTCTTGAACGCATAAGCTGTTCTGCAACGGCGAGGATACGATCCCGGGCATCCTGCCGTTTTCTTTCAACACGGCTCATCCCGCTCTGTTTCCGGTGTTCTCTCTTCGACTGTTTGATCATTTTTTTCGGGATGATTGTTGATTGACTATAGTCATTAATGATTACATACATTATTGTCTACAGTCAATAACTATCAGGAACCTGGAAACCTATTATGAGACTCATTACTTTTACCCAACTTGGCACAACACGGATCGGTCTCATTAAAGGTGATGATGTCATTGATTTGTCGCAGTCAGCGCCACAACTGCCTACCGAAATGAAGCAACTGCTGGAGTCGGGTGATGAGGCTATGCGGGCAGCCAGGGAAGCAGAATCCACCACCGCACACTTCAAACTGGAAGAGGTCAGGCTGGAGTCACCCGTGCTCCGGCCACCGAAAATACTGGCGATTGGGCTTAATTATCGCGCCCACGCCGAAGAGGCAGGCATGGAGATTCCAAAAACACCTTTCGTGTTTACCAAACAGGCCACATCGATCAATGGCCCTTACGACCCGGTTCACTGGTCGGAGGATTCAAAAGCACTGGACTACGAAGGCGAACTTGGGGTAGTGATCGGTAAAACTTGCCGCCGTGTACCCAGAGACAAGGCAGACAGCGTTATTGCGGGGTATTGTGTAATTAACGATGTCAGCGTTCGCGATTGGCAGCTCAGGGGTAATCCCTCATCTTTTACCATGGGTAAATCCTGGGATACTCACTGTCCCATGGGGCCTGCTATTGTCACCCCTGACGAAGTGGACCCGCACAATTTATTGTTAAAAACCACTATCAATGGTGATTTGAGACAGGACACCAATACCAATGATTTGATCTTCGACTGTTACGACCTTGTTTCATTTATGTCCACCGCATTTACGCTTGAAGCCGGGGATGTTATCGCAACGGGAACACCAAGCGGGGTAGGTTTTTTCCAAAAACCACCAGCCCCAGTCAAGGTTGGCGATATTATGCGCGTCGAAATCGAAGCCCTGGGTTATATTGAAAACGAAGTTATCGTGGAACCGGTAGATGTTACGAAATACTAGGCGAGCCTGATGCAACCTTCATTCGACATAGCCATCATTGGAATGGGGCCGGTAGGCACCTGTGCTGCGATCCTGTTCGCCCACAACGGCCTGAACGTGGTGACATTTGAGCGTGATATCGAGGTTTACGCCCTGCCCCGGGCGGTAGCGATGGATGGCGAGATAGTCCGCGCATTCCAGAGTATTGGTCTGGGAGACGAACTCAACGACCTTCTGCAGACGGTGCGTCCCGGAGATCGTGCAGGCTTTGCCAACTCAAAACACGAGTGGATGTTCGGCCAGAACATGGCTGATTCCGGATTAAATGGCTGGCAGACACTCTCCATGTTTGATCAGCCCGAAGTCGAATCCTACCTTCGCGAGCTGGCAATTGAACATCCCAATATTACCTGCCACATTGGTAGCGATGTCAGCTCCTTTGAGGATCTCGGCGATCAGGTCGTGCTTCACGCTTCAAACCTCGCCTCCGAAGAAGCACTTACCGTGAGTGCGAGGTATCTGTTGGGATGTGATGGCGCCAGTAGTGACGTGCGGCGTTCTCTCGATATCAGCTGGCATGATCTTGGATACAACAAAGACTGGCTGGTGGTCGATATTATCCTCAAGGAAGGTCATACATTAACGCAGGATACGGTACAGGTTTGCGACCCGGATCGAATAGCCACATTTGTGGCAACCAAAGATCCCTATCGTCGCTGGGAGTTTAAGCTCAATCCCGGTGAAACCTGGGAAGAAATGCAGACACCGGAAAAAATCCGGGATTTGCTGGACCCATGGACACCGAGAGGCACTTACGAGATCAGGCGCTCGGCTGTGTATCAGTTCCATGCGGCCACCGCAGATCGTTGGCGGGCAGGAAATATATTTATTGCAGGAGATGCCGCACATCAGACGCCTCCATTCCTGGGTCAGGGAATGAACGCGGGTATGCGTGATGCAATTAATCTGGCCTGGAAATTCCCTATGGTACTTTCCGGGCTGGCCGACGATTCACTGCTTGATTCCTACCAGCAGGAACGTATTCCCCACGCCCAGGACCTTGTGGAATGGGCGGTCGCCATCGGCCAGCTAATGGAACACCTGGCTGCGGTAGAACTGGCCGAACGACAAGGCAAGCCAACACCGGATGTCCCGCCACAAAAGAAATCTGCCGGGTATGGCCAGGGTCGAGGTAACCCGCCCCTTCGCGACGGTGTTATTGTGCTAGATCAGGTCAGTGATACCGGATCGTCAGGATATCTGTTCAGCCAGCCCCTGGTTAGCCGGGACAAACAGACTTTTAAACTGGACGAAGCGCTCGGCAAGGGCTTCGCAATTGTTGCAAAAACAGATTCAGACCTGGAACTGACTGAACAGAGCAAGAAAATAGTCGAAAAACTGGATATTACACTCACAAGTCTTGAAACACTCACCGAAATCAAAGGCCATTTCGACAATCTGTTTAAGTCCTCTGCTGCTGCAATAGTACGCCCTGATCGCTATGTCTTTGGGCATACGACAGAAACCGTGACCCTCGATCATCTGCTGATAGAACTGTCGAAGAAACTGTCTCTTATCTAAACCAGCACACAAGATGACTTACCCGGCGTAGCAACACGCCTGCCTGTTTTTTGTTACTCTTGCACCTTTCTAACAAGCAGAGAGACTTCAATGTGAACCTTGTCAAAGATTTGCTAAAAACTGGCGGGACCGCCATTGGTACGACGACTTCTGCCAGGAGTGAAACAGGTTTTTTAGCTAACTCAGGCTTTGACTTTCTTCTCTTTGACACGCAGCACGCAACGGATGATATCAAAGCCCTGCAACGCCCGGTCGCTGCCATGAGGGGTAAGAAAGCGATACCCATTATACGCGTTGGGGATAACAGACCCGACCAGATCTGTTTCGCGCTGGATGTGGGCGCCAAGGGCATCATCGTGCCGATGGTCAACACGCCGGAGGAGGCTGCCAATATGGTTCAGTGGTGCAGATATCCCTTTGCAGGTGTCCGAAGTTCCGCCGGTATGCGGGGTGAATGGGGCGAGTTTAAAAGCTACCGTGAGTACATGGATGCGGTGAACGAGCAATTGTTGATCATCCCGATGATCGAGACGGTAGAAGGCATGGACAACATCGACGATATTCTCAGCGTTCCCGGTATAGACGTACTGTTAGTTGGCCCGTCTGACCTTTCCATTAATCTTGATGTCCCGCTGGATTATCAAAACCCCAAATACACCAGTGCACTGGAAACGATTGCGGCAGCCTGTAAAAAAGCGGGTGTCGTTCCCGGGGTCTATTTTGTGCCGCCAGGTATTGAGACGAAGTGGCTGATCGAAACTGGGTTCAAATTTTTCACCCAACCCTGGGCCAGGTGGGCGGCCGATGGGATCAACAATGGTCTGGGAAGTATCAGGTAACAATTCCCAACTAACTTACCCCTATCGAAGATAGAGGTAAGTTCACCATTGGGCCAGACACAAGTTCTGGCGGGCAGCTAGGTATAAGTGCTGCCTTTCATACCGGTTCCAATATCCTGGCGCATAACCACATTCACCAGTGCAGGTTTCCCTGAGGCAAAGGCGCGTTCAAGTGCTGGTGCAATCTCGTCGGGAGTTTCACAGTATTCACCATGGCCTCCCATCGCTTCAACGATCTTGTCATAGCGGACGAATGACAACTGGGTGGCGACCAATCGGTTGGCACCATAGATTGCGGCTTGTGGCCGCGCCATTTGCCCCCACAGACCATCGACGCCAACAATGCCGACGATCGGCAGGTTAAATCGAACCGCAGTATCGTATTCAAAACCGTTAAGTCCAAATGAACCGTCACCGTAGATAATTAGAACACGCTTGTCCGGTTTCGCTAACTGGGCTGCCAGCGCAAACGGCATTCCAACGCCCAGTGTGCCCAGAGGGCCCGGGTCCATCCAGCAATTCTCAGCAGGTACCGGTAGTACCTTGGCAGCCTGGGCGACAATATCACCACCATCGCCAATCAGTATCATGTCCTTGTCCTGCACATAGTCCCTGATTTCACGACAGAGGCGCAGCGGATCAATAGGTACTTCATCAGAGTTTAACGAGGCAGAGAACGCCTCTTCCAAATCAGCTTCCTTTTGAATCAACTCATCCCGCCAGTCAGAATAATCCAGTTCGTCACCCGCGTTTTCCATGGTCTCCATCAACATGTCAAAACTCGCCGCAAGATTACCGACAACCGCTGCGTCAGCGGATCTGTTGGTGCCAATAAGTTCATTTTCAATATCCAGCTGAATGATCTTGGCATCAGCGGGAATCGTACGACCAAATCCCAGGCGGAAGTCCAGCAAAACCCCGGCGCAAATAAAGACATCACACTGTTGAATCGCTGCCTTGCGCACTCGATTCATTAATTCCGGTGTCCCCGGTTTGACCGTACCCCGACCCATGCCATTGACAAAGGTGGGAATATGAACCTGCTCGATAAACTTCTGCACGGACGGCGCCGCATTGGACCACTTAACACTGGTGCCTGCCATCATTACGGGTCGTTTCGCTCCCCTCAACACCTCCAGGGCATGCTCGACGTCACCCCGGGCTGGCATCATAATGGGTGGCTTGGACCGGATGGTGGGAAAGCGAACATCATCGGTTTCGACCTCACCGCTGAGAATATCCATGGGGATTTCAAGAAACGCGGGCCCCGGGTTGCCGGAGGTTGCATGACGAATTCCCATTTCTATATAGTCAGGAATCCGCCGGGTGTCGTAGCAGGTATCGGCCCACTTCGTAATAGGCTTCATGACGCTGACGTGATCCATTTCCTGTAGCGAGCCACGCCTCAGGTTGTTGAAAGGACCCTGGCCGCCAATCACCAGAATCGGGCTATTGGCGCGCCAGGCATTAGCGACGCCGGTCACACCATCTGTAACCCCTGGGCCTGCCGTTAACACCGCACAGCCTATCTTTCCAGGGTTCAGGCGACTCCAGGCATCAGCTGCATGCACCGCGGCCTGTTCGTGGCGCACATCAACCACCTTGATTCCTTCATCCAGGCAACCATCGTATATGGCCATGACATGCCCACCACTCAAGGTAAATATGCATTCTACGCCAGCCTCTTTCAACGCCCGGGCAGCTAATTTTCCGCCGTGAACTTTCATCTACACCTCCATTTGACCCATCCGGGTCGTTTATAAGAATTGTTATAAAGTCTGAGAATGCCTGATAATTCGATCAAGTACCAATTACCGTTCCATTCCCGGCAGGTGGACCAATCTGGCGACCTGATTCCATGCGCGGTCAGTGCTAAGATAGCCAAAGGCAAACCCGGATCAGAAATGAACAACTTCTCGATTCCCGCTAAATACCTCTTCGTATGCTCTGCAGCGATGCTGGCAACAGTGGTTTCGTTTGTCCTGATGACCCTGTTGATCAACCGCGAAATCAGCCAACAACCCTCCGTGGATATCGTGCATATCAATGCGCCCGTTATGGCTCCGATTCGGAAAAAAGCACTCCCGGAAGTCAGGGTTAAAGCAGAAAAGATCCTGCCCGCAACCATGCCGTCTGCACCATCGGGAAAACTCTTCTTTCCGAAAACCCAGACCTTCACCAAAGCGCTCTATCCTGAACTGGGTTCAGTGACGGGGTTGGTTGAATCAAATCTTATTGACCTGAACATTCCACCGCCAATCAAAAGCCTGGTACCCATGAACATAGTCCGGCCTCACTATCCGTTCAGGGCATCTGTGCGCGAAATCGAAGGCTTTGTCCTGGTGCAATTTACCGTCCGGCAAAATGGTACGGTTAAGAACCCGTTTGTGATTGAGTCAGAACCCGGTAGCCTGTTTGATGAGGCTGCTCTGAGCGCCATCAGTAAATTCAAATTTTACCCGCAGGAGATTTCCGGCGACCCCATTGAGGTAGAGGATATTAAAATCAGGTTCGCATTCAGGCTGAATTCGCCCTACGTTGAGCATCATGTTGAAGGTTATATTGGGCAAGAGATATGAAAACCGGGTATCTGATAAGTGCCTTGATTATTGCCCTGTCTCTTCTGCTCGCTGATCGACCTGTTGTGGCAGCCGGTGCAGGTACCACCCTGGGCCATACCAACGCGCTCAGATGTTTCCAGGAGAGCCGTTTCGTCTTATCCATCGAGGGTATTCATTTCTGTGACGACGCCATCGACAAGGACGGTCTGACGCGACGTGACCTTGCGGCGACCTACTCAAACCGGGGCATTATTAACGCTGGAAACGGACGCTACAAACGCGCACTCAAGGACCACACAAAAGCGATTTCAATCACGCCCACCCTTGGTCAGATTTATGTCAACCGCGGTAATGTCTACTTTCATACTCACGAATATGAAAAAGCATTGGCTGACTATGATATAGCGCTGGATGTGGGTGGCTCACTGGTACACAGTACCTATTTCAATCGTGGCCTGGCGCTGTTGAAAATGAAACGCATTGAGGACGCTGTTACCTCTTTACATGCGGCTCTGGCAATCACACCCAATTCAAAGAAAATCAAACGTGCGCTCTCGTCGATCGAACCGTAGACAAAATCAGTCAGGTGGTAACCCGAAGGCACTCCCTCCCAACAGAGGTCCACACCAGAGGTGTGGTAGTTGATTGACTTGCCAGGTTTGTGTGCTAGCATGTGTAGACTATTGTGTGGATAAGAGTGTAGCCATGGCAACAAATCTTGCAATTAACTCAGAGTTACTAGATGAAGCCCTAAAAATTGGAGGACTCACAACAAAGAAAGATACTGTAAATCAGGCTTTAACTGAATATGTGCAGCGAAGAAAACAGAGGGAAGTCACTAAACTTTTTGGAAACATGCCTTGCGATGAAGACTATGACTATAAAAAAGGCCGTAAGTGAGCGGTGTACTTGTAGATACATGTATGTGGTCTTTGGCATTTAGGGGTAAGAAGCCAAGGGAGGCAAAGGTTGCACGCAAGATTGGTAGCTTTATCGATGAAAATAGAGCAAAGATCATAGGGCTTATTAGACAGGAAGTGCTTTCTGGTTACAGCGACTATCAAAGTTTCGTTGAATTAAGAGACAAGCTCAGCTACTTTCCGAATGAACCTACCCTTGATTCAGATTATGAGGCAGCGGCTGAATATTCTAACCTCTGCCGTAAAAATGGAATTCAAGGTTCCCACGCAGATTTTCTAATTTGTGCCGTTTCTATTCGATTAAAGATGATGATTTATACCAATGACAAAGACTTTCGACGCTATTCAAAACACTTGCCGTTGGAACTGTATGAGGGAAACTAACACCCCTTAATCTTGTGTCTTACCACTTCCCCTTCCACCATAAAGAGAACATCTTCACAAATGTTTGTCGCAAGATCTGCAATACGTTCCAGGTATCGTGATGTGGAAAGCAATGACACCCCCCTTTGAACTGTGCTGTTATCATTTTCCATTAAGGTCTGCAATTGGACGTACATCAGACGATTAATTTCATCCACCTCAAAATCTTTATCAATCACCTCCCGGGCCAGTTCAACATCCAGCTTAACCAGGGAGTCCAGGCTCTGCCTGACCATTGTCCTGATAGTGCGGGACATATTATCCAAAAGACCCAAAGGACGTCGCAGCGGCTTTTTACTGGAAAGAAACACCGCCCGCTCGGCAACGTTCTCAGCAAAATCCCCCATCCTCTCCAGATCGTTGTTAACCTTCAGGGCAACAACGATGAAGCGTAAATCAGTTGCCACCGGTTGATGCAGGGCAAGAATTTTCAGGCAAAACTCTTCTATCTGAACTTCTCTTTCATCGATCAGTGTTTCGCCTTCAAACACTCTCCGGGCCAGTTCCGGGCGACGCTGGTTCAGCGAAACCGTCGCGTTCATGATGGCATTCTCCACCATGCTGCCAAGCTGGAGGATTTCTTTTTTAAGCAGATCAAGATCTCTCTGTAAATGTAACGACATGGTTTCTCCAACGACTATCCAAAACGACCAGTAACATATTCCTCGGTCCGTCTTTGCTTCGGACGAGTGAATATCTGGTTGGTTTCACCGAATTCGATCAGATCTCCCATCTCCAAAAACGCCGTAAAATCAGAGATGCGAGCAGCCTGTTGCATATTGTGAGTCACAATGACAATCGTGTAGCGGGACTTCAATTCGAATAAAAGATCCTCAATATGCGACGTAGAAACAGGATCCAGCGCAGAACAGGGTTCGTCCATTAACAGAACCTCAGGTGCCATTGCCAAGGCCCGGGCGATACACAACCTTTGTTGCTGACCACCGGACAAACTCAATGCCGATTCGTGAAGCCTGTCTTTGACTTCTTCCCACAAGGCTGCCTGCTTCAGTGATCGCTCGACGAGGACGTCCATAGGATCCTTAAAGCCATTAATCCCCGGTCCCCACGCGATGTTCCTGTAGATTGATTTGGGAAATGGATTCGGCTTCTGGAATACCATACCTATATGGCGCCTTACCTCGACCGCATCAACTTCTTTGCCATACAGGTCCTCAGCATTGTAGGTAAGCGTACCCTCAACTGACACACCATCAACAAAATCATTCATCCTGTTTAACGAGCGCAGTAATGTGCTCTTGCCGCAACCAGAGGGACCAATAATCGAAGTGATCCTGTTTCTGGCAATTGGAAATGAAACGCCTTTGACGGCGGCTGACCCGGAATACTTAATAGTCACGTTCTGCAAATCAATGATCGTACCTTGCGCCGGGGTTGCGCCACGTTGGTTTACTGGCTTTGTTGACATCATTGAAGTTTCTGTTCAGTTTTGTATCGAATAAATATCGCCAGCGCATTCATCACCAGCAAAACACCCAACAGGACAATAATGCCGCCTGCCGCCAGCTCGTGGAATTCCTGCTGGGGACGGGAAATCCAGTTGAAAATCTGGATTGGCAAAGCGGTAAAAGCGTCCATTGGACCTTCCGGTACAAAGGCGACATAAGTTAGTGCGCCGATCATGATCAATGGTGCGGTTTCTCCAATCGCTCTCGACAGTGCCAGAATCACACCCGTCAGGATGCCAGGGATTGAGGCCGGTAGAACATGCGCCCAGGTGGTCTGCCAGCGTGTCGCCCCCAGGGCGAAGGCAGCGTGACGAATGCTGGTTGGCACTGATTTTATTGCTTCACGACTGGCAATTATAATCACCGGCAACACCAACAGACTCACCGTCAGTGCGCCAGAGACCAGACTCCGCCCAAGATCCAGGCCGCGGACAAAAATGGTCAGGCCGATAATGCCATAGACGATTGATGGCACACCGGCGAGATTGGCAATATTGAGTTCTATCATTCGACTAACCCAGCCTTTCTTACTGAGTTCTTCGAGGTAAAGCGCGGTCGCGACACCGATGGGTATTGAAATAAACGCAACCATCGTGATCAGCCAGATAGTGCCCACCAGGGCAGATTTGATGCCTGCCCTGTCCGGAAAACGCGACGGAAAGCTGGTTATGAACTGCATGTCCAACCACTTGTACCCTTCCACCCAGACCTGGTACAAAAGTACCCCAAGCAGCATCGCACCCAACCAGGTCACCAGGGCCCAAACAAAAGAAAAAAACCTTGCCTTCCTGTGCCGCCTCAGAAGCTGTTTCCTGGAATCTGACAGCCGGGTATTCATTCGTAAACTTCCCGATACCGGCTCAACACCCACTGGGAAAAAATATTCAGTCCAAGGGTGACAAGAAAAAGCAAACCCGCAACGGCGAACATGGTCTGGTAGGCGATGCCACCAGCAGGTGTATCACCCATGCTCACCTGCACTATATAGGCAGTCATGGTCTGAATACTCTCAAGAAATGTCAGGGATAGATTCGGGGTCGCACCCGCTGCAAGAGTCACTGCCATGGTCTCACCAATAGCCCGGGAGATTGCCAGTAAGAAGGATGCCATGACACCCGACAGACCGGCAGGCACTACGACCCTGGTGGTCACTTCAAACGAGGTTGCCCCCAGCGCGTAGGCGCCCTGCCTGAGCACATCAGGAACTGCACGTAACGCATTGTCGCTTAACGTCGCGATTGTAGGCAGGATCATTATTCCAACTACGATCGCGCCACTTAACGCATTGAACACCTGAATGCCGGGTATGAATTCTTTCAGCAAGGGGGTGATGAAAACCAGCGCAAAGTAGCCGTAAACAACGGTGGGGATTCCCGCCAGCATCTCCAGGATTGGCTTCACGATTGAACGCATTCTACGCGATGCGTATTCACTCAAATAAACCGCACTGGCGAGTCCGACGGGTATTGCAAACAGAGCCGCACCAAAAGTGACACTCAAGGTCCCCCAGAGCAGTGGTAGTACACCATAGGAGCTGGGTTCGAACAGAGGGACCCAGCGTGTGCCGAAGAAAAAATCAACTGGTGAAACTTCATAGAAGAAACCAAGATTCTCTTTCACCAGCACGATGATGATGACAGCAGTTGTTACAACCGAGATCATCGCACACAACGCCAGACTCGATTGAATCAGCAACTCGCCCCAACGTACGCGCCTTCTATTAATCGTTTGCATACCGGAGTCGATGTTTGCAATGACCTTGTTTGCCATAGTGCAATTAGTCATCCCATTATCAATTACGGCAGAAGGTCGCATCATTATTGTGTAGCAAGAAGATTGGCTGCATTCAATTCAACGTTGTGATGATAAGCCGTACCGGTTTCCCGGCGTTCAATACGCCTGATCGCCTTTTCATAAACAAAGTCCGGAAGCGGGATGTAACCTACCTCACTGGCAAGTATAGCGGCGTTGCTCAGGTAAAATCTGGCGAAGGCCATTACCTCGGGCCGATCCAGAGCGGATTTGCGAATATAGACAAAAATCGGGCGAGACAAGGGAGCATAAGTGCCATTGTTAATTGTAGTCGGACCGGGCAACACAGGACCATCACCGCGATCTATAGCGACCAGTTTCAGCTTATCTTTGTTTGCCTCATAGTAGGCAAAACCAAAATAACCCAGCGAGTTCAGGTCACCGCTGACACCCTGCACCAGCGTATTATCATCTTCACTTGCCGTATAGTCCGGACGTGAGGCACCGGACTTGCCGTTGATTGTCTCTGTAAAATAGTCGAAGGTACCAGAGTCTGTACCCGGGCCATATAGACGGATTTTCTGCCTGGGCCAACCCGTCCTGATATCACTCCAGTTTGTTACGCTGCTGCCAGGTTGCCAGATTTTCCTGAGTTCGGCGACTGTTAAATAATCAACCCAGTCATTCTTTTTATTGACAACCAGTGACAAACCATCATAAGCAACCGGTAGTTCTATAAAACCAATGTCTTTATCATGGGCGAACTTTATTTCCCTTGTTTTGATAGGACGTGAGGCATCGTTGATATCGGTTTCCCCCGCCAGGAATTTTTTGAAACCGCCACCTGTGCCAGAAACACCCACTGTCACCCTTACCCGGGGCTGAACCGCGAGAAATTCCTCTGCCACAGCCTCACTAATCGGAAAGACAGTACTCGAACCATCCAGTGATACGGTGCCTCTTAGCCGCTCGGCATAAGCCGACCCTGAAAGAATGCTTATAAGCAACAAAGTTGCCACTATCTGCTTGCCTGCCATTTTGTAAAAACCCTCTCTTTGCCAGAGTCAGGATTTTTACCAAATTATATGAAGCTTGCGTAAAGACGAGGTTAATCTTCCAGGTGTTTTTGGTTGGTGTTACTTCCGTTTGATATTGACTCTAACTGAATCATAAACTGAGAATGTAATGCCCTCAGATAGCCCGCAATTTCGTTTTCACTACAGTTGCCCTTAGCGCATTCAATGATCATGTCGTAATAGGGTTCATCGGGTACTCGCTGGAATTTCGGGTTAATACCGTTCATTCCCAAAACGGCGATACTGGCCCGGAAAGCAGTGCGTTTATCGCCATCGGTAAAAGCAGGGGCCTCGGTGATGAAAGCTGCATAACAGCCAGCGACATCAAAAACATCATCAATGCCAAGGTTGTAATCGAGGCGAGCTTGAAGACGAGATAAAGCACCTTCCAATCTTCCCTCATACTCACCCTGCAATTCTCTCTCATTCAAAACACGAGCGTGGATACGCCTTACAAGGTCAGGATTGAGCTTGATAACTTCAATAGGACTCATTTGTGTCTATCCTCACTTGTCTTTGAGGTAGGCAACGCCCTCCGCTGTGAGTTCATCCTGAGCATCTAGAATGGCATCCAGTTCTTCAACTGTTGCGTCTCTAAAGCTCATTTTGTGTACTGCCGAAACAGGTACAAAATATCCAACGACTTCATTTCGGTTCATAACTGCAACCGCTTCATTGCCAGCCTTCGCAAGTACCTTCTTCGGCTCTGGCATGTCAGTCATACCTACCACTCTACGTACCAAAATATCTTGCATATACATTTTTCAGCCCTATAACGTAATTCTGCTGCATGGTCAGCAATAGGGCCTCCTCCTTAGTTAGTTAACTTGAGCGTAAAGTACATTTCCTTCACAAACGGGATGACAGCACATTTAAATATGCATTTAAAAGCGCAGTTAGACAACTGAGAATTGTGCCAAGATATCGCAGGCAGGATATCAGGCTGGCAATGCCTGGCTGATCAATGGTCAACGCAAACTGAGGGATTGGCTCACAGGACAATCATCGATGAATCTCTTGGAAGAACTGGTTATCGATCCAGGCTGTTCAGAAAGGAAATATTCAACTATTCAACTACGAGCAATTGACACTGGTAAAAGAATGAATAGGATCAAGAGTCTATCAGAGGAAAAGATACGGTAAATTTTGATCCAACACCGGGTTGGCTTCGCAACGATACGGAACCACCATGTTGCTCGGCAATATTCTTTACAATCGACAAACCCAGACCAGTACCACCCAATTCACGTGAACGGGCCTTATCGACACGATAGAAACGTTCAAAGATTTTCTGCTGATATTGCGAACTGATACCAATACCTGTGTCTTCACTGTTTATTTTGATTTTGGAATCCTGCCTGGTCATTGAGACGCTTACCTCGCCACCCTCCTCGGTATACTTAACAGCGTTGTCCAGAAGATTATCGAGCAACTGACTGACAGCTTGTATGTCACCTTGAATAAAACAACTGTCTACAATCTCGCTGTTCAATTCTAATTGTTTTTCTACACAAGCAGATGCAACTGCCTTGACTGAACGTCGAACGGTTTCTGACAGGTCAAAGGCCAGGAAATTCTGATCGTCCTGCTCTGATTCGAGTCGGGATATCGTTAATAAATCAGTGACTAGTGTAGATAAGCGTATGCTCTGGGTGCCGATTTTTTCAATGAATCCCTGTTGCGTTGCACTTGCCATCGCCGGGTCATCCAGAATGGTTTCTGTCAGCCCCCGGATAGCCGTGATGGGTGTTTTCAGTTCATGGGAAGCATTGGCGACAAAATCCCGCCTGATTCGGGCCAAATGGTCTATTTCAGAAATGTCGTGAAGTACAATCACCGCACCTACAACCTGGTGTTCATCATTCCGCAGTGCGGCGGCGTGTATATCGACGACAAGATCTTCATTGTCCGATGCGCGACGCATCTGTGTTTTGACAACGTCCTGGTTATCGATAGCACCCTGTAGCGCTTCTACTATTTCCTGGACCCGCACTTGTTCCCATATTGGCTTGTTAATACATGATGATATCGACAATTCCAGCAAAGTAGCGGCAGCATGGTTGATATGAATAATCTTCTGGTCCTGGTCGATACCAATAACCCCTTCTACCATACCGGTGAATATCTGCGTCAAACGACTTCGGTCAGTGGTTAGTTCTGCCAGTCGTTCCGCAGAATTTTTTGCCATGGTGTTAAACGCATCTGCAAGTGCGCCAATTTCATCGTTGTTTTCGACCGGGATTCTTTTTTCAAAGTCACCGAGTGAAATTGCCCTGGCGACTTCAGTCATTTCAACCAGTGGATCCGTAAATCGTTTCGCAAAATAGAGCCCCAGAATCAAGGCTGCAAGGCCTGCAATTCCGGCCCCCAGTAAAACGATCCAGCGTAGCTGTGATAGCTTTTCATCAATCGTCGACAGGGGAAGGGAAACGCGAACAAAACCAATGGGTTGCTGACCATCTATTACCATCAGCGCCCGATACATCATCTCGCGCTGAAGTGTACGACTATACCTCGAGGTGCTTGCGCTGCCCAACTCCCGCGCTTGCATAATCTCTGGCCGCTGCAAATGGTTGTCCATATTCTGTGGCGATTCCCTGGAATCCGCGATAACAAAACCGTCCTTTGCAATC
>JAPYTQ010000020.1:2183-92513 GCA_029941905.1 Pseudomonadales bacterium | reverse complement strand
GTTGAACACTCTCAAAACCCTTCGATGTGGCCTGGTTGCACATCCGGCGTCAGTCACGTCGAATATGGATCATTCCCTCGACGCTCTGATCAGCGCAGATTGTCACATTGTCCGGGCATTCGGACCTCAACATGGCATGCGCGGTGACAAACAGGACAACATGATTGAAACATCAGACTACCAGGATCCGGCCCACCAGATACCGGTTGTTTCACTCTACGGTGATCATCGTCGACCCACGGCAGAGATGTTGGCCGACCTGGACGTCATTCTTTTTGACCTCCAGGATGTCGGCTGCCGGATCTACACTTATATCGCAACGCTTAAGTATTTTGTTGAGGAATGCGCAAAGCACGGCATCGATCTCTGGGTGCTGGATCGGCCAAATCCAGCCGGTCGACCGGTTGATGGCTTACGCCTGGAAGCGGGCGAAGAGAGTTTTGTGGGTTGCGATGTTCTGCCCACACGCCATGGACTGACGATTGGGGAAATTGCCAGTTGGTTTGCGGAAACACATCAACTGGAGATGAAGCTCAGGATAATAAATATGATTGGCTATGAACCCACAATACCATCTGGATATGGCTGGCCAATCGATGTTCCCTGGGTTAATCCCAGTCCGAACGCGAGTAGTGTCAATATGGTTCGTTGCTTTGCCGGTACGGTATTAATTGAGGGAACTACAATTTCCGAGGGTCGTGGCACAACCACTCCCCTGGAAGTGATGGGTGCGCCTGATCTGCCGGTGACCGAAATACTCTCGCTGATTAGGGAGCAGGCACCCGACTGGCTGAGTGCTGTGCAAATCCGGCCTTGTTACTTTGAGCCCACGTTCCACAAGTACCAGGGGCAACTGTGTACCGGCTTGCAGGTACATACCCGGTTTAAAGGCTACGATCCCAACGGATTCAAGCCATACCGTCTGATTGCAGGTTGCCTCAAGGCTTTAAGACTACTTCAACCCGATTATCCCATCTGGAGGGATTTTTATTACGAATATGAAAAAGACCGGTTGCCTATCGATGTCATCAATGGTGGACCCGCACTACGTTTGTGGATTGATGATCCCGGCGCTTCTTTCAATGAGTTCGATCAGTTGGTACAACAACAGGCGGATAGCTGGATGATCGAACGAAAGCCGTTTTTACGATACTAATCTTGATCTAACATTAGATTAGCGGCACCACAAATAACCGGACGTCATGCCGGGTATAACTGGCCTAACTTGACTGACTCCATGATAGAATGCCCGCCCGCTTAAGCTTGGAAGTAGATCTCAATATGAGCAATGCATACAAAATTGCGATCCTGGCTGGTGATGCTATTGGTCCAGAAATCATGGCCCAGGCTGTCAGGGTCTTTGACATTATTGCCAGGCACCGGGATGTGGCGTTCGAACTTATTCCTGCGCCTTTTGGCGCGGCAGCATACTTTGAATATGGCAAAGCGTTTCCGGACCAGACCAAGGTAATCTGCGACGAGGCCGATGCCATATTGAAAGGACCGGTTGGACTTAGTCATGAAGAGTCCAAAAAGATTCCCGTTGATGAACAACCGGAACGTGGGGCGATTTTACCGCTGCGGGCCAGGTACAACACCTTCGCCAACTTTCGACCGATCTATCTTAGTAAGGATATGGCACATTTTTCTCCACTGAAGCCTGAAGTGATCAAAGACGGGATAGACATCCTGCTGATACGCGAACTTGTCGGCGGACTATATTTCGGCGAAAAAGAACGAGGTGTGAATGAGTCAGGCAAGCGTTTTGTCAAAGAAGTGCTTGAGTATGATGAAGACCAGATCCGCCAGGTACTAAAAGTAGGATTTGAAGAGGCGCAAAAGCGCACAAAAGTTCTTCACAACATACACAAGAGCAACGTCTTGATGTCGAGTGTATTCTGGAATGAGATCCTGGAGGAGGTTCGGCAGGACTATCCTGAAATTGAGGTAAAACATCTGTTGGTTGATGCAGCTGCCACCGCGCTTTGCCTGAATCCTGGCCAGTTCGACGTCATGGTGACGGAAAACATGTTTGGCGACATTCTGAGTGACCAGGGGGGTGGAATTCTGGGATCTCTAGGATTAATGCCGTCAGCCTGCATAGGGCCCGAGAAGGCGTACTATGAACCCTCCCACGGTTCAGCGCCGGATATTGCCGGGAAAAATATTGCCAATCCCTATTCGATGATCGGATCAGTGGCCATGATGCTCGAAATGAGCTTTAACTTGAAAGCCGAATCAGATGCCGTCTGGGAAGCCATGCGAAGTGTGTTCGAAGCGGGATATTCCACGTCTGATTTGACTTCGGCTGAATCCGGTTCAACTTCCACTATCACTTCAAGAATAGTATCAACCTCGGAGTTCGGAGACCTGGTGATGGATAAGCTGGAGGCCCTGCTTAAATAGCCCTGTTTACACGGTTCTCAACCGGGGGATTAGTGATGGACACGATCACGCAAAAACAGCACCTACCGTTGTTAGCATGCTGCTGAGCATTACCAGCACCGCCAGCCAGCCCCAGCCGATAAATACCCACATAACCAGGGGTTGTTCGAACAGATCACCAACAATGTTGACGAAGAAATCAACGGTAAAAAATTTGAGCGTGCCTAAAACGTACTTCCTGAACATAGATCTTGTGCCTTTCATTTATTGATAAAACTTGCAGTGACAAAACTTGCACTTGTAAAACAAATGTCAGTTCGAACCCGGTCCGGTCCCAAGCAGACATTTTAGCTTGATTTGTTGGCGTTTGGGAGCTTTGGCTTTCTTTCCCAGGCTTTAAATCGCTCGATGTCGACTGAGACCTGGTCGTAGATTGCCTGCACGTCAATTTTCTCGAGATACTGCACACGTTTCGAAAAGATCGGCACAGGAAAAACAAAATTGTCTGTTTCGCGCCAGCGTAGTGCCTTGGCGATGCCAAATTTGTCCTCATACCTCACCCAGACCATATTGAATTCTGTCGCGATAATGTCACCGAACAAGACACCCATGGCCTGCCACTCATCAATCTGGTCACTCCTCACTCCCCGACGATCGATAATTTGCTGCAACGAAGCAATATCCTGCTTGTTGCCGCGAACGTTGATAACCCCTACCTTGCGAGCCAACAGGTCTTTAGCCATCAGGCGTTGTGCATCCATCAACTGCAGTTGTCCATGGCTGAGCGCCGTGACGATAAAGACATCATTTTCCTCTTCTTCAAAAGAGTACTTTTCCAACTCTTCCTGGGTCATGGAGGTGACATGTTCTTCACTGCTCGTGCCGTCAACAGCTTCCGCGAGTGCGGTTGTCGAGATGGTTGAAATAGTAAAAATGACAAGCAAGATTACCGGCATATTCTTCGCCATGAGACTTAATTCCCGAATTATCCCCTATTACCCTCTTGTTAACGACCAAAAGAATCGGATGGGGTTGCTGCTCATATTTATTTACGCTACTAATACAGTAGGTTTAACCGATCAGATTCGTTACGGGGGTTCCGCTGGATCTAATTGAACGAATACATGCTGACAGCAGCAGGTTTGTCCTCGCCATTACCGGTGGCGGAAGCAGCGCGGTGGCCGAATTACTTGCAGTACCCGGCGCTTCGAATACTGTACTTGAGTGCGTAATCCCGTACAGCAGTGAATCCATGGATCGCTTCCTTGGATCTGCCCCGGATCAGTACTGCAGTTTAAAAACAGCGAGAATAATGGCAATGGCGGCTTACATGCGCGCCCGCGAGCTAGACAACAAACAGGATGTATATGGCCTTGGATGTACAGCTGCATTAGCTACCAACAGACAACGAAAAGGCAGTGACCGCTGTTTTATTGCTGTTCAGTCAGGTCAGTCGACTCTTGCCGTTAGCCTTGAACTTGATGCTTCCCTCAATCGATCCGGTCAGGAACTACAGTGCCAGGAAAAAATACTCCAGGTGATGGCTTATGCCATTGGGTTAACGGCTCAGCTCGAGGGCAAACACAGCACGTTTCGTCACGAAATAGCGCCGCAGAGCTGGCAGCGGTTAATGAGGGGTGAGAACCAATCCACCTTTGATGAGACGGATCAACCGCGTCTGTTGTTTCCTGGTGCATTTAATCCACACCATGAGGGTCATCAGCAGATGACACGGCTGGCGGAAAACATGACAGGGCAAAGCGTTACGCTCGAAATATCAACCTACAATGTCGATAAAATGCCACTGGACTTTATCGATATGTCTGATCGGCAGCAAAGCCTTGGCGATATGGCCCTGGTGTTCACCAATGCGCCAACTTTCGAGGATAAATCGAAGCTTTATCCGGGCGCGACATTCGTGGTTGGGGTTGACACCATAACCCGTATTGCCGACCCTAAATACTACGGTCACAGTGAAGCGTTACGAGATGAAGCCATCGCTTCACTGGTGAAAAACCGCCATCGATTCCTGGTCTTCGGTCGTCGAATCAGTGAAACCTACCAAACGTTAAAAAGTGTCAACCTGCCCCGTCGCCTGTTGGAAATTTGTGATGAGGTGCCGGAATCGGACTTTCGAAATGATATTTCTTCCTCTGCATTGCGAGGCAAGGTTACTGGTAGGGGATAACCAGTTCTACCGACGCGGGTTCGATTCCGGTATCAATCACCAAACTCGTTTGATTGCTCGGTGAAAGCAGGATGTTAGTACACCAGTCGACGCCAACCTGCATCTGTATCTGGGGCTCAACGGACTCAAGACCGAGTGCAATCTGATCCGATAATTCAGGTAGAACCGCCGTGATCGCGAACATTGCGCGTGCCTTGATCGCCGGATCAGCTATCCGATTTCTCTGGCCCCATTCAACAACATATTGCGAGCATTCCGTTTCCCCAACCTGGGTGACGGCAACATCCCTTTGAACACCAAAGCTGTAGAACATCAGGGCTTCTTCGAACACCATCGCGAGGTCTTCATACTGGGTGGTGTAATTGTAATAGTCATTTGAAAAGTCGGTGGGAAATTCAGCCGCAACGTCCTGTGCTGTGAGACCCCGCTGGAACTCTGTGGCGGTATCTCCCTGAAAGGATACCCCTGCCAGACCAAACATGATTTGTGATAACAACGGGTACGTTGCCCGGAGTCGGCTGGAGGGAAACGTACCGGCAATCGCTACATGTACCGGCACTGTGCGAACCACAACATCAATCCTGTCAGGAGCAAAAAAGTCATTGGCATGGGCGAGTTCATGATAAAGCAATGCTGCGGTTCGAAAGCTGATGGCATCAATGGATCTTGGCTGGGAACGCAGATCTATATTGCTCTCGACGTATCGCCGCAGGAAAGTGAATTGCAACTCCGAGCTGAAGTCACTCCGAAAGTCTGGCGTAGGATCAATAACTGCTGCTTCTGCTGCAGTCAACCAAAGCCCTTCAGGGTCCAGATAGATAGCACCGCTATATGGCTGGTAGTGAGACGGCCTGATATCGTACGAAATCACGATACCGGTCAGGCCACGAGCCATTAACAGCATTTCTGGTGGCATGCGTTCGAGCACTTCCCTGAATCGGGTGCCCATCCAGTCATGTGAGACCAGAACACGCGCCATGATATCGTCTATGGAAGGATTCGAAGTCTCCATCCCCAGTAGAGGCAACGTATTGAAATCACACCCTTGAGTTTCACGAAGCAACACCAGACAATTTAACAGGATTGACGAACTGGTACTTGTCACTACCGGTTGTATTGCAGCCCGCGAACCAGCGGACATCACATAGGGGTCCAATGTGTCTACAAGCACCGGTGCAGGCGTCGTGTCACTCCCACCAGAACAGCCTGCCAGTAGAAGCAAGAGAGCGATTTGAATTGCCGCAATGCGAAAGATTCGCCCCCCGGGCCTAGCGATCATACAGGGATACCATTTACTCATTCACTGTATTGTACATCCGGATTATGGCTGGAAGAACAACAACCGACCACAGGGAGCCAGGATACTAATATTCGCCCGATGCCGGTCATGCGGGGGAAATGGATTGGTCAGAAACTAGCCAGCATCATCGAGCACATCGAGTATAAAGGCATATTCCAGCGCATCGGTTCGATAACGTTCATACCGTCCTGAGGCCCCGCCATGACCGGTGTCCATGTTGATATCAAGGAGCAGACGGTTGTTATCCTGTTTTTGCTGCCGAAGCTTTGACACCCACTTAACTGGCTCAAAATACTGTACCTGGGAATCGTGTAGCCCTGTTGTGACAAACATATGGGGGTAGGATTGTTCTTTTATCTGGTCATAAGGGGAGTAAGACAACATATAGTGATAGTAATCCTCTACCTTCGGGTCACCCCATTCAGTGAACTCACCGGTTGTTAACGGGATTGATTCATCGAGCATCGTGCTGACAACATCGACGAACGGTACATGTGCCACAATTCCCAAATATTTTTCAGGGGCTTCGTTGGCAATCACACCCATCAATAACCCTCCTGCTGAGCCACCCATGGCAAATACCTTGTCCTGACTACCATAACCCCGGGTTACCAGTTCTTCAGTGGCATCAATAAAATCCCAGAAGGTGTTCCGCTTGTTCAACAGTCGACCCTGTTCATACCAGTCTCTGCCTTTTTCTTCGCCGCCACGCACGTGAATCATGGCAAAGACAAATCCACGATCGAGCAGGGATAATCGTTTGGAGACAAAACCCGGATTTGCAGAATAACCGTAGGAACCATAGGCGTATGCATAGAGTGGATTCTTGCCCTTTGTCTTCAGGTTTTTCCGGTAAACCAGAGATACCGGCACTTTAGTACCATCCCGGGAAGTAATGGCAATCCGCTCGGATTTGTACAGGCCCGGATCAAAATCGCCGACGACCTCATCCCTTTTGAGTAACGTCGATATACCAGTCCGCATGTCATAATCGAACACCGATCGCGGGGTCGTCAAACTCGAATACACATACCGAACGGATGTGGCATTGATCTCGGGATTGGAATGCAAATGGACTGTATAGGCAGGGTCCAAAAACTTAACAACATTGCTGTTACCGGTGTTTCTGTCGATTACCCGTAATCTGGTCAACGCATCGAATCGCTCATCGACGACAAGGTAATCATCAAAAATCTCTACGTCCTGAATTAGAACATCATTCTTGTGTTCGACGACTCCCTGCCAGAGCGCCTTATCACCAAGATGCCTGTCATCAACCTTCATCAGGCGAAAATTGTCAGCCAGCCAATTCGTCCGTATGTAAAAAGAACCCTTAACGTGCCTGACCTGGTACTCATGATCATTTTCGCGGGCAAGGAAGATCTGCATGCTGCTGTCTGGTGCATCAGCATCGATTAACCGTATTTCTGAAGAATCAGTACTCTGCAGAGAAATTACGACGTATTCCTCGCTCCGGGTCTTATAAACTGAGGTATAAAAACTCTGGTCTGTTTCCTCATAGACCAGTTGATCCGAACTAACAGGCTTGCCGAGTTGATGTTTGTACACCCGGTTCGGCAGTAGTGTCTCAGGGTTCTTGCGAACATAAAAAATAGTCTTGCCGTCATTCGCCCACGCCAGACTTGTGGATGCATTACCGATAACATCCGGCAACATTTCTCCAGTTTTGAGGTTCTTGAACTCAATATTGTAGATCCGGCGACTGACGTCGTCCGTAGCAAACGCAAGCACGTCCTGCTTGCTGACTACCCAGTTACCAACGTTGTAGTAGTCGTGGCCCTCGGCCAGTTTATTGACATCGAGCAGTATCTCAGGGGATGACTCCTCAAGGCCACGCCGCAGGTAGACGGGGTACTCGCCGCCGGACCGAAATTCGCGATGGTAGAGGTAGTCTCCACGTTTCACCGGTACCGTGCTGTCTTCTGATGTCAGCCGGGCAGTGATCTCTGTGTACAATTCGTCCTGCAATCTACTGCTATGAGCCATCATCTGGCGTGTGTAGTTATTTTCGGCTTCGAGCAGAGCCAGTACTTGCGGATCAGATCTCCTGTCGTCCCTGATCCAGGAGTAGTTATCGACCCTGTCATGGCCATGAATCGAATAGGTCACTGGCTCGACTTTCGCTACCGGTGGCATGATCTCGTCCATTGGATTTTCTTCAACATTTTCACAACCCGATATTAACAAACCGATAACAACTACAGGGAAAAGAGCGCTGAGGCGAGAAACTGACATATGATATTCGCGAAAAAGGCAGCATCATGAGGTGATAACAACACCGGGTCAATGCCCGATTAACGATCCCTGCATCAAATTTCTCGACAGCCACCTGTTCCAATCAGATAAGATGCGCTTTTTTTGCTACCAGCAGATCAGTGAAGGACACGCTATGAAAAAATTGGGCAGTACCAAACGAACTCGGATAAGAAGATCTCCGACCAGAACTGTCGCGGAAAGACGGGTTTTACACGAGATTATTGATACCTGCTATGTATGCCACGTCGGATTCATCGATCAGGGTCACCCTTTTGTTATTCCAACGCTTGGCTGGAGAGTCGATGAAACCTTATTTATTCATGGTTCCAGAGGTAGTCGAATGTTGAAGGTGATCAACGCAGGCGGTGATGTCTGTATCACGTTTACGATACTGGATGGGCTGGTTATGGCCAGGTCACCTTTTCATCATAGCGCCAACTACCGATCTGCTGTCGTGCTGGGCAAGCCCGCTCTACTCCAGACAAGAGAAGAAAAACTCGATTCGATGGAAGTCTTTATGGAGAACATTTCGCCCGGACGCTGGCCAGAATTACGGGAAACCAATTCCCAGGAGATCGAAGCCACGGATGTGCTGGCACTGCCGCTGGATGAGGCGTCGGTAAAAATGCGCACTGGTGGGCCGATTGATGATGACGAGGATATGTCTCTGCCAATCTGGTCGGGCGTGATCCCGGTTAAACAATTCATAGGTCCGACCATGATTGCAGACAAGGATAATCTGGACGGCGTCGAGACGCCTGACTATTCTGCCGCCTTTGGTAACAGGTGGGGTGAATAGACCTACTTAGAAATGAGACTTCATATCGAAGTCAGGCGGCGATAGCCTGCGCCGGATCAATGTAACTCATATTATGTGCAGCCCCAACAAACTCGTTGGTGACACGACCATGATATACGTTCAACCCTTGCAATAGATGGACATTGTCCAGGAGTGCAGTTTTGATGCCCTTGTCTGCCAGTTCCAAAACGTAAGGTAAAGTCGCGTTGTTCAGAGCCGCAGCAGAAGTCCTTGCTACACCACCCGGCATATTGGCTACACAATAATGAACAACATCATCAACGATATAGGTCGGTTCGTCATGTGTGGTTGCGCGAGAAGTTTCGAAACAGCCACCCTGGTCGATTGCAACATCAACCACAGCGGTTCCAGGCTGCATTGCCCTGACCATCTCTTTAGTAATCAGCTTTGGTGCGGAGGCACCTGGTATCAATACAGCACCGATGATGAGATCAGCGCCAAGGGCATTTTCCTCGATGGCATCCTGGGTTGAGTATAAGGTCTGGATCCTGTTGCCAAACAGGTTATCCAGGCGTCGCAGTACGTCCAGCGAACGATCAACAATGGTGACACTTGCACCGAGCCCAACGGCCATTTGCGCCGCGTTCTGGCCAACCACGCCACCACCTAAAATGAGCACTTTTCCCTGGGCGACCCCCGGCACACCACCGAGTAAAATGCCACGACCGCCATGGGACTTTTCCATGCACAGGGCACCTGCCTGGACAGACATCCGTCCTGCAACTTCAGACATGGGTGCCAGCAGTGGTAGTCGACCCATTCCATCAGTCACCGTCTCATAAGCGATACAGGTGGACCCGCTTTTCAGCAGGTCCTGAGTTTGCGCAACATCCGGTGCAAGGTGCAGATAGGTAAACAGTGTCTGCTCCGGTCTAAGCATTTTTCTTTCTATCGCCTGGGGTTCTTTTACTTTCACAATCATTTCTGCTTCTGCGAATACGTGTTCAGCAGACTCTACAATCTGTGCGCCTGCAGCTTGGTAATCTGCATCATCATACCCAATGCCAATACCGGCCCGGCTCTGCATCAACACCTCATGATTGTGATGTACCAGCTCGCGAACACCAGCAGGGACCAGTCCAACCCGGTATTCATGGTTTTTGATTTCAGTGGGGACACCTACTCGCATCGTTTGTCTCCAAAAAATAGATTTTAGTGAACCTAGTATATTCAAAACCTGTAAAGACAATCTCACTTATATCGGTATAATATTTAGACAATATGTCTTATATATATAGTTTTTTTGGAGAAAAGCATGGAGATAATGGTAGATCAACAGTTGATAACACTGGATCGAATTGACCGTAGGATCCTTAAGGAACTCCAGGAAAATGGGCGAATTACCAATACGGAATTGGCAAAGCGCGTCAATCTCAGCGCAACCCCTTGTACAGAACGGGTTAAGCGACTTGAGAAGCATGGGCATATCCAACAGTACCAGGCACGTCTAAACCCCAAACTGCTCGATTTGGAGCTACTGGTATTTGTCGAAATCTCCCTGCTTCGAACCTCACCTGACGTCTTCGAAGAATTCCGGATAGCGGTGGCGAAGTTGCCACAGGTTTTGGAATGCCACCTGGTCTCGGGAAACTTTGACTACCTCATCAAAGCGCGTGTTGCCGATATGAAGGCCTATCGAAAGTTACTTGGTGAGACGCTGCTGACGTTGCCAGGAGTGAGTGATTCCAGGACCTATGTTGTGATGGAAGAAGTCAAGGAAACACAAACCCTGCCGCTTTAAATTGCAACGCGCCAGGGGGCTTTAATAGGGCTTGAATAGATAGCTGATTTACCTCAAACTACTGTATATATTTACAGTAATCGACCAACCCTCATGAGCCAACCCTCCCCAAGCAAACAGTCTCTCGATAAGTTACTGCAAAACACCGGAATATGGCGAGCATCAAATTTTAATTGTACTTTCCAACCAGGTATCTCGACCGGGTTTGCCTTGCTTGATCAATATTTGCCGGGTTCTGGCTGGCCAGAGGCAGGTTTAACTGAACTGCTTCACGACTCAACCGGCATTGGAGAGTTTCGTCTTATTGCGCCAGCCCTGGCTCGACTGACCCAACAGCAGAGCCGCTGGATACTCTGGGTCTCACCACCTTATATCCCTTACGCCCCTGCTCTTGCAAACGCGGGTATTGATCTCACTCGAGTGCTGATTGTAAACCCGGCGACGAACCCCGATACCTTGTGGGTCCTGGAAAAAGCTCTGGCATCACGAAACTGCTCGGCGGTGATAGCATGGCCAGGCAACCTGAAAGAAAAACAGTTGCGTCGTTTGCAAGTAGCAAGCAAAGAGGGTCATTGCCTGGGTTTTCTATATCGCCCAAACAGTGCTGGTAGAAATGCTTCACCTGCGGAGCTTCGGATTCAGCTACAGGCCAGTTTGCCTTCGCCACTAAGCGAGCACACTTGTTTACGGCTCAAGATCCTCAAACGAAAAGGAGGCTGGGCGACGGATGAGTTCACAGTCGAGTTTAGTGACGAGCTCAATCAGATGACGCCGAATTTTTCAGAGCTTGCGGTGAAAAACCTGTCGACCGATTCTCCCCTGGCTTTTATCGACAATCACAACTTTCGCCCCTCCCATTTATTCCAATAGCATGTCTTCCGATAACGCTAACCTGTGGATGTGTTTGTATTTCGACAAATTACCCCTGGAGATATTTACCCGTGGCGAGACTCTTTCTAACCATGATCCCCTCAAAAAAAGTCTACCCAATAAAATAAAGAGCCGGGAAAACCGGGGGCCTGAACATACCGGCAAGTCTATCGTCGTACTCCAAAAGCAGCGTGTTTTTCGCCTCAATCAGGCTGCACTCGATATTGGCATAAAGCCTGGCAACAGTATGGACACCGCTTATACCCTCAGCGACCGGGTCATCAGTTTCGAACGCAATGAAGATAAAGAGATAAGCACCCTGGCCCATTTGGCCCAGTGGGCTTATCAATTCACACCTAATGTATCGATTAAAGCACCCGACAGTTTGTTGCTTGATATCACAGGCTGCCTGAACCTGTTTAAAGGGTTACAGCCACTGATCCTCCGGGTCGAACAAGGCTTGCGACAGCTGGGGTATCAGGCAGTAATCAGTACCAACAGGACACCTCTGGCAGCGTTGCTGGTTGCCCGGGCACATGCTCCCGACGGGAGTATTAATCAAATTCCTGTGCGTTACTTACAAACAGATGAAAAAATCATTACCTCGCTGCACCAGATGGGTATTCATAATGTAGAGGACTTGCTTCGTCTGCCAGAAAGTGGTTTAACCCGGCGGTTCGGTGTTTACTTCGCTGATTATCTCCAACGCCTGGTTGGGTCAAAACCCGATCCACAAAAGCTGATAAACCCTTCAGTCAATTTTTTTCACGACATCACGTTCCTGTCAGACGTGTCCAATCTTGACTCCCTCACTTTCCCCATAAACCGATTGTTAGGTGAGCTGGCAGAATTCCTGACTTCCCGACAGCTGCAGGTGAATCATTTCACCTGGCATTTGTCGCATCGAAACCACAACAACAAGTCCTTCAGTATTCACCTCGCGAATCCTGAGAATAACCCCAGGGTATTTCGAACTTTGACCCAACTTAGACTGGACCAAATTAATGATGTGAAGGAAATTGACAACATTGCGCTGGCGGTCAGTCAATTTTTCCCTGCGAAAGCTGTCAATGGTTCCCTATTCCAGGGTGCCGGATATCAAGAGCTTGCCTTGCCTTCAAACACCGATAAGGAAAACCAGCTGCTTAACATGATTCATGCCAGGCTCGGCCCGGGATACTGCTTCGGGCTTTCTCAATCAAACGATCATCGCCCCGAAAAAGCCTGGCAAACAGTTTCTGCGTCGACTAACGACAAAAAGCACCCACCCACAGAGAGAGATTGGCTACTCAAGCCGGATGAAACCCCCGCGCGCCCGGCCTTTCTTCTTCCCACGCCGAAAGCCTTGAATGTAGCGGACAACATACCTTGCCTGGCTGGTAAACTGGAGTTGATCAAAGGCCCCGAACGCATCGACTATGGCTGGTGGGATCAGCCGATCAACAAGCCCCTGACGCGGGATTATTACATTGCCCGACAAAAAGATGGCAGCCTCTACTGGATATTCCAACATATCGCTATGGGACAATGGTATTTACACGGCATCTTCTCTTAGAATAGATCCAAGAGAAGAACCTCAATAACACCGACTCATCACCTACGATACAAAAGAAGGGGATTTATGGACATTCACGAACTCGAAATGGAATCAATTGGCGGAGAAAATACCAGCTTTTCCGAGTACCGCGATCAGGCATTGTTGATCGTCAACCTCGCCAGCCAGTGAGGCCTCACACCACAGTACACAGGTCTGTGTGCATTGCATGAAAACAACTCGATAAAAGTACTTGGCTTCCCCTGTAATCAGTTCGGTGCCCAGGAACCTGGTACGAATGATGAGATACAGGAATTTGCAAGTTCGAAATACAGTGTCAATTTCCCCATGTTCGCCAAGATCGAAGTCAACGGCGACAATGCCGCGCCATTGTACAAATGGTTAAAAGCCGAGCAGCCTGATGATGAGGGCAAAGAAAAGATTGCCTGGAATTTCACCAAGTTTCTTGTCAGCCCTGAAGGCAAAGTGCTCAAGCGCTTTAACCCCCAGGTGACGCCGGAAGAAATTGCTGAGTCGTTATCTGATTACCTCTAGCCTGGATAATTCGTGAACGGATCGGTTTTAGGGCGGTCCGCGTTCCGGAAATCTGGCAAAGCATTTTGGACTAACGCCTGCAGAATCGTAGCCGTAGCTATGGTTCAAGGGGTTCGTTCAATAGGCGAAGTAAGTAGATGTTTTTCGTCAGGGCAAGGAAGGGAGGAATGGAGAAAAGTTGTTAACATGCTGTACACAAATTTTTGGATTTCCGCTCTGACGCGGACATGTGGAAACAGTGGTCGGCATACCGATCTTAATCAAGGTTCCGATCACAATCCTTGTTGACTGCCCCGCCCTGCCACTCACGGTTTGGCTTTTGCATTGATACATGCTTCTTAAATGGATGGGTACTGGGAAGTACCTGTACATAATAAAACCCCCACCTGCCATCTACAGATGTGCCCCAATCGAGAAACCGGGTGGCGCCAAAGGATTTGTGGGGTCCATACACATAAGTCACCGGATCTTTGCCGCCGTGCTGATGCCATAAATAGACCTCGCCATCTGGCGTCAGGCGGAAATCAGCTAATTTCTTGTTTTCTTCATTGAGCACCCTGAACCCATTGGGCTCCAATGTCTCCAAATGCAGCTTGCGTTCTCCCCGGGCGAGTTGATGGTAGAGAATGTAAATTTCCCGATGCCAGTAAAACGTCCTCTCACTAATTTCATCGTCAATAAACTCCCTGACCTCTCCGCCCCGGGAAATCCAGCCACCTGATTCGTTCCAGGCATAGGAGACTTTTAGATCAGGGTGCTGCAGTTCGACTCGCTCGCCGGGGTGCTCCAGGTCACGCCAAAATGTCGCAACAATGCCGTCCCCGTAGCTGGGATGGCGAGCCTTTTCCATTGTGAATAACGAACGGGCGTTGGCCCATACTTCTCTGCCACCAAGACTCTCCAGCATTCTGTGCATTCTTGAAATAGCTTCTGGGTCGCCGGATAAACCCCCTCCAGCTGATATACTATCAACAGCAAACAGCGATAATAGACAAAAAACTAAATATCTCCGTTTCATCGATAACAACATATGATTCACTTTTTAAATAATCCTGATGCAGATTCTAGTGATGAAAGAGAGTCAAGCCATGAAAATGCGACCCGTTGACGCGGAAATGCGTTAAAGGCTGCGTCGAAAAGAAGTCAGGCGGTTGGAACGAACATAATGCGAGATGAAATTCCCGGCTCATATGCTGATCGAAAAGCTTTCTTCGATGATCTCTTAACAATTTATGGACGCAAACCCGTTCATGAAGCACTGAATATAAGGGAAGTGATGCCCTATCGCCTGCACCTTGCGAAAACAAACCGACCTATCGGAATTATTACAGAAATAATCAAACTTGCCAGGAGCAAAAACGTCGAGATCAAGTACCATGATCGGCAAGCCTTGTCCCGCTTATCAAAGAACGGTCGGCAGGATCAGGGCGTGGTGTTGGACATCAAAGCGCCTCTCTACCAGCCCAGCTCAAAACTTGACCCTAGTGAACCTGGCGATCTTATCGCGCTCGAAAATGTCACCAATCCACAGAATGTTGGTATGACGATTCGATCAGTCGGCGCCTCACCCTGTGCAGGCATCATTTTACCTCGCCAGGGCTGCGCGAAGATCGACGCCCTGGTCATGAAGGCCAGTGCAGGCACGGCTTTGAAAGTCCCCATATTTCATTGTGAGGATGCCTGTGCCGGAATTGCTTCCCTGAAAGACAAGGGATTCCGTATATTGGGACTCTCGTCGTCTGGTCCAATGAGCCTGGCCAGCCTCGATACTGATCAACCGACAATATTCGTCCTCGGAAACGAAACCAAAGGGTTAAGTGAGCAAATGCAGTATTTATGTGACGATCTGGTCCGTATCCCGCTGAATAATCAGGTTGAATCACTGAACGTCAGTGTAGCAGCCAGTATTGTGGCATTTCGGTCCGTGTTTTCTGATCAATGACTGCAAAACGAGCAAATAATTGTCCCCTCGCCCTGTATAAACATCCCAAATTGAACTATTGTGCGCCGATCCATGGAACCTCTGATTAAGTGAAACGTTCCCTAACCCAAACCCTACTGTAAAGTTACATTTATGAGACGTTTGTATTCCACTGTGCTACTGCTTTGCAGCTTGTTTTTGATCTCTTCCTGCGGCGATGATCCAGGGTTTACACCGCCGATTCCGGTACCCACAGCTTTCGCGACAGTGGTCAATGTCGTCCCTGATTCGCCACAGCTCGCTGTATTCGGGAACGACATTTTTGTTGACCAAATTCAATATGCGCAATCGTCGGATGTGATCCGTGCACTACCACTGGTGGCGCTTGATTATCGTGTGGTTTACTTTACTGACAACGTTGAAACAACAGTGTTGGAATCAGTTGTTTTTATTGACATTGACCATCTGCAAACCATCATCACTACAGGTTCCATCGATGCAGCTGTCCCGATTGTGGTGGATTCTGTGCCCCTGGAGTTCGAAGAGGGTAATACAAATTCATACATCGTTTTTGTGAATGCCACTTCGTCAGTAGGCGTCGCAACAGTGACATTAACTAATTCACAAGATCCCACCCAGACAATTCCAGTCCCTAATGGCCAGCAGACCGAACGGATCACTGTCACCTCTGGCAGCGACCACAATATAGTAGTTACCGACGCCAGCAACGGCAACCAGCTGTGGCAGTCAGGTGATTTTGGCCTGTCCGCACAAACAGAGCGAATATTTGTCTTGGTCGACTATTTCGGCCCTGGGACAAACACTGTTCGCATGATGGCGGTCAGTGTGCCGGGCCAGTTCCCGAACGAACAATTAGATACGGCTGTCCGGTTTTCCAACATGATCCCGGATCACGGACCCGTAGACATTAGTGTGGCCGACGTGGTCGTTGCATCCAATCTGGTTTTCCAGGAGTCCACAAATTTTCTGCCCGTTTCGGCCGGGTCTTCAACAGTAAAAGTCTACACCTCAGGAGATCCCAGCGACGAATTGTTCTCTGGTGAGAGTACCCTTATACCAGGATTTTTTTACGACCAGGGATTTGCAGGTCTGGGTGGGGTAGCAGCCAACTCACTCTCCTTCAGCAATCGGCGTCCCGCGGCACCCCGGGGTCGGATACATTTTACAAAATTAGCACCAACCAAGGGCATTGTGGACATTTACATCCACGAACCCGGAATAGATATCTCTACCATCGCTCCTGTTGCCCGGTTGGCAGAAACAGAATCAACCACTCTTGAAATCCTCTCTGGCACCTTTAACCTGGTCGTCACCGATACGGCTACCACCAATGTGGTGTATGGGCCTGTGAGGCTTGATATTGAAAATCGCGGAGTTTACTCGGTGATTCTGACGGATAAAAGTGGCGGCGGCGAGCCAATGGAAGCTGTTTTCCTGGATGATTTTAACTAAATCTTTGTCGCGTATTCCCGGGACAGTTTACTTATATGCCGGTTAGATAAGTAAACTGTCCCAGGTTGTTCAAAGCTTGTCGCACGGCCTGAACATCACCTTGTCAATATCCGGGTTTCTGGCAGCTTCAAATGCGAGCTTGTAGTCAACGAGGCTATATTCCCGGATCTTCAAAGTCGAAAGGTCAATTTCTGCCTTCAACAGAGAATCAATCGCCTTGCGCATGGGTCCGCAGCGGGAACCCAGGAGCCTGACTTCGTTGACGACGATACTGCTCATATCAAGTGTCAGTTTGCTGGCATAGGTGCTTTTTACGATCAGGCAACCACGCGGTTTCACCGCTGTGAGGGCCAATTCAAATCCGGAAGACTGACCGCTACATTCCACCACATAATCATATTCTGTCTCGACATCTTCCGGCCGGACAATTCTCAGGGACGAATCAAACTGCTTGTCTCTCACTTCTGATCGAATACAGATGGATAAGTCAGAGACAATTTTTTGCAGAACGAGACTAATCAACCTGCCGAGTCGTCCAGCGCCAATAATCAGTACCCGGGCATTTTCAGGAAACTGAATTTGCTCTGTAATTTCCATTGCGGCAGCCAGAGGCTCAATAAACACAGCAGTGCGATCATCTAGCGCATCAGGAACAGCCAGAAGATTGGTTCCAGGCACGACAACCTGCTCTGCAAACGCACCGGGGTGATTTTTTATGCCAAGCACTTTTCGATGCTGGCAGTGGTTATGCAAGCCTGATTTACATTGACTGCATTCCCCGCAGCCAAAATTAATGTCCACCACGACCCGGCGTCCAACCATCACTTTTGGGCCAGATACAACTTTTGCGACAAACTCATGCCCAGGGATGCCCCTAAATTCATAGTAGCCACGCATCAACTCGAGATCCGTCCCGCAGATCCCCGCTAACTGGACCTCCAGCACAACGCTTTTCTCAACCTCCGCAGGTTCATCAAGGTTGCGCAACGAGACATTGTTATTTTCTATCCAGAGCGCCTGCATTGAACAACTCTAACATACGCATCTATTGATTTGACGCTGGTTAGTTTATCCTTGTGGTTCAGTATCTTAGAAGCACGGGATGAATTCTAATGACCACTAAAGACTGGCAGGTAAAACGTCTATCGGGGACTATTGGCGCTGAGATAACGGGTTTATCACTCGCCGAAAGTGATGACGAGAGTCCCGACAGCGTTGATGAGAAAATTGCAGCGATCAAACAATTGCTGCTCGATCATATGGTGCTGTTTTTCCCCGGGCAGCATCTGGAGATCGCCGAACACGTAAAATTCGGCCGAAACTTTGGCACCATCGAGGGACATCCTAACCTCAAGAACCCTTTTCAGGAGCATCCTGAAGTATTCGAGCTTAGAGCGAAAGAAGGCGGCGTTGCTGACGAGTGGCATACCGACATCACATTCCAGGAGCAACCCGCACTGATGTCTGTACTCAACATGGTTAAGTGTCCAGCCGCAGGTGGCGATACCATGTGGACCAGTCTCTATGCGGCATATGACGAATTGTCTGCACCTATGAAAGATCTTTGTAACGGATTGACTGCACTGCACGATGCACTGCCCCACAATCGCCCGGATCAGATGGCGGTACATCCAGTCGTCAGGGTCCACCCTGAAACCGGTCGTAAAGCACTTTATGTGAATGAGCACTTTACCCGCCGAATTGTCGAAATGAATGCTACAGAAAGTGAAGCACTACTAACCTATCTGACACGCTGGGTGTCGAATCCACGCTTCACAGTAAGATACAAATGGACACAAGGGACCATTGCCATGTGGGACAATCGCTGCACCCAACATTTTGTGCTCAATGATTTTGAAGGCGAGCGCGTGATACAAAGGGTCACTATTATGGGCGATAATCCCCAGGGCAGCGAAGAACCTCGCTGGCCACCTTTCGTCAGACCAGGTCGGTTATCGGCAACCAGTCGCCATGACCGACAGTTATTTCTCTATATGCAATCGAGGAAAGAAGCATCGTGTTAGCACCACTCGACGGTGTTACCGTCATTGAAATTGACAATTGGATGGCCGCACCGAGCGCAGGCGCAATCCTGGCAGATCTTGGTGCACGGGTCATCAAAATCGAACCCATTAATGGCGACCCGATGCGGGATACTGGCCGACCCCCCAAAATCGACAGTGAAACACTGAAGGAATACGACTTTCAGTTCGACGTCGACAATCGCGGAAAACAATCCATCTGCATTGATTTGACGCAAGCCGGTGGCATCTCGATGGTCCAGCAACTGTGCGAAAACGCAGATGTCTTTCTTTGCAACCTGCTTGGCAGAAGGCAGGAAAAGTATCAACTGGATCCAGACACACTGTTAAACATTAACCCCAGGCTGGTCCACGCCACCCTTACCGGCTATGGCACATCAGGTCCCGAGGCCTGGCGACCGGGTTATGACGTCACCGCCTTCTTTGGCCGCTCCGGTTTATATGACGCCATGCGCGAGGGGGCCAATGGCAATGTACCCATGGCCCGCCCAGCCCAGGGAGATCACACAGCAGGATTGGCTTTATTAGGCGCGATCCTCGCGGCCCTTCGCCTGGCAGAGAAATCAGGTGAAGGCCAGGTCGTCGAAACCTCACTCTATGAAACAGCGGTTTGGACCCAGGCAACAGACTATGCCACCACAGCCGTCGACCATGCACCGGTAAGACAAAGGTCGCGAGAACAAATGTTCCTGCCAACCGCAAATCGCTATCCCTGTGGTGATGGTAAGTGGGTCGTCTTCAACATGCCTGAGGTCTCAGCATGGCCTAAATTCTGTGTCGCTCTGGGTAAAGAGGAATGGCTCGAAGATGAAAGGCTCACCGATGTTCGAAGTAGATTCCGCCTAATGCACGAGCTTGTGCCACAGATTGATGAAGCCCTGAGCCATAAATCCAGGGACGAATGGGGAGAGGTGTTCGACCAGGCCGGTTTGATATGGGGCCCTGTTCTAGGGCTTCACGAGGTGCCACAAGATCCACAGGCCGAAGCGATTAACCTGTTTCCGCGGCTGCAGCATGAAACCCTGGGGGAATATAGAACGGTCAATATCCCCATGCGTTTTAGATCCGCTGACGTTAAACCTCGATCCCGATCGCCACGCAAAGGAGAACATACAGACCAGGTGTTAACCGATTTCGGTGTGAAGGCAGAAGAACTTGCAAGTCTAAAACAACAAAAAATTATTCAGCAGGAGCAATCATAAACACGACTCATCAATCGCTTCGGCAATAACATAAATACGACGCCAGCTGCTTTTCTCCTGAATGTAGCTTTCCCGTATTTCCACTTGCTTAACCACCATTCCTGAGGCTGATATCCCGATTTCAATCTCTTCTCTGGTAAAGAAGTTGAACGTTACCGTGTCTTTCATGACGCTGTGGTTTCCTTCATGGAAACTCGCAAGTAACAAGCCACCCACCGGCAACACCCGCCTGATTTCTTTAAAGGCAAGCGGAAGCTGGTCCCGTCGACTGTGTATCAGGGAGTAAAATGCAGCCACCCCTGCATAGTATTCGTCCACAACCGGCAGATTCAGAAAATTCCCCACCTGATAGCTGAGTCCCGGATACAGTTCTCGAGCGATCTTTATCATACCCGGCGCGATATCAATGCCTTCGACCTTGCGCCCCGCACCACAAAGATAACCTCCGATATGCGCTGGGCCGCAACCGAGATCACAAATCAAACCATCCGGTGCAGCCCCGGCAAATTCAGTAAGCAGTTCCTGGTCCCGGGCTTTATAGTCGAGTTCATTACAAAACTGGCGAGCATAATCCGGGGCCCATTCGGAATAAAAGTCCGGCAGGTCACTATTCCATTGCTGTCTAATTAGTTACCCCGTTTTACATTGGTCGAAGAAGACAACAAGTTTATCCGGTATGCTTAATGCCAAATTTGAAAAATAGTCCTCATTAACATGAGTATTATTACTCTGTTGACAGCTTCTCACGCCAACAAACGAAACCTTCAATAGTGTTAGCCGGTCTTTGCTACCACAGGTTAAAATTGGTAGGTTACAGCCAGGCACTAAAACAAGAACACACGGTCGAGCTCAGGTGCAGGAGGGAACCATCAAAAAAACATTCGATCGGCGTTCATTTCTAAAAATCGGAGCTGTAACCGGGCTTGCTTCCAATATTTCCCTTTCAGCCTCATCACAAGCCAGCAGTGCGCCAACGGTGAAGAAATACGTCAGGTTGGGCCGCACTGAATTGAAAGTTTCTGATATTTCCTTTGGATCCAGCCAGCTGAATCCCGGCGAAGAACATCTGGTTCTGCGCGCCTTTGATCGAGGCGTCAACTATTTTGATACCGCTGAGAGTTATACCCGTCACAACTCAGAAATCGTCATCGGCAATGCGCTCAAGGGCAAGCGTGACCAGGTGCATATCGCCACTAAAATGTTCGCGTCAGCCTCCACTCGCAAGTCAAGCATGATGCAATCCCTGGAAGACAGTTTGAGGCGATTGCATACAGATCATGTTGAAGTTCTATTCAATCACGCGGTCAACCGTGTCTCACGGATGCAGAATGATGAATGGTATGAGTTCACTGAAGAAGCAAAACAGCAGGGAAAAATTCAGTTCACCGGTATCTCCGGCCATGCCGGTCAGCTTATCGAATGCGTCGATTATGCGCTGGATCACGACCTGGTCGACGTTCTGCTGTTAGGTCACAATTTCGGCCAGGACCCGGCTTTCTATGAGAAGTTTGTTAAATCCTTCGATATGGTCGCCAAACAGCCGGATCTACCGCGAGTGATGGCCAAGGCAAAGAAACTCGATGTCGGCGTGGTTGCGATGAAGGTGCTTCGGGGTGCCCGATTAAATGATATGCGACCTTTTGAACAAGGTGGTCACACCTATGCCCAGGCAGCTTTTAAATGGGCTCTGTCCAGTGACAATGTGGATGCGGCTATCATATCCATGACCAGCACGGAAAAAATCGACGAGTTTCTTGGCGCCTCCGGGAAAAGGCTGGTCACCCGTGAAGATTTCAAGTTACTCGAACAATACGCCCGCCAGACTGATATGACCTATTGTCGACACGCCTGCAATGACTGTGAGGGTGCCTGTCCGTACGACGTGCCGATCGCGGATGTGCTGCGTACTCGCATGTATGCCACTGACTATGGCAATCTTTCATTTGCAAAAGATGAGTATGCTCAGTTGGATAGTTCCGCCAGCGCCTGTCTGTCCTGTGATGGCAAACCCTGCCAGGATGCCTGTACTCATGGTATTAACATCGCACAGTTATGCGGGCCAACCCATTTGATGCTAACTTAAGGTCAGACATGCACCTACACCTCGATCTGGTCGGTGGTATATCCGGCGATATGTTTATTGGTGCCATGCTCGATTGTTTTCCCGAACACGGACCTGGATTGCAAAAACAACTGTCTCTGGCAGGTTTTTCTGATCTCGTCAGCCTGAGTCAGGAGACATTCAACGATGGGACCTTGAGCGGTTGCAAATTTACCGTTGTCGCATCGTCTGATGCAGAGGGCCACAATCATCGCCATTACAGCGAAATTCGTTCGATTCTTGAAAAGTCTTCATTGGACCCGCGAACAAAAGAAACTGCGCTGGAAATTTTCCACATTATTGCCGTTGCCGAAGCAGAAATTCATGACAAAACCGTTGAGTCAGTAGCTTTCCATGAAGTCGGCGCCTGGGATTCCATTGCCGATGTGGTTTGTGCCAGTTATCTTCTCAACGCAACTGGCGTCACAAGCTGCAGTATCTCAGCACTACCATTGGGTGGTGGTCAGGTCAAAACAGCCCATGGCATGTTACCAGTGCCAGCCCCGGCAACAGCGCTGATATTAAAGGATTTTGTCTTCCGGGATGACGGAATATCAGGTGAACGTATCACCCCGACGGGTGCCGCGATTCTGAGTTATCTCAAGCCCGGTCTGAAGTGCAGTGGCCCCTTGATATCCCAGGGTTTTGGCTTCGGCACCAAGAAATTCCCCGGAATCTCTAACGTATTGCGTATTCTTCAATTTAGTACAGGCTCAGGCAGTGACAGATCAGAAAACACGTCAGGGCATGATTCTGCCTGGCAAACGGAAGCGATCGAGCAATTGGAATTCGAGTTGGATGATCAAACCGCAGAAGAAATAGCGACAGCACTGGAGCGTTTACGAGAACTCGATGGCGTTATGGATGTTGTTCAGTACGCAGTCATGGGTAAAAAAAACCGGCTTGCCACTTCGATTCGCTTATTGTGTGGACAAAATGTCACGTCCCTGGTGCTGGAACACTGTTTTCAACTAACCACCACCCTGGGGATTCGAAGGTCTGCAATCACACGCAATATTCTGAATCGACAGGAAAAAGTAGTAAAGTACGCAGATGAGACCTACCGGGTTAAAATTGCCGATCGACCCGGTGGTGATACCACCAAGGGTGAAATCGATGACATCAGACGCACGGGCAATTTAGCTGAACAAAGACAGATTCGTCGACAGGTTGAGACTTCTGATCAGGTTGAGACTCCTAATCAGGTTGAGACTCCTAATCAGGTTGAGACTCCTAATCAGGTTGAGACTCTCGATAGTGAGGAACAGTAGTAAAAGAAAATGCGAAAATTACAGCAGTTAGAACAACACCTTGCCAACCTGGGGCCAGTAGCGGTCGCCGTCAGCGGTGGTGTGGACAGCATGACGCTTGCCGTTGTGGCACATCGAAGTAACACGAAGGTCGAAATTTTTCATGCAATTTCCCCGGCAGTACCCAGGCAGGCGACGGAACGAGTTGAACGATATGCACAGCTTGAATCCTGGCAACTGAAGATCATTGACGCAGGAGAAATAAACGATCCTGAATACATTGCCAACCCTGCCAATCGTTGTTATTTCTGCAAGACCAATCTTTATGACACCGTCACCGAACATACTGAACACAAGGTCTTATCGGGCACCAACCTCGACGATCTGGGTGACTATCGCCCTGGACTCGAGGCAGCAGCAGAACATCAGGTCTGCCATCCCTATGTTGACATGCAAATAGACAAGGCAACGCTTCGCACAATTGCCAAACACCTGGGTCTCGACGATCTGCACGACCTGCCTGCAGCACCTTGCCTGTCCAGCAGAGTCGAAACCGGGATAGCGATTAATCCGCTATTGCTACCGATCATTAACGAGGCAGAAAAGGTGTTATGGGAAAACCTGCAACTGCTCCTGCCGCTACGAGGTGTTCGGTGCCGAATCAGGCAAACGGGTGTCGCCATAGAAATCGAATCATCAGAAAATATCGATCCGACAGCTGACTATTCCCTGAAGGCCACCGAACTGGTGGCACAAATTTTCGCAGACAAGGGGTTCCCCAGCTATACCGCCAATATAATCATTGAGCCTTATCAACGCGGCAGCGCATTCCTGGTCGAGACCCTCACCATTGAATGACCAGGACGATACAAATAACAATGTGAGTGAGGTGATCCTGGATCTGTCGCGCGAAAATCGCACCGGATTAGCAGAAGCAATTTTTTGTGAAGGCAAGCAACTGAGCCAGCTCTTAACAATTTGTGAGCAGATCAGTCGCGAAGGCAAATCCATGTTGTTTACCCGCCTGGCCTCGTCTCAATTCGCCGGGATGGAAAACCAGTATGCCGGTCTGATCGATTACGACCCGGTCTCGCGGACGGGCACTATCTCTCCCCGGGATATGCAATCGGATACGCAAATAGCTATTGTCACTGGTGGCAGCTCTGACGTGCCTGTTGCCCGGGAAGCATCCCGGACACTCGCGTTTTACGGTCAGCCAGTGTTAAGTATTGATGATGTTGGCGTCGCGGGTTTATGGCGATTACTCGACCGGCTAGATCAGATCTCGCAAAAGAAAATCGTGATTTGCATTGCGGGGATGGATGCCGCCTTACCCACCGTACTGGGAGGACTGGTTTCATCAACAATCATCGCGGTACCCACTTCCATCGGCTATGGCATGGCCAAAGATGGTGAAACTGCACTGCGATCATTGTTAGTCAGTTGTGCACCTGGACTTACGGTTGTAAACATCGACAACGGTTATGGGGCGGCCTGTGCTGCCATCAGGATAATCAATCAGTTCGGGTGTTAATGACTTCCACTCCCGTCAGGATTCTACCTGACATCATCCGATTGACCCCGGACGAACAAAGGCTCAAGTTGTAGCGCCTTTGCATCGCGTTCCACCGCATCATCCAATGTTGCAATGTCTGTTTCATCAAAACTATTCGCGGCATCCAGTACAATTTTTAACAAACTCGCATCACTGGATGAGTTGAGAAACAGCCCCGGACGTTTGAGTACAAAGTGTACTGCACGCGTTAAGGCTTCCTGCTCCCTGATGGGTTCATACCAGCTAAATCGTTTCGACTCGTCGTCATCACGCCATCGTCGGCGGGCAATGGATTTAATAGTTTGCATGGCAAAGTGACGTTCCTGTGACAGGGCATAGAGTCGATCAAATTCCTCTGCATATCGGGAATCCTGCAATGACATATGGCTGTAAGGTAACAACACGGAATCAAATTCAAATTGTTCGAGGCTTTTCAAATGCATCTCGGCAACACGGGTACCATGCCCGGTAACACCAATAAACCGCACCAGTCCCTGCTCCTTTGCTTCCACCGCAGCCCGAACGGCGCCGTCTTCGCTCATCGCAACATCCCAATCCGCATCCTTCGTCAGGTTATGCAATTGAATGAGATCAATTTGATCTGTTTCCATTCTTTTCAGGGAGTTCTCGATGCTTGCCCATGCGGTGTCACGGGTTCTGTCTCCCGTCTTGGTTGCCAGGAACACGTCCTTTCGATGGTCTTTTAGAAACGGCGCCAGCCGTAGTTCCGCATCGCCATAGCTTGCGGCAACGTCAATATGGTTCAACCCGTATTGCACCACCATGGCCAGAACCGAGTCAGCTTTTTCCTGCCGCATACCACCCAATGCAGCGGCCCCAAAAATGACTCGCGAACTTTCGTGCCCGGTGGCACCAAACGGTATTTTCTTGATCATCCCAGATTCTCCTCTTCATTATCCGCCATTATTTTTTGATCAATTGCATTCACTCGCTGATAAGCCGGGCGCTTTTCCAGGTTTTCCCAATATCTAACAAGCCCGGGGAGAGCAGGCATTACCGGCATCAAACGCAAACCCCACATGATGGTACTGCCTATGATCACGTCAGCCGCAGTAAAGTGATCACCGACAATATATTCCCTTCCTTGCAGAACAGACTCAAGAATCGATGCGACCTCTTCCACCTCGGCAAACGGTTTGTAGTCGATCTCAGTCTGCACGTTGCCTAGCGCTTTCCACAAGATCGCTGTTTCCGCCGTGACTGGACCAAAGAACAGCCATCGATAATAGTCCCCTCTCAACGGTGAATCCACGGGTATTGCCAGCTCCGCCTCGGGAAATGCATCTGCAAGATAAGCACAGATTGCCGCTGTTTCTGTCACCACCGTTTCTCCGTGACAAAGGGTTGGCACCTTTCCCATTGGATTGAGCTTCAGGTATTGAGGTGTCTTATGTTCTTCTGCGCCAAAGTCCATCAGTTTGCGTTCATAGGGTTGACCCAGCTCTTCCAGCATCCAATGCACAACCATGCCTCGGGAGGGTACCGCATAATATAAAGTGAGTTCTGACATTTTCGATTCCAAAGGTTTGTTTAAAGCACTCACCAGGTTCCTGAGGGCATCTGACGGGGTCAAGTATTTGACAACGCAGTATACACCTGGCCTGGCAGTAACGGATCCAGCGAGCCGCGAGACTAACTCCTTATAGTTAGTATTGGCTTTCTTTTACCTTTCACTTTGCGCCTCGCGGCGAACCGGCTGCCGGGCTGTCATCGGATTGGTTGATGGAGGGGAAACTGGAGGGGATCAATCCTGCGCCAATACAGCCCTTCGATAAAGCTGAAGGAATCTGAGAAGCCTGAAAACACAAAAACCACCCTGCCCGGTCCGGAACCCGCCTCTGAGATCCACCTTAGGCGTTGTATGGAGCTGCGAATCCCCTTATCCTGAGCCCGCAACCAGTGTAGTATTCTATACAAAGTATGCAACGATGCGGGCGTAGTTTAATGGTAGAACTTCAGCTTCCCAAGCTGATCACGAGGGTTCGATTCCCTTCGCCCGCTCCAACTTATCTATCCAGGTAATGTATGCAGTTACAAGCTTATCTCGATCGCATTGGTTATGCAGGCCCAGTGCGGGCCGATTTTGAAACCCTGGCGCGAATCCATAAGCATCACCTGCTGAATATCCCTTACGAAAATATCGACGTGCAATTCGGCCGTACCGTATCGCTGGATATTGAGCCTGTTTTCGACAAGATCGTAAACCGGTGCCGTGGCGGCTGGTGTTATGAAATGAATGGTTTGCTCGCCTGGGCACTTGAAGAAATTGGCTTTAGTGTGCAGAAACTGTCCGGTGGCGTTATGCGTGAAACCCGGGGTGATGCCGCACTTGGTAACCACCTGGTGCTATTGGTAAACATCAGCGGTACACAATACCTCACCGATGTGGGATACGGAGATGGATTGTTTGAACCGGTGCCATTAACACCAGGCCTGATCGTACAGCGAGGTCTGCAAATGGAGCTGCAACAAATTGACGATGGTTATTGGCGGTTCCGCAACCATATGTTCGGTGCGGCGCCATCATTCGATTTCAATCTGTTGCCCGCACAAACCCGGTTACTTCAGCGCCAGTGTGATCGCTTGCAAACAGATGCAGACTCCCCTTTCAAACTGGCTTTGGTTTGCCAAACATTCACAGCAGACGGGATTGAAGTTCAGTTGGGTCGACTGAGCAAATCGATCAACCGCAATGGGGTTGTCACTGTTTTGCTGGATTCACCGGAGCAACTGATAACCCGCCTGGAGCAGGTATTCGGAATTGATGAACCAGAGATACGCAATCTGTGGCCTGCGATAGTGGCGAGACACGAAGAGTTTTTAAATGACGATGTCCCATCCCAATCAGCTTCTACCTGTTAGCAATGCGGGCGGGCTTCATCACCGGTCTGCGGGACCTACATCCTTCGGGGTTTCGCTGAATTCCTCAATTTCTCTCTCGCTGAACCTGGTGTTCACTCTCTTATGCGTCGCGGGCTGATGTTCGAGGCTTACACCGGCCCGGTGCGCTGTCACCGGTCGGATAGGTCGTGAAACGAAACCACCACCGCAATTTGGACAGACATTGTGCAGCACGTTCGTCACACAATCGCGGCAGAAGGTGCACTCATAGGTACATATAAACGCCTCGGTGGATGACGGCGGCAGATCCTTGTCGCAATTTTCACAGTTTGGCCGAAGTTCGAGCATAGGCAATTCCTATCCGGATCCTGTAATAGTCCACGAGCGTAACCGGCTCAATTTCTGCATGAATTAACCCTCATGAACCATTTGATATTGTTCGGTTGTTGTCCCGGTGATGACAAATCCAAGCCGCTTGTACAGTGCAACTGCAGGATTTTGTATCAGTACCCGCAGTCGCAGTTTCCTGCCTGCAAGTCTGGCTTTCCGAATTTCTTCCTTAACAAGTCGGGTGCCGAATCCCAAATTGCGAAAGTCAGGCCAAAGCTGGATCTCCCGCAATTGATGATATTCCTCGAACTCCTCTACCCAGAGTCCGCCGATGAGTTGCCCATCAACAATGATCTTTTGGAAATTCTGCTCCTGCCATTTGTTTTCAAAGTTATTGCCTTGAATAGTTTCATCCCAGTAACCAAACTGTTTGACCACCAGGGCACGATAGGCATGATCATTTAATTGCCTGAAGTAGTCTTTGTCCTGATCACTGCTGGGTACCAATTTCACAACAGAGCTGCGATCAAATGTGTCGCGCAACAAATTCACTCACCACGGCATTGAATTCATCAGGACACTCAAAGTAGGAGGAATGGCCGATGCCGTCAAAGAACCGGGTCTGCGCGCCGTCGATCATCTTTGCCGCTTCATAAATTGCATCCGGTGGGATCAGCACATCCATTGATGCGGTGATGAACAGGGTAGGTATATTGAAATTCGCCAACATCTCCCTGGTCACAATGGCACGCTTGCCCCCTACTCCACCAAGAATTTTCTGCAGGTTAATCCTTGTATTGAAGTTGCCAATCTGGTTATAGAGATTGGCTTTTACGGGATCTTTATCGGGCAAATCTGCTGCAACCGCCCAGCTGCCAAAAGGCTCACTTGCAGGCGCTCTGGTTTTCGCGATGTCCTCCACGGCGGCCTGTATTTTTTCGTTGCTGATGCCGCCGGTGGTGTGGGACATTACCAGACAACTTACCCGTTCGGGGTACTTGAGCGAAAAACTGATACCCGTCCAACCACCGAGGGATTGACAAACAAGCGCAGTTTTTTCTACACCGGCGTCGTCAAGAATTGCCAGCAGGTCATCGGCAAATTTTTCCGATGAATAATCGTCGGGATCACAGGCAGAACGTGCAAACGCGCGATGATCAAACGCAATGGTTTTATAGTGAGATGCAAAGTGCGGAATCTGTTGAAACCAGCTGGCAGCATTGCCACCGGCACCATGAGCGAAGGTAATTGCTTTACCCTCACCAATGACCTGGTAGTAGAGTTTCGCCTTATTGTTGTTTACATAAGCCATAAGAGTCTCCGTAATAGTCTCCGTAAATAGTCTCCGTAATTTCTTGTTGGGCCGGATACCAGACCTGCTACTGGGTTCGACTCCCTCGCACAACTAATTCATGTCGTTTTATTTTCCAGTCACCATCGATCCGGATCATTTCTGAAAGATAGGTCGCCCAAAGGATAAACATCTTGCCTGGCTGGTCTTTCAGATTATGAAGCGCCTGCAAATCAGTTCGAGTTGTCGCCCTGTCCCCATCGATGGTCGCCAGCTGTGGCCCGAGCATATGCTGGGTTGCATCATATTTGGACAGGGCGTCGATAACGAACTCCATCCATGCCTCAAGACCGTAAACGGTTTCTTTACCCATGCCATACACTTCCACATCATCAGTGAAACAAGTCCGGTAGAGATCAAAATCCCGGTCATCCACGCCTGCCGCGTACTTCAGTAAAACATCCTGCAATGCTATTCGATCTGCAGTGTTGTCATTCATTGTTATTTTCCTTCCAGTGGAGACGGGGTACTATATCAAAAAGGAAAACACGTTCTACTAAATTAAAACAATCAAAAAACTTTCAAAAAAAAACGATCAGGAACAGCCATGTCCGCAACACCCGACGATAAGCCTTCTGAGACAGCAAGTACCGCCGCAATCCCAAACGTGTTACCCGATTGGCCTGAACAGCAATTGCGAGGCCACAAGATTGAAGGTCGTCGATACACTTCCAGGGATTTCTTCGACCAGGAGTGGGAATCGATGTGGACGAAAGTTTGGCTGCTGTTGGGGCGGGAATCAGAGATGCCCGAGCCCGGAGACTGGCAGCGCGAAGATGTCGGGCCGGAATCGATTCTCATGGTCCGACAGGACGACAAAAGCATCAAGGCCTTCTACAACGTTTGCCAGCACAGGGGCAATAGGCTGGTATCTGAAGAAAAAGGCAACGTCAGTCGATTCGTTTGTAAATACCACAGCTGGGCGTTTATGCGTAATGGCGTACTGAATTTCGCCCCAGATGCAGAAGATTTTCCAGAGGGGAATCCCTGCGGCAAGGTTACGCTGGCAGAGCTGCCTTGCGAGTCTTTTGCTGGGTTTATCTGGGTCAATATGGACCCCAGTCCTGAAGTCGGCTTGCGAGAATATCTGGGTCCTATCTGGGATGACTGGCAACGCTATGAAGTGGAAAAATGGAAACGTTACGTTGCGCTGACGACTGTACTACCCTGCAACTGGAAAGTGGTGCTGGATAACTTTAACGAATCATACCATGTACCCACGGTACACAAACCCGCTCCTGAGCCACGTTCCATGGAAGGCAAGCCGAAAAGGATGCACGCCGGTATCGACACTCGCTATCAAAATACGCGGTTTGATCTTTCCGACGAAGGCCATAACCGGATGATTATGCGTGGTGGTTATGCGGGTCCGGCCGTAGACGACGAAGGTGCGATTCACGAGCCCTTTGCATCAGTTCTTCGGGAGTGGGAGATCGATCCGGATGAGTTTAAAGGTCGTGGGCAAGATACGAGGCGAGCACTTCAGGTGGCGCAAAGGAAGCTTGGCCCTGACCGTGGATACACACACTACGAAAATATGGCCGACGAGCAATTCACGGATGCCTGCCACTACACGTTATTCCCAAACTTTGCGGTTTCAATCTGGTCTGATGGATTTCATTTCCTTCGGGCACGACCTCATGCCACGGACCCGGAGCAATGTGTTTTTGACAACTGGTGGTACGCCAGCCAACCAGAAGGAGAAACTTCACTGGTGAGAACAACCGCCGGGATTTTCGAACGGGATGCTGAGAACAGCCATGACGTCTTTGCGTTCGGAGAAAAGAGTATGGGGCTGACCATCGACCAGGATTCTGCCATTTTCACGCAACAGCAACTGGGTTTCCGGTCGAGAGGGTTTACCGGAGTGTATCTTTCCCGGCAGGAAAGTCGTGTACGGCGGTTTCATGAAGTGATCGACGATTATATCGAGGGACGAAGATAATCATGCACGGCCGCATCAACAGACCTGAGCATCACAAACAATAAAAAATAAACAAGAGCGATAACCAGCAAATGGACAAGAAAGTATCAAAGAACAAAGTGCGAACCATTGATGAGGGCTACCATAAGCTGCTCGCAACGGACAAACGAAACATCCCGGACAGCTATCGGCGGGACTCGCCAATTGCGCCGGGACCAACGCACGTTCCAATCGAAAGATACACATCCCAGGAATTTCATGATCTTGAAGTGGAAAAAATCTGGAAACGGGTCTGGCAAATGGCATGTCATGAAGACGACCTGCCGGAAGTTGGCGACTTCGTCCCCTACGATATAGCCCACATGTCGTTTCTGGTGGTTCGAACCGCCGAGGACGAATTCAAGGCCTATTACAACAGTTGTTTGCATCGTGGAAGAAAGTTGCGTGAAAACCGCGGTAAACGAGCCAAAGACCTGCGTTGCCCATTCCATGGCTGGTGCTGGAATATTGACGGCACCCTCAAGGAGATCCCCTGTCAATGGGATTTCCCGGACCTGAAACCGGAGGAGCAGAGTCTCCCGGAGGTCAAGGTCGGTCGTTGGGGACGATATATCTTTATCAATCCAGACCCGGACTCGGAACCCTTTGAAGATTTTGTAGGTGACCTTTCGTCCCACTTCGAGTTTTTTCCCTATGAAAAAAGGTACAAGAAGGCACATGTTGCGAGAGTAATCCGCTGCAACTGGAAAGTGGCTTCTGAAGCTTTTATGGAGTCATACCACGTCATCGCAACGCACCCTCAAATTCTGCTCGGTGGTGTGAATGACACCGACACAAAATATGATGTCTTCGGTAACTACTCGCGCGCCATTCGCTGTGGGGCTGTGGAAGCCAGCGGTATACCCGAATGGGAACCGATGCCGGAGGATGGACGCATGCGTGCCCGCCATCCTTTGAATGGGTTTGTTTATGAAGCCACGGATGACGGAAAGGTTCTGGTCAAGGCACCTGATGGCAAGACCGGGCTGTTTACGCCCAATGCCGATTGGATTGAAGGTGAAATCGGCGACGTGAATCCCCATATGTGTACCTGGGTCGGCGGCAAGCAACTGGACACTCCGTCCTTCACCCTACCAAAAGCCGAAACGTCGAAAGGTGGAAAAGACAAAGACGCAGGTAAACATCCCATGGTGCTGATGGCGGAGATGCAACGCGCTGCCCTCAAACCAATCATAGGCGACATTGCTGATGAAATTGCCGACATAGAGTTCTCGTCGATATTTTTTACCCTGTTTCCCAACTTCCATCCCTGGGGATCATTCAACCAGATAAATTACCGCTTTCGACCGAATGGCAATAATCCCAACGAGTGTATTATGGAGTGTATCTACCTGGCACCGATGCCGGAGAACGGCCAATACCCAAAAGCCCCCCCTATTCACTGGTTGGGGCCGGATGACGACTGGACCGATGCGCCGGAACTGGGCATGTTGGCCAAGGTCTTCAACCAGGATATTCGAAATCTCCCTTATGTTCAGCAGGGTTTACATGCAACCGGTCGCGATTATGTACAGTTTGCTGACTACAACGAGACCAAGCCGCGCCACTTTCATGAGTTGTTAGAGAAATGGATCAGCAAATAGTTCACGGCTTTGATTGATGCAGCCTCAAAGAGTATTTACGCCCCGGCAACAAATCAGGCGGGATGCTATTCTGCAAGCCGCAAGGTTATAGATTAAGGTCCACTCGCCTTTTCTCGAAATTCGATAATTCTGGCCCTTCCCTGTTCCGAAACCATAATATGTCCTGGCGAGATTTTGAGGATGGATTGGGCAGATCGAAGGTGACTGGCAATGATCTCGAGGGGTTCGGGGTTATCCAGAGTGCCACGATACAAGTTGCCGTGACTGGTATCTTCTACTATCAAAAACTCATCCCCGGAACAGGATACACCTGCCGGTTTATTCAGCCCTGACAGCAGCACTTGATGCGTCCCGTCCGGCTTCACCCGATGGATTTCTCCGGTCCCTTTTACAGCGATTAACACTGAGCCATCAGCGCATACTGCGACACCTTCACTTTCTTGCAGTCCCGTCAACAAAGTCTCAACCCGCTCCTCCTGCGGAAAATATTTGAGCAAGCGTCCTGAAGCCAGATCCTCAACCACATAAATCACTTCAACCCCCGATTCCTGAACCACATCAATCTGCTCGGCATTGCGGAATTTCTGCGTTAAGCTGAAGGGAATATTTTCTTCCAGAATTCTGGTGAGTGAATGCACCCCGCTTTCCTGGCTGAAAATCGGACGACCGTGATAGACGGACATTCCATCAGGCTTCTTCAGGTTTTCGAGTAAGACTGTGCGGCTGCCCTGGGCATCAATCAGCATCAACTTGCCATTGAATTTACCACCCGTCCATTCCTGGACCAAATATAGATCCTCATCTATATATACAAAAGCCGAGACCCCTTCGAGATTTTCGTGAACAACCTGCAATACCCAGGACCCATGGCCCTGGACGGGATAAAATCGCTGGTAATATCCCCAGATGCCAATAACCACCAACAAAAGGCTGACGATAACGGCGTTAGTCTTCATCGGACGTCTTAATATCGACCATGCTAAGTAGTCAACGCCTTGTTCAGTCGTTCAGCAACCACAGCCCAGTTGATATTACGCAAAAACGCGTCGATATAACGAGCCGTCGCAGCGCCGTAATCCATATGGTATGAATGTTCGTACATATCCATGACAAGGATGGGCACGGATGCGACGGGTGCATGCATGTGGTCTGCCATCCAGAAATTTTCCAACGTGTTGGCGTGAGCATTCCATGCCAGCATCACCCAGCCCGAGCCGCCACCCAGACCGGCGCCGATTCGACGAAACTCCCTGTCCCAGTTTTTCACGCTGCCAAAGGCTCGCGCCAGATTACGATCAATCTCTGTATCCCGATTCGCCGGAGGCGAAATATTGTCAAAGTAATATTCATGCAGAACAACAGAACCCGTTCTCACCAGATGTTCTCTTTTCAAGTCATTGTAAACGAAAGCGGGAAGATCATCATCTGCCAGCGCCAGATGAATTCTCTTCTTTATGGTGTTAAGCGCCCTGACGGAACCACCATAGTTATTTTTCCAGTGGGAGGTCATTATCCGTTCAGACAAACCATCCAGTTTAGCGGGATCAAATACCAGGGGTTTCAGGTCGTGATTGGCAGCGAATGCATCAGGCACTGGCAACCTGCTTTTCGCAATACTAAAGCTAGAGTTTAAGGCAGGTATGGAGACTGCACCGAGTGCCATGGTTTTGATAAATGATCGTCTTGACGATCCTGCGGGTGTGGTTGAACTACCGGCCACTGCGAACTCCTCTCTTTTTCAGGTTAGGTTGCCCTCGCGAAACCTTGACATTCTGAAGGGTCCCGACTGTCACCGCAACTGACTAGCACTTAGCGCTCACTTCGTGTAAGCTTCGCGCCGCCTTGGTTGATCAAAACAGCTTTATCAAAACAGTTTTGCCAAAGCAGCATCCAACACCAAAATCACCCTGGAAAGCGACCAATTATGACTTTTGATTCATTAGGCCTGTCAGCGCCTATTCTTGATGCCGTGTCGGCGAAAGGCTATGAAACCCCCTCTCCGATACAGGCAAAGGCGATACCGGCGGTGATCGCTGGTCAGGACGTCATGGCTGCGGCGCAAACCGGGACGGGAAAAACAGCAGGTTTTACCCTGCCAATTCTCGAAAAACTATCACAGGGTAAGCGAGCCGGGCCCAATCAGGTGCGTGCGCTGATTCTTACGCCGACGCGAGAATTAGCCGCGCAAGTCAGCGAAAGCGTTGCTACCTATGGCAAAAATTTGCCATTGCGATCCACTGTGGTCTTCGGTGGTGTGAAAATTAACCCGCAAATGATGAAACTTCGCAAGGGTGTCGATGTGTTGGTTGCGACTCCCGGCCGATTGCTCGATTTGTCCAATCAGGGTGCCGTAAAGTTCAACCAGCTGGAAGTGCTCGTGCTTGATGAAGCTGACCGCATGCTGGACATGGGATTCATACACGATATTAAGAAGATACTTAATTTATTGCCCCGGCAACGCCAGAACCTGATGTTTTCCGCCACCTTTTCTGACGATATCAGACAATTGGCAAAAGGACTCGTGAACAACCCGGTTGAGATATCGGTCAGCCCGCCGAACACGACCGTAGAGGCAGTTGAGCAATGGCTCTGTCCGGTAGACAAGAAACAAAAATCTGCTTTGCTGACTCAATTGATTGAAGAGCATAACTGGAGTCAGGTACTTGTTTTTACCCGCACCAAACACGGTGCCAATCGCCTCGCAAGACAGTTGGAGTCCCGAGGGATCAATGCCACCGCGATCCATGGCAACAAAAGCCAGGGTGCGAGAACAAAAGCACTGGGTGGTTTCAAGGCGGGTTCCATCAGGGTCCTCGTCGCGACGGATATCGCTGCGCGTGGATTGGACATTGATCAGCTACCCCAGGTAGTTAACTTTGACCTGCCTAATGTACCGGAAGACTATATCCACCGCATCGGTCGTACAGGTCGTGCCGGTGCTACCGGTCAGGCTGTCTCGCTCGTTTGCGCCGATGAGTTCAAGCAGCTGACGGATATCGAACACCTCATCAACCAGATTATTGAACGAAAATTGGTTGACGATTTCGAACCGGTTCACAACCTGCCAGAGTCACGTTTAAACCAACGGCCATCTCATACGAAGAAACCTAAAAAAGCAAAACCCGGCCATAAAGACGGCCAACGGTCCTCCGAAAACGCCCGTGGGCACCGCAGCCCGGACCGGCTCGTCAGTGTGGATGGCAACAGGAAGCAATCAGCCAACAGCAAATCACGTTCTCGCTATCGTTCGAGTAGCCAGCCCGGAGAAAACCCGGGGAATCGTCCCAGGAGTCGTACGGGAAGCAGCACGAGAAATGGCAGCGGGAATCGCCATGACAATCGGTACGGGACCAGTGGCAATCGTTCCGGAAACCGTTAGCTCTTGAAGAAGATCGCAATTTTTGTCGACGTCCAGAATATCTACTACACGACCCAACAAGCCTATGGACGCCAGTTTAACTATCGGAAATTGTGGCAGCGGATTAGCGCCGAAGGAGAAATCGTTTCTGCCCAGGCCTATGCCATCCACCGGGGTGATGAAAAACAACTCAGGTTTCAAAATGCACTCCGGCATATTGGGTTCACCGTCAAACTCAAACCCTATATTCAACGACGCGATGGTTCAGCCAAAGGTGACTGGGATGTTGGAATTACCATTGATGTGCTGGATGTTGCCCGGCATGTAGATACTGTCATTCTGCTATCCGGGGACGGTGACTTCGATCTACTACTGGAGAGAATCAGAAAAGGCTTTTCAGTAACAGCAGAAGTCTATGGCGTCCCTGCACTGACAGCTAATTCGCTAAGAGATTCCGCAAGCTTCTTTCATCCTATCGAAGAGGATCTGTTGCTATGATTCACATTCAATACTGCACACAGCTTACCGGACATTTTATAAAGCAAGGTTCAGAACAAGCCCGGCAGCAGAGAATCCCAACAACGCAAATGCACCCCAGCGAATTCGTTTTTCCCTTAGATACAGCCCGAAGAACAGCAACCAGAAACCAACAAACGTGGTAGCAACCTGGATCACAGGATCGGCTTCATAGTTGTTCATTAACAATACAATGGTAAGCGCAACCGCCAGCGCAGCTGCCACTATCAGAGACAAAATCCCCACCAGTACGATCTTGACAATTTTCACCACTTTCCCCTTCTAAACTCGCAGAAACTGTTCTTCGTACCCTGTGGATACGACATCGCTTGTAACACTTCCCGTGCATAATCCCGTGTTGACGGGCATTTTGCAACTCCCTGTTTCCACAAGGCAATAGATTGGCTGAATTTCATTGCAGTTTGACATCAGCAGTTTTATGCTGTTTTTTAGACTAAGATGTCGCAGTAATCCGAACAAAATTCGCCAGCGATACATCGTCTCGTGTGAGAGCCCTGAGCCCTGGCACTTAAGTAATCAGGATCAGCAGCCATGCCATGGATTGATTTAAACGACGAAGATATCTACTACGTGGAGGCCGGGAACGCTGACGCTCAACCGATGGTTTTCCTGCATGGAATGACATCCTGCGGAGAAGCCTGGTGGCAACAGTTCGAGTACTTCTCATCCAAATATCATGTATTCGCTTACGACAGTGTCAACCACGGCCACTCAAGTAACTCCCCCAGAGGCAAAGATGAACCCGACCGGACCGATGAACTCGAGGCTTTTCTCAACGCAAAACAGTTATCCAAACCGATCTTGGCAGGTAATTCCATGGGTGGAGCCACTATTCTTCGGTGGGCCGCTCGCCACCCAGCAGAAGCAACGGCGCTGATTGTGTCGGGTATGGGGATCGCAGCAAGGGGTCAATCACAATTCCGTGATGTTAAACCACTCGACAATGAGACGATCTTTCTGCCCACGGGAAATTCCCTGACGGACAAACTGAAACAGGAACGGCCTTTAATGTTTCAGCGTTACCTGCGCATCCGGTCGACGGCGACTCGCCTGGAATTTCTGCGTCACCCGCGCGCCAGAAACCCAAAAACAGTAGCAGAAACCAAAGCCATTGACGACAGTATTCAGCGTGTCGAATCCCCCATGCTGGTGATTATTGGCTCGCTGGATGCTTTAATTCCCAACGCAAAAAGGCTCCACAAATTGCTGCCTCATTCGCACTATTGTGAAATTGAAGGTGCACCCCATAACGTTTATTGGGAAGCCGCTAGCCAATGGAATACCACAGTCAGTGAATTCATAACATCTCTCTAATAGGGGAAAACAGATGACACCTCGTTTCTTAGCCGTTTTTACAATTATCGTGCTGATGACCTCATGCAACCGTGAGGCAGCTAAATCGCGGGTAGTTCCGCAGACGAGCACTAGCGTTCCCGAGATGACCATTCTTGCGACCGGGGCGAGCATCGCTGGAGCCAATGGACTACATTTTTCTGCGGACAACGAGCTTTACATCGCCTCCGTCATTGGTTCCAACATTACTGTCATAAACCCTGACTCGGGCGACGTAATCAGGCAAATGGGCGTGTCTGAGGGTGTGATTGGCCCCGACGATATTGCTTTTTCTAACGATGGTTCGTTTTACTGGACTTCGATCCTGACGGGTGAGGTTGCGGGATTCACTGCGACGGGTCAGCGAGTCGTTGCCGCTCGGTTAACACCTGGCGTCAATCCGATAACTTTTTCGGACGACGGACGACTGTTTGTTGCGCAATGTTTCTTCGGCACCAATCTTTACGAGGTAGATCCCGCAGGCCAGCAACCTGCCCGCTTGATATCAGACGAGTTAGGCCCGGGCTGTGGCTTGAATGGCATGGACTGGGGGCCCGATGACCGACTCTATGGCCCCCGCTGGTTCACGGGGGAGGTGGTCAGCTTTAACGTGGATGACAACAGCATGAGAACGGAAGCTAAGGGGTTCGGTACTCCGGCGGCTGTGAAATTCAACTCTCGCGGCGAACTGCATGTACTCGATACCGGCAGCGGAGAAGTCATCAAAATCGATGGGGAAGAAAGAACCGTCATCGCAACCTTAAGTCCAGGACTCGATAATTTCAGCTTTGACAAGGATGACCGGTTGTTTGTCTCCAGCTTCACAGACGGATTCGTTAAACGGGTCGAGGCTGATGGCTCGCTGACCACCCTGCTCCCCTCTGGTATGGCGCATCCAGGCGGACTCACGCTACTGGGAAATGAAATCGTTGTCGCGGATTTACACGGGATTCGTTTCTACGACAAAACAACCGGTGAGGAAACTCGGGTTCAAAGAAGCATCCTCGGAGTCAGCGAAATGGGCGGCGCTGTCAATGTTTCAACTGACGGTAGCAATCTTATTTTGGTTTCATGGCTGGACAACGACGTCAGGGTTTGGGACCCAAGAAACGAAAAGGTACTCGAACGATACTCTAATCTGGCTGCCCCTGTGGCGGCGGTCCGTTATGCTGGAAAGTTGGTCGTCACCGAATATGGCAAGCAGCGGGTGATATCAATCAGTGACGCTGGTACGGAAGCACACTTTTCTTTCGCTGCACCTGCTGGCCTGGCGGTCTCCGGCCATTCCCTGTTCTTAACAGATCGAGCAAGCGGTAGTATCTATTTAATCGGAGCAGATGATACGATTTTAGATCAGCCAAAACTTGTGGTCGAAGGTCTTGATGCTCCGGAAGGGTTTGTCGTAGTTGACGATTCATTTATTGTCGTAGAGGCGGCGAATGGAAATATTGTCAGAGTCAATGCTGAAAACGAAAAAGAATTGTTAGCTACAATTGCACCAGGCAGCCCTGCTGCGGCGGATGCACAACCAAAGTCTATGATATTCAATGGCATCACCATCGATACGTTAGGGAACCTATACGTATCGGGTGAAACCAGTCGTCGGTTATACAAGATCAGTTGGTAAAAAATGCTGCCGATGTAAGGCTGACATCACTCGATTTCAAGATTCATGGCTATTGTGACAGTTCAACCCAGGATACCTCGCACTCTCCGGATTCTGCGGCAACAAACGCAGATCCGCCGGTAATGGTCACCGACATTTTCATTGTGCGTTGCACTAACGAAACCAGGGACTGTATTGATTCCCAATCGAATTGATAAACAGACACTGGCAAACGAGTCAGTTTGGTTTGAGACTGTTGCCACCAGAGGTTCGATTTGGTGTTGAAACTGTAGATCCGTACCTCCTCCGCAAGCCGGGCGGCTTTCTTGATACGATCGATTGACGGTTCTCCGACGTCAATCCACAACGAAATTTGGCCATCCAGGGTACGAGCCCACAGATCCGGTTCTTCGATGGCTGATAGTCCCCGGGTAAAGGCCAATTGTGCGGTTGCGTTGATACAATAAGACAAGACCCGGACCATCATTCGTTCGACGGTTTCTGAGGGGTGCAGGGCAATGGTCAAATTGAGCGCATCATAGTGATTACGGTCCAAATCCGATAACGCGATATTCAATTTGTATATGGTGGGCTTAATCGCCACGTGTGTTTCTCGACAGTTATCAGAGCAATTCACGCCAGACTAGCACAGGCTTCGCGATTGATCTGCGTATCTTTCCAGAATTAAGTAAACTGTCCCACGAGTATCCCCGCACTCTTCGCCCATGTTTTTTCGAATAAATCATGAGATCAAATACACTTGTCAATTTCATAAATACTGTATATATTTACAGTCATGTATCAATAAACAGTATTGTGGACACATGTCACTCTTTGCACGAGCTTCTACACAATCCTTTACACAAACCTCCCCACAAACTAACCCTGCGCAGCTCCCCTACGCCGAACTCCACTGCATCAGTAACTTCTCCTTTCTGCGCGGCGCATCCCATGCTGATGAGCTCGTAAAACAGGCAAGCCTGCTGGGCTATTCCGCCATCGCGATCACCGATGAATGCTCGATGGCAGGAGTTGTGAAGGCACATATGGCCGCGAAGGAATGCGGGATCAAACTGATTGTCGGGAGCGAGTTTCATTTTGATGAGGATGTTCATCTTATCTTGCTGGCACCGAATCGAACCGGTTACGGGCAAATTTGCAATCTCATTACTATTGCCCGGCGACGAGCAGAGAAAGGCGAATACCAGATTCGATTGAAAGACATACAATTTGGATTAGGTCAGTGCCTTGCTATCTGGCTGCCTTCTGCCTCGACTGCAAATAGCACCGGCGCCAGTAATCAATACGGCAACGGTGATCAGCTGAAGGCAACATTTAAGGATCGCCTCTGGTTAGGGGTGGAAATATTTCCTGATGGGCATGAGCTGAAATGTTACCAGCAGGCTTTCGAGCTTTGTGAAGCTTTGCATATCAATATGGTCGCCATGGGTGATGTGCATATGCATCACCTGGACAGAAAAGCATTGCAGGATGTGATCTCGGCCGTACGGATGGGGCAGTCCGTGCGACTGGCGGGGAAATTACTGTTTGCTAACCGGGAAAAATACCTCCGGCCCCTATCGGTAATCAGCAAGCTCTACCCTCCCAGGTTGTTGGCAGAAACCCTGCGTATTGCTGACCTGTGTGACTTTTCACTGGACGAATTACGCTATGAATACCCGGAAGAGCTGGTACCGCCTCACCTGACACCCAGTGAATATTTGCGCCAACTGGTTGAAAAAGGCGCACAGGAACGCTGGCCCAATGGAATTAAGCATTCAGTTCGTGGACTGGTTGAAAAAGAACTCAACCTGATTGCTGAACTTGAGTATGAGTATTACTTTCTCACCGTATTCGACATCGTTCACTTTGCCCGCAGCCAGGACATTCTTTGTCAGGGACGGGGTTCCGCAGCGAACAGTGCCGTGTGCTTTTGCCTGAAGGTTACCGAGGTTGACCCTGCCAAGAGCGATCTGCTATTCGAGCGATTTATCTCCAAAGAACGTAACGAGCCCCCGGATATTGACGTCGACTTTGAACATGAACGGCGTGAGGAAGTGATTCAGTATATCTACAAGAAATACGGCAGGGAAAGAGCGGCTATTGCCGCGACGGTTGTAACCTACCGACCTAAAAGCGCCGTTCGTGATGTGGGGAAAGCCCTCGGCATGGATTTACAATTGGTGGATCATTTGGCCAAGTCCTTATCCTGGTGGGATAAGCGGGATGAATTACTTGAACGGTTTGAAGAGGCCGGGATCAATCCCCGCAGCCCTATTATTGGTCAATTTATGACTCTGGTGAATGAGATCCTGGGATTCCCCAGACACTTATCCCAACACGTCGGTGGCTTTATAATCTCTCGCGGTCCCTTGTCCCATCTTGTCCCGGTGGAAAATGCCGCCATGGATGACCGCACGATTATTCAATGGGATAAAGATGACCTTGAGTCACTGGGTTTACTTAAGATAGATATCCTGGCGCTGGGTATGTTAACGGCGATCCGCAAAAGCCTGGACATGATCAACAACTACCGTGGCCTTAAGAATAATACAAAGCTGACTATCGCTAATATGCCTTCTGAAGATCCCCTCACCTATCAGATGCTGCAACGAGGTGACAGTATTGGGGTATTTCAGGTGGAATCCCGGGCACAAATTTCCATGTTGCCACGACTAAAGCCAAAAAACTTTTATGACCTTGTCATCGAAGTCGCCATCGTAAGACCAGGACCTATTCAGGGCAATATGGTGCATCCTTATTTAAAGCGCAGAAATGGCGATGAGGCGGTCACCTATGCTAACGATGCTGTCAAGTCTGTACTGGGAAGAACCCTGGGTGTGCCCATATTCCAGGAACAGGTCATCAAACTTGCTGTTGTTGCCGCAGGATTTACACCTGGCGAAGCAGACCAGTTAAGACGTGCAATGGCAGCCTGGAAGCGTAAAGGAGGTTTGGAGGTTTTTCAGCAAAAACTTATCAACGGAATGCTGGAACGAGGTCATGAACGTGAATTCGCGGAGCGTATTTTCGAACAGATAAAGGGTTTCGGAGATTATGGTTTTCCGGAATCCCATGCCGCCAGTTTTGCCCTGCTGGTTTATTTTTCGGCCTGGATCAAACGCCATGAGCCAGCAGCTTTCTACTGTGGTTTACTGAACAGCCAGCCAATGGGGTTCTATTCCCCGTCACAGTTGGTCCAGGATGCCAGGCGACACAATATCGAAATTCGACCCGTTGATGTGTTCACCAGCCAGTGGGAGTCCACGTTGGAATTGCCTTCTCTATCCTCCAGAACGGGGCCCGGCCATTATTCCCAACCTGCAATACGTTTAGGTTTCCAGCGAATAAAAGGGTTCGGGGAAGATGCGGCAAACCGGATTATTCAGGTTCGAAGCAGTCAATCCAGACCCTTTAAAAAGGCATTCACGTTACAGGACTTCGCCCGGGGTGCCCGTCTGGATCGAGGTGATCTTGACCGGTTAACCGAGGGCGGCGCTTTCAGGTCCCTGTCGGGCCATCGCTACCAGACGCACTGGGAAGCAAAAGGAATCATGACGGCAGAATCAGATGCGACGTCTTCCGGCTTCCCTGCCCTTGATAACGTCGCCGAAAAGGAACAGGTCTATTTACCCCCACCGCTGGAATCAGACGATCTCAGGGCAGATTACACCAGCCTCGGGTTAACGCTCGGCCGCCACCCCATGGCAATGCTGCGGGAATCTGCACCGTTTAACAGATTCACAAAAGCCTCAGACCTCGAACAGCTTAACCATGGCCGCTTTGTGCAGGTTGCAGGTATTGTGACTGGCAGGCAACGCCCCTCATCGGCATCGGGGGTCATATTTCTGACTCTTGAAGATGAAACCAATAATATCAATGTAGTGATCTGGACTCGGGTCCTCGAAACCTACCGTGCTGCGGTGGTACAGGGTCGGCTATTGAAAATCAAAGGGGTGATGGAACGACAGGAATCTGTGATCCATGTTATTGCCGGGCATGTTGAAGATTTGAGTCATTACCTGGAGCATTTTTCCTTGCAATCCAGGGATTTTAGATAAGGATATTCTAAACCCCCAGACCTGATGATCTTTCATGACCGTGTTGATTTGGAGTTAGCGCACCTATTGACATAGTTGTTTATGTATAAATGTTACACGTACTGACTTTGTTGCTGATTTCTGACAGGGAACTCGATGGCTAGAATCCAAATGGTGTTTCCGGGTGCAGATCTGGACAGTTTACTTATATACCCGGCATATAAGTAAACTGTCCCGGGAATAAACCGGGAATAGCAGATCGGGGATCAAAGAAAGCGCTCTCTAAACCGTTGGAACTGATAAGCTGATACCAGCAGCAGAACGCCGATACCCATGAAAGCGATGACCTTCTGAAATACCGAGAAGTCTTCCATATCGAACCCAAGTATCTTGACGACAGCCAGCAGGTAAAAAACCAGGGCCAACTTTAGCATGGTGCTGAATCGCTTGATTACTGTGGTGAACAATATGGCAGTGGCGTGGGCAACCAACAATACCGTTGAGTATGGACCCAGTTCATCATCGAACCAGATATCCACTGCGCTGAGATAAGTCACCATCACCAGGACATGAAAATACCAAAACTGTAACTGTGCTGGTGTGATGAGATTCTTGATGATTCGACGTTGTGGTGGATTACCGTACCTGCATTCCGGAATCCTTACCTATGACCAGGCGACGCCCAGACTCAAACAGGAAAATAAGTATCACCGCATTCGCCCCAAGCAGCAGCCCCAGTAGCGTCGTGTCAGCCATTGCTTGCCACAGGGCAATCGCAAAAAATAAAGCATTTGAGGTGACGAGTGCTATATCAACCCTCTCTACCAGTCCCCGTTTACTGATTCGGCTGATCAGCAGGTAGTAGTTGAACAGATAGAAAAACCCATGCAGGCCGAACAGGGTAACGATACCCATGTCACTTGCCGCATAAAGATGAGATTGAAACGCTATTGTAATGACAACAAAATTCAGGTTGGCAAGAACAACCCAACGAATACGCTGACTAAGATGAATGTAGGCGATGCTGATAAGCAGCTGGATAATGAAGTAGTGTTCGCCACCAAATAATGTCGATCCGATGACCAGTGGAGACAAGGAAGCACCCACCAGACTTACGACCGCGACAATCCTGGTTTCATACAAATAAGCCAGTAATATACCGCCAGCGGTAACAACCGAGAACAAAAACAGTTCGGGCCCGGATTCAAGAAGTTGATAATAAGATCCCGCGAAGTAGCTGCAGAGATAACAGAGCGTTACGCCCAGACCTAAAATGGCACTGGCAAACTCCTGCTGATCCTCACGCTTGCTAGCCAGCCAGGCGCCATATCCAATGACCCCAAGAGAACCCAGGAACATCAGCAACATTTTGGCAATATCTCCCAGGATATTGGTAAATGTATATTGCAACAGGTAACCGGAACCCATAACCAGAGCCAGGATTCCGGCGATTGTCATCATGAACACTGGCGCTTTGCCTAGTTTTTGATAGTGCTTGTAGGCATCAGAAGCTTGCTTGTAAAACTCTGAGAAGGGACCCAAATGGAGGAGCAAAAAGTCGATAAACCAGTTTATCCTGTTCTTCAGGACATTTTCCCTAATGGGAGGGGGCTGCGCTTAACTGTTCTGTTCCTGGTTCCAGTGGTTCTAATGGCGCAATCGCTTTTTCGGGAAATCTGGCGTCATTTACCGGCTCGTGATTATTTTTTTGTTCAATGGAAGCGCCGGGAGGGGCAGCAGGAAGTTGAAACTCAAGCTCATCGATTTTGTTCTCGAGCCCGGCCAGTTCACGATCCATGCGCTGACGCATGTCATCTATTTGCTTCTGAATTTCCCGGATCGATCGCTTTATGTCGCTTTCAGCCATCATCGCATATGCTGACTTCTTTAGCTCCCTGCTAGGTACTTTTCGACACAGACAACAAGCAGACGGGTAAACCGGATCAGGGGCGCTCTAACTTCTCAATGTAATCCGTGCATTCACCTTGCCAGATTGCTCTTGCCTGTCTATTGAAATCCGCCCGACAACAAAACCTTGCGATTGCAGACTCTCTAACCATTCAATCAAGTCATTAAAACTAACTTCACTAAATGTAACACTAACACCATTATTGCCTTCCGGTTGCAATCGGCTCGGCTTGATACCAGATTGCTGTGCAGAACTGGACACCGTCGACAGCAGCGACTGACCACTCACTGCTGCACGGGACTGCTTGCCTAAAGAAGCACGAGCTTGCTGCTCACTGGCGCGCAAATACTGTAAAGTAGACAACTGCCGAACATGATTCTGTAGCCCCTTGTCATAATAAGTATTCGCAGGAGACCAGATCAGGGTATAGATGAGCAGCAGCGCGACAAACCCAATTAGACCATTGACTGCCAGGCGTTCTCTGCTCTCCAACTGGTTATAGCGAAGTAGCAGGTTTTGAATCCAGGAAATGTCCATCACCGCCACTATGAGCCACCCAGTGATTTTATTTTAATACTACCTTTGACGGAATCGTCGCCCTGGTTTATGGTACCAATCTCTGCCACCATACCAAGCTTTGTCAGCGTCTGAATGAACTGGATCAGTTCCTGGTCATTTTCTGCAGTTTCAAGCTGTAACACCAGTTCGCCCTGCTTTTCGTTAAAATTGACATTATTGAGCACTAAATCGGAACCGGGTAAATGCTTCGCAGTGCCTGCAAACAAACCCAGGAAGCCATCCCGATCACTGCCGCTGACCTGACCCAAGTGCGAATTCCATCGACGTTTGATATCTCGTACATTTCTGTCTTTGGGGAATATTTCGGTATACAGGGTGCGCGATTCAACCTCCAACTCACCGGCTTTCAAATTCAGATACATGCCCTGACCTAACAATGATGCAATCTGTAGCCCAAAAGCACAAACACACAGGACAGCCGCAACTCGCCAGGCACCTCGCTGTGAATTTCCAGCCACCTCAACTTTGAACTCGCCTTGCAGGAGGTTGATACCCTTCTTGTTGAAACCGCGACACAGTGATTCAAAGGGTCCGTATTCGAGATCAGTGACAGCAACGGTATTTTCCTGCTCTGCATTAATCTGGGCAACGGTCAGCTCTGTCGCCTCGCGAGCTGACTCATGCACCATCAATGTCACATTTTCCTTTTCTTCATCAGACAGTAAGCCAACGGAAGTGGCGAGCAGATCAGACTCGATGCAGAACCCTTGTAATTCATCGGTCCGTACAAGAACACGTTCGCCATCGATGAGGATGGAACACCCATTGCCATAAGGCACCGAAAGTGTATCCACAGTCAGGAAACTCGATGTTATTCCCGCATCTTGCAGACGATCCAACCAGTACTGCAATCGCTGACGGTCTATTACTGCAATGGCAGTATTTCCATATCCATCCTTGTCCCCAATGGCAAAGTGACAGGCTTCAATGTCTGCCGCGAGACTTTCTTCCACCATGAATGGCACAGCCTGCAGGATCTGTCGTTGTTGTTTGCTTGGGATCATTGCGCTGGTGAGGAGCACTTCTTCACCTCTCAACATGACATAAGTCGAACCGCTTAGATCAAGATCCGCAACCAGCCCCGTGATTTCATCGAGCTGGCCTTCGCCTCGAAATCGAACAATCCCCGAGACTTCATCCAGCAACATCCATTCGATATTAATCTGACCTTGATGTTCACCCAGACGTAAGAAAAGATTCTCAGCCATCGTCAGCCCCAGTGTCTTCTTCAATGACATCCCCTGGTGCAACATAGGGCGGCACTTTTCGGCTCTGGTCGCGATACACTACCCGCATAGTTCCATCGACCGGGTTCACCTGAATAATACTCGTAAGATAACCAACTCTCTCATGGTAATGGGCACGGATACTCACCTGAAAAAAAGTGGAGTTTACACTAAGATTATCTTTTTTAATGGTTGTCCCACTCGGAAGTCGACTGTCCGTAACAAAATCGTCGATGGAATCAAACCCTTCCTGCTCGGTCTGGGTCATTACAATACTCTCTGCATCGCCGGGTGGAAGGCCAGGCGCGATAGCCTGGAGTACCTGCACCGTCGTTGTGTTAACGTTAATTTGCGTATACGGATCAGGGACCGCGGTAACATAAGGCTGAATCAACTCGAACTGTTCTTCTTCCATTTCAAGAATCAATCTTAACTCGGTCACATCCGCCATCGGTCCACTGGCGGTTCGATAGGGGCGTTCCAGTCCCAGGTAATCATAGTCCTCGGCGCCCCGGGCATTTTTTGATTCGTTGACATCTATCCAGTCGACCACTCGATCTATGTAGGCCGCATCAACTCCTTGCTGTCCAAGTAAATCGACGAATCTCTGCCTCACCACCGCGGCCTGTTGCCCTTCGATCGACAGGGAATTAAGGTTTAACTTTGACTGCAGATCTTCGATTATCAGTTCAACGGCACCGTCCTCGAATTCGAAAGTCAGGGGTCGTTGCGCCCAGTTCTGGCCCAGGTGAACAACACCCGGGGAGTCAACAAAATCCTCATGCAATATTTGCCGGGCCAGTTCTTCCCCGCCGTAAGCATATTGACGAGCGATACCCTGATCGAAAAACGACCGGGCGCGATTAATGGCAAAATTCTGTTCCGTTGACATCGAAACACCCAGGACAGTGGCAATCACGACTACCAGCAGGATCGTGATCAGGGCAACCCCTTTTTGTGATCGGCCGTCCATCAGGATTCTGTCTCCTGCCCGCGGCCACGGGGTTTTTTCTTTTGCTCGATCCGCTTCAGTGTTTCCTCATCAGAAACTCCGTCGCCTGTATCACCCTGCCCGGATTGATTGGGATCTGTCTGCACGGCTACTTCAACAAAAGAAAACACCTTGCGCACTTCACCAAAAATTTCTGAAGTCACAAAAACCTCAGCTCCCAGTGGCAGGGAAGCAGAATTTTCAACATCTCCCCAGTCATCCGTTGAATCGCCTTCAGCATCCAGAAGATTAACCCTGAAATCTTCGACCCCGGTCAGAAGCGTCTGTTGAATCGGCTCGCTGTCCTCGGCACGATCCAACACCAGCCAGAATATTCGTTTCAGCTCATTTTCATCTGTGAGCTGGTAAGCCACGCGCTGTATATTGCTCCGCTTGAGTTTCAACGGATTATTCCAGCCTGTTCGGCTGAATTCTATGACATAGGAGTCCGAGCCAAGCACCAGTGCGGGGCTCATATCACCATACTGGTCCTTGATAGGACGGGGGATCAACTGGCTGAAATCACGATCCATCATGGAAAATGCTTTGGTGTACGCGGAAAAACTCTGTATCTGCTGCTGGGTACCCTTGTGGGCCTGGATTACGGTACGCAGCATCTGATTCGAGCCGAGGCCAATCACAGCAAAAATAGACATGGCGACGAGCACTTCCAGTAGTGTAAATCCTCTGTCTGGTCGCGGCAGGCCACTTTGCATCAGTATTCTCCCCGAAATCCGACGAGTTCGACGATGTTGTCATCCAGGTTATCTTCCGCGAAAACGCTGACAATAATGCGACGCATGCCCGCGTTTTCAGTTGCTTCAATGTCCATTACCACTTCCCAGTCTCGATCTGCCATCGTCACGTTATAGCGTTCCGAACCGATAGCGGGGAAACTCCCTTCGACGCGTGGCGACGCTCTCATCTGGTTAAGGTGATTTTCAGCTATCCAGTAAGCAAGGGTTTTTTCCTGGATGATATTCGTTTGTCTGATAGACTGGGTTGCATTTCGAATGAGGGCACCGGATACAACAGCAAATATGGCCAGGGCAACCATTATTTCCAGCAGCGTGAATCCGGCTTGCCTGCGTCTGCCAATTTTGAAACTATTCATCTTCCAGCCATTCGATATCGCCATAGCCATCGGAGCGCATCGACCGCTGCAATTCGGAGCCCTGCAGCAAGGTCAGGGTAAATGGCGTAATTTCACCGCTCGAGAGTATCAGCAAAGGTGGGATGGTCGACTTCGTTTCTGCGGTCAAGGTGAAGTCCTGGTTTTCAACTTCCAATTCCAATTCTACATTATCGGGTAAGCTACGCTGCTGGAAAGGTGACTGTTCATATTCCAGCCACTTCTGATTGAATTCATCGTAAACCTGGAATCCATAGCCATCCTCGGTCGGTGCAAATCCAAGCTCTGCCGCCTGGATTACAGATTCTTCACGCGCCATATCCAACAGTGTTTTCAAACGCCGGGCTTCGGTATCAAAATCCCGTGTCTGGGTAAAACCTGGCAGGTTGGCCAGCGCGATACCCGACATGATGGAAACAATAAGCAGCACCACAAGAATCTCAACCAGCGTGAAACCGGCGGATGCTGTTCGAGACTGGTCTGATAAATGAGGGATCATTGGATACTGGCTTTTCAGTCTTTTGAGCTGATATCCGAATCCACACCCCCACCACCTTCCTTGCGATCGGCGCCATAGGAATAGATTTCAAAATTTCGATCTTCGCTGAAGTACAAATAGGGCTCATCCCAGGGATCAACCGGCAGCTTCTTCAGGTAACCATCTGAATTCCAGCGGCGGGCTTCAGGAAAACCACTCGGTTCGCTGACCAGCGCAGCAAGACCCTGGTCTGTACTGGGATAATTGCTGTTGTCCAACCGATACAGCTCCAGCGCAGTCCCAATGGATTCAATATCTGCCTTGGCAGCCTGGACCCTGGCCTCGTCAGGCCGTCCGATAATGTTGGGCACAATCAGTGCACCAAGGATACCCAGAATGACGACCACGACCATGATTTCAATCAGGGTGAAGCCCTCCATCCGCCTACGCTCCCCTGGTCTCTTGAGCCGTGAGGCAGAAGATAGACTTGAGGGATCGGATACCGCTGAACGATTGTTTTTGTTAAACATAGTTGACTACCATTTAAATTCTATGAACTGCTCTTGTAATTACCCGACCAGGATCTGATTAAGTGACCAGTTGATTCAGGTTCATGATTGGCAACAGAATCGCCATCACAATCGTAAACACGGCGCCGCCCATTAACAAAAGCATAAAGGGTCCAAACAAACTCAATAGTACACCAAGCAACATTTCAACATCCTGCTGCATACTGTTCGCCACTCTGGACAACATATCGTCTAGCTGTCCGCTTGATTCTCCGCTGGCAATCATATGCAGCATCATTGGCGGAAAGTAGCCGCTTTGTTCCAGTGCCGCATTCAAACTTGACCCTTCACTGACCTTGGTTGTCGCGTCGCTGACCTTCTCCCGCAGCCAGGTATTGGAGAGGACCTGGCCTGCGATTCGCATGGCGTCCACCAGGGGGACCCCGCTGGATGATAAGATACTTAACGTGCTGGCAAATTGAGCCGTATTCATACCTTTGCTCATTTTCGCAATTAATGGCAGATGCAGCAGACGACGGTCGTAAACCAATCGTATTGAAGGCACCGCCATGGCTCTGCGCACACCAAAAGTAATCACTATCAGCAGCAGCAGCGCAAAAAAGCCGTAGTCGGTCACTAAATCGCTCAGTGAAATGATAAATATCGTCAACGCCGGAAGCTCCTGCCCTGTGTCTGTAAAGACCTTGACGATATCCGGGACGACATAACCGAGTAACCCGGCCAGTATTGCGACAGTTAACACCAATAAAATCACTGGGTATACCATTGCCTGCTGAATCCTCGATCGTGATTCCTGCTGCTTCTCAGTAAAATCGGCGAGACGATTCAATACCAGATCCAGATGACCTGCAGACTCACCGGCAGCGACTGTCGCCCGATACAAACCCGGAAACGCCCGGGGATATTCCGCGAAGCTATTGGCAAGAGAAAATCCTTCCATGACCTTGGATCGCACTGCGAGCAACATACCTTGAGTTTTTGTATTTTCACTTTGCTTGGATACAGCCAGCAGGGACTCTTCTATGGGCAAACCGGCGGCAATTAACGTGGCTAACTGGCGGGTGATCAATGCAAGTTCACGGACAGATAACGATGGTTGAAAAAATCGCGACATGGCACTCTGCGCACTCTTTTGCTCCCGGGTCGCCTTGACGGCCAGCGGTGCCATACCCTTGTCCCGCAAAATCTGTCGCACCTGCCGGGAGCTGTCTGCTTCGAGAATACCCTTCTCTTCTCTGCCCCTGGTATTTAAGGCTATGTATTCAAATGCTGCCAAAATATTCCTCGAATCAAGTAATCTGGGAGGCTAGTCTTCCATTGTTACTCTGAGAACTTCATCAACTGATGTCGCACCGGACAGTATTTTTGCCCGACCGTCTTCCCGAATGCCTGGAGCTTTGCTTCTTGCGTGTTTTTCAAGATCAAGTTCAGATGCACCATTGTGAATCATTTGTCGCAATTGATCATCGATAGTCACGACCTCATAGATACCCTGACGACCTCGATATCCCTCATTGGCGCACTTATCGCAACCGACTTCCCGGTATATTGTTGGCGGGTTGGTTCTATCAATCTTTAAGAAATCACACTCATACTTACCTACTGTAAAGCTTTCCCGGCAATCACTACATAGTATCCGAACCAGTCTTTGGGCAACCAGACCGATGATGCTGTTGCTGAGGAGGTAGGGTTGAACGCCCATATTCTCCAGGCGGGTCAAGGCGCCAACTGCAGTATTGGTGTGGATCGTTGACAACACCAGGTGACCCGTGAGGCTTGCCTGAACCGAGATATCTGCCGTCTCGAAGTCACGTATCTCACCTACCATAACCACATCAGGATCCTGACGTAAAATCGCTCTTAACCCCCTTGCAAAAGTCATATCTGCCTTTGCGTTAACCTGGGTCTGGCCGATGCCTTCAACATCGTATTCGATCGGGTCTTCCACCGTCAGGATGTTACGGGTCCTGTCATTCAGCTGATCCAGGCAGGCGTACAGGGTCGTGGATTTACCGGAACCCGTCGGACCGGTGACCAGAATGATGCCATGGGGTTTTTTAATAAGCGTCTGCATTGCGACCACATCAGTAGCCGCCATGCCCATATTGGTCAGGTCTCGCCGACCTTCCTGTTTGTCTAACAGTCGCATAACTACACGTTCGCCGTTGCTGGCGGGGATCGTTGAAACCCGCACGTCGACTTCTTTACCCGCAACCCGAACCGAAATTCTACCGTCCTGTGGCAGCCGCTTTTCTGCAATATCCAGTTTCGCCATAACCTTGATTCTCGACACCAGTAAAGGTGCCAGGGCTCTGCGTGGACTAACGACTTCACGCAACACTCCGTCAACCCGAAAACGAACCACCAGTCGTGTTTCATAAGTTTCAACATGAATATCAGATGCATCAACCTTGACTGCCTCGGTTAACAGGCTGTTAATTAACTTGATGATCGGTGCGTCATCCTCTTGTTCCATCAAGTCTCCAGTGACCGGAATGGAATCCACAAGGCTATCCAGATCCATCTCATCACCTAACCCTTCGATCATCTGCATGGCTTCGCCAGAATCGTTCTGGTAAGTCGTCGATAATTTGGAGTCGAACGTCGAGCTATCGACCTCCTGGCAGCTGAATTGTGCTCCGACATAACGCCTGACTTCTGCCAACGTCTGGGGCTTCAATCCAGATTTATACACCACCTGCGGCTCGCTATTATCCTGCTTGGCTAGAAGAATAACCCCGTGACGTTTCGCGAAGCTGAAAGGCAGGCGCAATCTTGATTCCATCTCACTCATGGTGTTTCCCAGACGTTAGGTCATTTTTAATTAGTGACTGTAACACATTGATATAGAACGATCCCAGAGTTCGATTGCGGCCACAGATTCTCGTTCCCGGCGCAACCATTCCTTCTTGAACGTTAGTATTCTGCGCGCGGGGTTAGCTGGCGCATTTTAATTTACCGTTGGTGCATTGTCTCACTAGCGTTGGAAGCATGCCACCACAGGTTATCGCTCAACAAGATCAACCAATTATTTCTGGTTTTCTCCAATTCCCACTTCAAAAAAAGCATCAGGAGACATACTATAAGCATAACGTATCAATTTTTTGATTCGCCATTAAGTAGGGTGATAATTCACGAGACTAATTATGAAGCTAAGTGATATAGACCTTAATTTATTCGTCGTTTTTGATGCCATTTATACAGAAGGCAATTTAACGCGAGCTGGTGAAATAATCGGTATCACTCAACCGGCTGTATCGAATTCCCTTTCCCGACTGCGTACCCTGTTTAATGACCCGATGTTCGTCCGTACAGCGGACGGTATGGTACCAACGCCAATTGCGCAGAACATCGTCGGCTCGGTCAGACAAGCCCTCGGACTTATCCGTTCAAGTGTGCAGGAAAGTGAATCTTTTGATCCACTGGCATCCGACAAGCGATTTCGAATAAGCATGACCGATTTGAGTCAATCCATATTCCTGCCTTACCTGTTCGAGCAGATTAATCTCAAGGCTCCCCAGGTGTCCATTGACTGTTATCAGGTTCGACGCAGAGACATGAGTATCGAACTCGCGTCTGGTAACCTGGATCTGGCATTTGATATCCCATTGTCACCCGATCCCCAGATTCGACAGGCACCCTTGTTCTCTCATCCGCATGTTTGCGTTGTTCGTAACAATCACAATGTCGTACAGGACAAACTCGATATTGCGACTTATTTGGAAATTAGCCATATCCATATTTCCAGTCGGCGGGGTGGCTTGGGTGTTGTTGACCTGGCGCTAGGCAAAATGGGAAAACGCAGGCATATCGCCTTGCGGACGCAACATTACCTGGCGACGCCGCAACTGGTATCTAACACTAATCTTGCGTTGACCGTACCGCGGGTATTTGCCCAGTTTCTGGCAAGCTCGTTTAATGTAAAGTACTACGAGTTACCATTTGAGGTGCCTGATATTGAAACATATGTCTACTGGCATGAGAGTACCGACCGCGACCAGGCTAATCGCTGGATGCGAGATCGTATCCTCGAGTTGCCATTAAAAGTCGCATGGAATACGTAACGGACTGCATTAATGGACTTTGTTGGTAGCCATATCCTTTCCGTTTCACAGTTTGACCGCGAGGCAATAGAAAGAGTATTCACCGTCGCAGACCAGATGGAGGTTTATGCTCATCGGCAAAAAGTAACCCGTGTATTGGAAGGCGCCATCCTTGGCAGCATGTTTTTCGAACCCAGCACCCGAACAAGGGTCAGTTTCGGTTCAGCTTTCAACCTCCTTGGTGGTGAAGTCAGGGAAACCACAGAAATAAAAGCCTCTTCAATATCAAAAGGCGAATCGTTTTACGATACCGCCCGGGTGCTGTCGGGTTACAGCGATGTCATCGTCATGCGGCACGAAATCGAGGGCTCTGTCAGTGAATTTGCTGCCGCCAGCCGAGTTCCGGTACTCAACGCCGGAGACGGTTCAAACGAGCACCCGAGCCAGGCTCTGCTCGACCTTTATACGATTCGAAAGGAACTCGCCGGTCAGGGAAAATCGATAGATAATCTTCGGATAGCACTGATTGGCGACTTGCGCTATGGCCGGGCTGTCCACAGCCTTTGCCGGTTGCTCTCGTTATTCGACAATATTCACCTGACACTGATTTCACCCCCTGAACTTGCTTTACCGGAAGACTACATCACTGAGATCAGTGCCGCCGGGCATGAGATCATTCAATCGAGTGAACTCAGAAACAATATTCGCAATGCAGACATTCTGTACCTGACTCGAACCCAGGAAGAACGTTTCCCATCCCAGGAGGACGCAGATAAGTACAAGGGACTGTTTCGACTCAATCAGTCAATCTACACCGAATTCTGTGAACCCAACACCGTTATCATGCATCCTTTGCCCAGGGACTCCCGCGGCAACGCCAATGAGCTGGACAATGACATGAATGAAAATCCCAACCTGGCCATTTTTCGCCAGACTGACAACGGGGTCCTGGTCAGGATGGCATTGTTTGCGTTGATTCTGGATGTGGTGGACTCAGTCGACAAACATGCCCGTGATGTAAATTGGTATACTGAGAAGCGTTTCTAAAACCCGATTTAGCTTTGATAATCGGTATTTTCAAAGATACTTCAGATCCAGTGATTTCATAACTTATTCTCAGGCAAGCGATGCAGGTCAACTACAACAATCTTAATTTCGGACTCGACGAAACCCTCAATATGCTCCGCGAACAGGTAAACAGGTTTGCCGCGGACGAAATTTATCCCCGGGCCAGCGAGATTGATGCCAGTAACAATTTTCCGACGGACCTCTGGCAAAAAATGGGTGATATGGGTTTGCTCGGTATTACCGTCAGCGAGGAATACGGTGGCGCGGGTCTAGGTTATCTCGCCCATGTACTTTGTATGGAAGAATTAAGTCGGGCTTCTGCCTCGGTGGGACTGAGCTATGGCGCTCATTCCAATCTATGTATTAACCAGATTTTTCGCCAGGGCACAGCGGAACAGAAGAAAAAATACCTACCGGATCTGGTGAGTGGCAAAGCCATTGGCGCCCTTGCCATGAGCGAACACAATGCCGGTTCCGATGTTGTCGGTCTGCAACTTAAGGCCGAACAGAATGGTGATGAATACGTGCTTAACGGCAGCAAGATGTGGATCACCAATGGCCCTGACGCAAACACCTACGTGATCTATGCCCGCACAGATGCTAAAGCGGGACCCAAGGGAATTACGGCTTTTATCGTCGAGCGCCAATGGCCCGGGTTTTCCCGATCACCTAAACTTGACAAATTGGGCATGCGAGGCTCAAACACCTGCGAACTGGTGTTCGAAGATTGCCACGTTCCGGCAAACAACATCCTCGGCAAAAAAAATGACGGCGTAAGAGTATTAATGAGCGGTCTCGATTATGAACGTGTCGTACTCTCGGGCGGGCCTGTGGGTATTATGCAGGCCTGTATGGATATTGTGACGCCCTATATCCACGAACGAAAACAATTTGACCAGCCTATCGGTGAGTTTCAACTGGTACAGGGTAAAATTGCAGATATGTACACCCGCATGAATGCATCCCGGGCGTACCTTTACACAGTCTCCGCAGCTTGCGATCGGGGTGAAACTGCTCGCAAGGATGCAGCGGCGGTAATACTCTATTGCGCCGAGAACGCAACCCAGATGGCACTCGATGCTATTCAATTGTTAGGCGGCAATGGCTATATCAACGATTATGCGACCGGGCGCCTGCTGCGTGACGCCAAGTTGTACGAGATTGGTGCTGGCACATCCGAGGTTCGTCGCATGCTGATCGGCCGGGAACTTTTTAACGAATCGAAGTAGGTAGAAGAAAAGTAGTTACTCTATGACCGCAATCAAATCCAGGGTTAATGTTCATTCTGAAGAATTTCAGAATAATTACGCCCACATGCAATCGTTGGTAAGTGACCTGCGGGAAAAGTTCGCTACAGTCGCCCTGGGCGGCAACGAATCTTCGCGCCAGCGACATATTGATCGGGGTAAGTTGTTGCCCCGGGATCGGATAAACGAACTGCTCGATCCTGGCTCTCCGTTCCTTGAACTTTCACAACTCGCTGCATTCGGTATGTACAACAACGAGTCACCCTCGGCAAGTATCATTACCGGCATTGGACGAATCTCGAATATCGAGTGCATGATTGTGGTGAATGACGCGACGGTAAAAGGCGGGACTTACTATCCGATGAGTGTGAAGAAGCATCTTCGCGCCCAGGCTATCGCCGCACAAAATAACCTGCCTTGCGTTTATCTTGTTGATTCAGGCGGCGCCAACCTGCCCCACCAGGATGAGATATTTGCCGACGGCCAGCATTTCGGGAGAATTTTCTTCAACCAGGCCAATATGTCTGCCATGGGCATCCCGCAAATTGCGGCGGTGATGGGTTCCTGTACCGCAGGCGGCGCTTATGTCCCGGCCATGGCCGACGAGAGCATTATCGTCAGGGACCAGGGCACTATATTTCTCGCCGGTCCGCCACTGGTCAAAGCCGCAACCGGTGAAATCGTCTCGGCAGAAGCGTTGGGAGGTGCGGATGTACACACCCGCATTTCCGGTGTCGCGGATCATCTGGCAGAAAATGATAAACATGCCCTGCAGATCGTCCGGCAAATTGTCAGCAACCTCAATCGAACTAAACCGGTACAACTGGCCCTAAAGGATCCCGCTCCTCCCCTTTATGACCCTGATGAGATCTACGGAATTCTGCCAACCGAACTGTCGAAGTCTTATGATGTAAAGGAAGTCATTGCCAGACTGTTCGATGGTTCTGAATTTGATGAATTCAAGCGTAATTTCGGCACAACATTGATTTGTGGCTTTGCCCATTTGCACGGCATACCTGTCGGGATTCTTGCTAACAACGGCATCCTGTTTTCTGAATCTGCGCAGAAAGGTGCTCATTTTATCGAGCTCTGCTGCCAGCGTAACATCCCATTGATATTTCTGCAGAACATTATGGGTTTTATGGTTGGTGAAAAATACGAAACCGAAGGTATTGCCAAGCACGGGGCGAAGATGGTCACGGCAGTAGCCTGTGCACAGGTACCTAAACTGTCGCTGATGATTGGCGGTAGTTTTGGTGCTGGAAACTACGGTATGTGTGGTCGCGCCTACGACCCTAATTTCTTGTGGATGTGGCCCAATGCCCGGGTCTCGGTAATGGGTGGTCCCCAGGCCGCAGATGTGCTGGCCCAGGTCCGGGAAGCCAATCTTGAAAAAGCCGGGACACCCTGGAATCCTGATGAAAGGGAAGCGTTTAGATCACCCATCGTTGATCAGTATGATATCCAGGGGCATCCTTACTACGCCAGCGCACGGCTCTGGGATGACGGCATCCTCGATCCCGCCCAAACACGTAACGCTATGGCTCTGGCTCTGGATGCGACCCTGAACAAACCTATTTCACCGACCCGGTTCGGTATATTTCGGATGTAGTTTGTAGATGAAACTGTTAATTGCAAATCGCGGTGAAATCGCCTGCCGGGTGATGAGAACCGCAAAAAAGCTGGGCTGGCAAACTGTCGCTGTATATTCGTCAGCAGACAAACAGGCACTTCATGTAAAATTTGCCGATGAGGCTTTTCTGATAGGGTCTCCACCGCCTTCAGAAAGCTACCTGAACCACCAACGGATAATAGAAGTCGCAACCAGCAATGGCGTGACCGCAGTGCATCCCGGCTACGGCTTTCTGTCCGAGAATCCTGACTTTGCCAGGGGATGCGCTGACAATAACATTGTATTTGTCGGTCCACCTGCTGCAGCCGTTAATATTATGGGGCTCAAGGGTGTGGCCAGGAAGCGGATGCAAGATGCCCAGGTGCCGGTGTTACCAGGGATCAATCAGGTAACTGACAGCACAAGTCATGATGAAATCGCGGAGATCGGCTATCCGATCCTGATCAAACCTGAAGCCGGGGGTGGCGGAAAAGGCATGAAGATCGTTCACAGGCCCGAAGAACTCGACGCTGCACTTGTTTCTGCACGCCGTGAAGCCTTGTCCTCCTTTGGCAACGATAGCCTGATTATTGAAAAGTACCTGATTTCACCACGTCATATTGAAATACAGGTATTCGCCGATGCCCATGGCAACTGTGTCCATTTGCACGAACGGGACTGCTCGCTGCAACGTCGTCACCAGAAAATTGTCGAAGAGTCTCCCGCGCCCGGATATCCCGATGAGCTAAGACAAACCATGGGGAATGCGGCAGTGGCCGCGGCGACAGCCATCGATTATGTGGGTGCAGGCACCGTTGAATTCCTGTTGGCCGATAATGGCCAGTTTTACTTTATGGAAATGAATACGCGGTTGCAGGTAGAGCACCCTGTCACAGAAATGATCACGGGTATTGATTTGGTGGAATGGCAATTAAGGGTTGCCATGGGCGAGACCCTGCCATGTATTCAAGACGGCATTGTACAAAATATTGCTCGCAATGGCCATGCGATCGAAGTCAGGTTGTATGCTGAGGACCCTGCTCATGGTTTCCTGCCTGTCTCCGGGCAAATCACACACCTCCAAACACCGCAACAACATACCGGTTTAAGAATAGATACAGGTATTCAGGTTGACGACCAGGTGGGTGTGTTTTATGACCCCATGTTATTAAAGCTGATCAGCTGGTCACAAGACCGGGAACAATGTATTTCGCAATTGCTTCACGCAATATCAGAACTGGAAATCGCCGGGATCAGAACCAATCGTGATTTCCTGTACCAGTTGATCTCTCACCCTCCTTTTCAGACCGGGGGACTCGGCACTGATTACCTTGACAATCATTTAGATAAAGTTCTCGAGCCCATCAACCACGCGCTGCTTCACTACGCTTTCTGTGCAGCCGGGATTTATCTCACCCGGGCAACCGGCACATCTCCCTGGCAAACCCATACTGCATTCAGACTGAACGCACCTGACATCACCACCGTGCAATTGGAACACAATCAGATATTGACTGATGTCGATATAGAGTCTCTAGCCGGTAGTTATTGTATCACCGCTGATGAACGAACGAGCCGATGCAGCGCGAGCATTCATGAAAGCCGGATGGTCCTGCATACCGAAGAGGGAGACTTCAACTTTAATATCCATCAATACGGCAACGTCATTACACTGTTCACGACAAATCTGAGTATCGAATTTAAACTTCCTGATGAGGACTACCAGCAGCAGGAGGACGGAGGTAATGTGCAGGCACCCATGTCTGGCAAGATCATTGCTATCATGGTCTCCCAGGGAGATGTGGTTGAAAAAGGGTCACCACTCGCCGTCATCGAAGCGATGAAGATGGAGCATGCGCTGATTGCACCCGCGAAAGGAAAAATCGTCAAAGTGAACTTTGAAGAAGCTGACCTGGTGGATGAAGGGATCGCGCTATTTGATTTCGAGATTGAGGTCAACGAAGACGACTAATCTGGACCACAGATATCAACTCGGCACCTGCTTCTGCAAAACATTCGCGCTGTTAACGTTCGACAGATCATGAAAATTTTTTTAAGCTGGCATCAACCTAATAAAAACCCTGCCTACCCACAAGAAATGGATAGGAACAATCCATCAAGGAGGTCACATGATATATAACAATATCCTGGAAACTATCGGAAATACACCGGTCGTGAAGCTTAACAGCATCGGCCCCGGCAACCAGAATATGTACGTCAAACTGGAAGCTTTCAATCCACTGGCATCGGTCAAGGATCGACTCGCCATTGCGATAATACAGGATGCCGAGAAAAGCGGTGCCCTGAAACCCGGGCAAACTGTGGTGGAAGCCACCTCGGGAAACACAGGCATTGCACTCGCCATGGTCTGTGCGGCTAAGGGTTATCCTTTTGTGGCAACCATGGCGGATTCGTTTTCCATTGAACGACGCAAAATCATGAAGGCACTGGGCGCGAAGGTTATCCTGACGCCTGCAGCAGAGCGCGGCAGCGGTATGGTTAAAAAGGCAATAGAACTTGCCGAAAAACATGGCTGGTTTAAGGCGGATCAATTCGAGAACCCTGCCAACCCTGCTTATCACCGCAATACAACAGGGCCGGAAATACTCAGCGATTTCGCCGATATGAATCTGGACTACTTTGTCAGCGGCTGGGGAACCGGCGGGACTATTACGGGTGCTGGTGCAGTGATCAAGCTGGCAAGGCCTGATGCGCAAATCATTGCCGCTGAACCTGAAGCCGCCCCTTTGTTGTCTGGAAAGGAGTGGTCGCCGCACAAAATTCAGGGCTGGACCCCGGACTTTCTTCCTGGTGTTCTCGATAAGTCGGTCGTCGATGAAATCGTATTGGTACCTGATGACAAGGCCATCGAAACCTCCCTCCGGCTGGCGACAGAAGAAGGGATTTTTTGTGGCATATCCAGTGGCGCTACCTTGTATGCCGCGCTTCAGACAGCGGCAAATGCACCAGACAACAGCACCTTTGTGGTGATGTTGCCGGATACCGGCGAGCGTTACTTGTCGACCCCACTCTTTGCAGATATTACCGGGGATTCAGATGATGAGTGGCTGGACAGTTTGTAATAGAAACAAAAAAGGCGTCTGATCGACGCCTTTTTCTTTACAACATTGTAGTCTAAACAAAAGGAGCTATCCGAGTAATTCATCCAGCTCTGGTACTGCCTTGAACAAGTCTGCAACAAGACCGTAGTCAGCAACCTGGAAAATAGGTGCGTCTTCATCCTTGTTGATAGCAACAATGACCTTGCTGTCTTTCATGCCAGCAAGGTGCTGTATCGCACCACTGATGCCAACCGCAATATAAAGGTCCGGCGCAACGATCTTACCGGTCTGACCAACCTGCATATCATTGGGAACAAAGCCAGCATCCACTGCTGCACGTGATGCACCAATGGCGGCACCCAGCTTGTCCGCAACAGATTCCAGCATCGAAAAGTTCTCGCCGTTCTGCATGCCGCGTCCACCAGAAATTATGATGCTCGCAGCGGTTAATTCAGGACGTTCCAGCTTGACAATGTCTTCCTTAACCCAGCTAGAAAGGCCGGAATCTTTTACAATGTCGGTGCTTTCTATTGAAGCACTGCCGCCTTCTGTCGCCACACCATCAAACGCGGTACCCCGGACAGAGATCACTTTTATCGAATCCGATGATTGCACGGTGGCAATCGCATTTCCCGCATAGATTGGACGCTCGAAGGTATCCTCACTGACTACGCCACTGATATCGGAAATTTGAGCAACATCCAGCAGCGCGGCTACCCGCGGCAGGAAGTTCTTACCACCAGCCGTTGTCTGGCTCATAATATGTGAGTAACCGGCGGCCAGCTCAACCACCAGGTCAGCCAAATTCTCAGCCAGTTGATGCCCATAGGCTTCGTTGTCAGCAACAATGACCTTGCTCACACCATCAATTTTTGCGGCAGCCTCAGCAGCGCCCCCACAATTCGCACCGGCGATCAGCACATCGATGTCACCACCAATAACGTTTGCGGCGGCGATAGTTACCAGGGTCGGCGCTTTAACTGACTCGTTATCATGTTCTGCAACGACGAGAATACTCATGTGATCACCTTCGCTTCGTTTCTCAATTTGTCTACCAGGTCTTCCACCGTTTCAACAATGATTCCAGCCTGACGCTCGGGAGGCGGAGTTACCTTCAGAGTCTTGACCCTGGGTGAGACATCAACGCCTAAATCTTCAGGTGTATAGATATCAACTGGCTTCTTCTTCGCCTTCATGATGTTAGGCAGGGAAGCATAGCGAGGCTCATTCAAACGCAAGTCGGTGGTTACCACAGCGGGGAGTTTCACGGTAATTGTTTCCAGACCACCATCCACTTCTCGAGTAACCGTCGCTGAGTCGTCACCCAGATCAAGCACCGAGGCAAACGTTGCCTGGGGCAAGCCAGCAAGCGCAGCCAGCATTTGACCCGTCTGGCTGTTGTCACCATCAATGGCTTGCTTGCCGGTGATAATCAAGTCGGGCTGTTCCTTGTCGATAACTGCCTTAAGCAATTTGGCAATAGCCAGAGGCTGCATCTCTTCGTCGGTTTCTACCAGGATACCGCGGTCAGCTCCCAGAGCGAGGGCAGTACGAATCTGCTCGCCACAGGCACTCGTACCAACAGACACAACAATAACTTCTTCCACTTTACCGGCTTCCCTCAAGCGGACGCCTTCTTCTATGGCAATCTCATCAAATGGATTAACCGACATTTTCACATTGTTTAGATCTACGCCAGTGTTGTCGCTCAATACACGTATGTTTACGTTGTAATCGACAACACGTTTGGCAGTTACTAGAACTTTCATGAATTCCTCTGCTCGTGATGATTAAATCGTTGGCCCACTTCCCTTGCACGAAAACCGCCCATAACTCTAGAAAACTGTTTTAAAACAGGGCGAAAACAAGCATAAATCCGTGCAAGATTCCGTGGGAGAATCTGCGATAAGGCCTGCAGCCTTAAAAGTGCGCGTATTCTGCCGTTTTCTATGATATCGGTCAATAGCTTTGTGCACTGCGTCAGAGTCTAAGTCCATAATTCTTAAGAATTTATTTCTGAAAATCCACAATTATTTTATCAAATGACATAGATTTCAGTGATTTCCATTAAGAAGCCACTTTTCTTGCAATAAATTGTCTTACAATAGCGCCGGAATTAACAACGGTCCGGTGTCTGTAACCCGGCCAAAAAGAACAATGCACTGAGGAGTAAGAAGGTGGAACGAGAATCCATGGAATTTGATTTGGTCGTGGTCGGCGGTGGACCCGCTGGTCTGGCAACGGCAATCAAATTTGCTCAACTGGCCGCAGAAGCAGGTGAAGAATACACGGTTTGCCTGGTCGAAAAAGGCTCCGAAATCGGCGCGCATATTCTTTCCGGTGCCGTGGTAGAACCCCGGGCGTTGGATGAACTGTTTCCTGACTGGAAGTCCATGGGTGCGCCACTCCATAATCCGGTCACTGAAGAAGAAATGTACTACCTGGTCGATGAGCGCCAGGGATTACGGGTTCCTAATTTGTTCCTGCCCATTGTCGGACTTGAGAACCATGGCAACTACGCGACCAGCCTGGCTAATTTGTGTCGCTGGCTGGGTGAACAGGCGGAGGAACTCGGGGTCAATATCTTCCCCGGCTTTGCAGCCACTGAAGTGTTGTATAACGAAGACGGTTCTATCAAAGGCATCGCGACCGGAGACATGGGTATTGGTGCTGATGGCGAGCAAAAACCAACATTCCAGGCAGGATATGAATTACACGCCCGATATACAGTTTTCGCGGAAGGATGCCGGGGCCACCTGGGTAAGCAGCTAATTGAAAAATTCAATTTGCAGGCTGATTCAGATCCCCAGCATTACGGTATCGGGTTTAAAGAAGTGTGGGATATCGATCCGGAGAAGCATGTGCCCGGTAAAGTGATTCACACGATTGGCTGGCCTTTGGGTCACTTCCCTGGCGAGACGCTCGGCGGCTCCTATCTGTATCACTTGGAAGACAACCAGGTGACCGTGGGCCTGATTATCGATCTCGGTTATTCAAATCCACACCTTAGCCCATTCGATGAATTCCAACGCTTTAAACAGCACAAATTCATACGTAAATACCTGGAAGGTGGTAAACGGGTTTCCTATGGTGCCAGGGCTGTGGTTAAAGGTGGCTTGCACTCGCTACCAAAACTCACGATGCCCGGTGGGTTACTGATTGGTGATGACGCTGGTTTCCTGAACAACCTGAAACAAAAAGGATCCCACACGGCGATGAAATCCGGTCTCCTGGCGGCAGAGTCGGTATACGCAGCGATAAAAGCAGGCTCCACCGGTGGTGAAGAGCTGACAAGCTATCCCGAGGCATTCAAGAAATCCTGGTTGTACAAAGAGCTGTTTACGGCAAGAAATACAACAAGCTGGCAACACAGATTCGGATTGTTCATCGGTATCGCCTTCATCTTCATAGACCAGCTTACCCGGGGCAAACTACCTTTTACCTTACGGGAGAAGAAGCCCGATCATGCTACCCTGAAACTGGCAAGCAAAAGCAGGAAGCTTGAATATCCCAAACCCGATGGGATCCTGAGTTTTGACAAGTTGTCATCGGTGTTTATTACCAACACGTCCCACGAAGAGGATCAGCCCTGTCACTTACAACTCGCTGACCCAACAATCCCCATCAATTCTAACCTGCCCCTGTACGATGAACCGGCACAGCGATACTGCCCGGCTGGTGTTTACGAGATCGTCGAAGAAGAGGACGGTTCAAAACGATTCCAGATCAATGCGCAGAATTGCATCCACTGCAAGACCTGTGACATCAAAGACCCCGCCCAGAATATCACCTGGGTGGTGCCGGAAGGCGCGGGTGGGCCTAACTACGGGAATATGTAGGGGGTGCATTTTAGGCGTCCCTGATGCACTCCCTTCTGTTAGCTGTGCGAACGCCTGATTTCATTCGGATAGATCGCTATCTAAGCTCTCGCTGTTCACAAAATCATGCTGGAACGCTGACCGTCGGGCAGAAATGCCGTGAGTTGATCCCGCCCGATTACAGGGTATGAAGAGTCAATGGCAGACGTTGCCCCCGGAACGGCAGCGTCGATTACAAAAAGGATCAGTGCGCTGGCAGGCTATGACACCCGATCAGCGGCAACTGGCAAAGTAAAAGCACTTGTTGTGGGAAAAGAAATCTCCAGAAGAAAAACAGAACATTCGACGCAGCTTTAGACAGTTTAGTCATCTGCCACCCGCGCAGCAGCAACGTGTCAGAGCCAGGCGTCAACTGCCAGTAGCTGAACGTGAGGAATTACGCAAGATCTACAACGAGCGATCCCGGACCTTGCAAGAGAGAGAAACGAATCGAGAAGTCATGACGGAAGCCCGGAGAGAAGAAGTCAGGCAAGCCAGAAGAGAAGCTGAAAGAGGCAGATTAGAGAAACGGGAAACGCGGAGAGAAAGGCAAAGCGATAATTGGCCTTGATGTGGAGACAAATCGCTAACTCTTTTGATCCGCTGCGACACGAATTGCCGAGTCTCTTTTGGCCAGCTCTCGTGACAGTGCTTTGGCCTGTGGAAAATCACCCAGTAAATCCATATCCAGCGCCCGCTTGGCACATGCACCTGCCAGGCTAATGCTGTGCATGAACATAATGTCAGCATAGGTAAATGTATCGCCAGCAACAAAGGGAGTGAATTGACCATTTCTCTTAAGACAGGCAATTCCTTTCAGAAGATCTGTCTTTGCCTTCTCTTTTGTTTCGTCGCTAACCTCGCCACCAAAAAACGCGGCGGGGAAACAGGTTCTAGCAGGCAATTCAATATATAGTTCTATCTCCTTGATGAGTTCTCTTACCTTTGCTCGTTCAAAGGCAGATTTCGGCATCAGGTCGGGTCCCGTCCCCAGATCTTCAAGGTAGTCAAAAATTGCATCCGTCTCACTGAGGAAACCGTCTTCAGTTTCAATGCACGGTACTTTTCCCATCGGACTCTTCGCAAGAAAGGCTTCCTCCTGGGTGGTTTGGGTCTCTATAAACTCGAACTCGATACCCTTTTCGAGCATTGCCATCTTGGCCATATTGAAATAGTTGCTGAGTGTGAAGCCATAGAGTTTGATCATCGAGAGACCTGTCTGGTGCTGTGTGAAGCATGGGATGTTACACGATAAATCAATAAAAGGTCGGATCGACAATTACGCTGGAATTACGCCGAACATTTATGGATAGTAATACGAAGTTCTGGAGGACATTATGGCAGAAATAAATGGGATCGCGCATATTCAACTGACGGTAACCGATATGGAGAAATCCATTCCGTTTTATAAAAGGCTCCTAACAGGAATGGGGCTAACCCTTGTCAACGATAGCCCGAATGGCATCTATGGCGTCGGCGGTAGAACCGGCATTACCATTTCACGCGCCGAAGCACCGTATAATAATGAATCGTTTAAACAACGCCATCCAGGGCTTCATCATTTTTGTTTTCGAGCACGCAGCCGAAAGGATGTTGATGAAATTCACCAAATCGCCATAGAGATTGGTGCAAATATTATCCACGCCCCCCAACAAGATGGCTTTGCACCCGGCTATTATTCTGTGTTGTTTGAAGACCCTGATGGCATTCGAATCGAAGCCAATCATGTCCCCGGTAAAGGCCTGCTAGCCCCTGGATTAGGTCAGGTAGGAAATGCTGAGACACAATGGGATTGATACCTTCAGTCACATTGCCTTCTTTTGCAACGTCATTTTCTGACAAAGCCGGAGATGATCGAATGGCTGGTCGGATCGGAAAATACACCAAAGTGGTTGACGTTCGGCAGGATAACAACACGAGATTGGGGTAGGATACCGGTAAACAGTGTTAGTAATTCTTTGCCATCATTTGATTCGTCGTCTTCACCAACCAGGACCAGAACATTATCATTCAATGCCTTGATATCCGCCTGGTAGTTGTACCGCGGATGAAGAGAGCTATTGAGCCGATAAGAATAGGAGAGTGTTTCTGTACCATCCCAATACTTTTCCGGTTTGTTGAACTCAATGATTGCCAACCCATCAAAACCATGTATTCCAACCGCGTTAAGAGCCAACAGACCATACATGCGCGTTTGATTGAGCGAAGCCCAACCGCCAGCATCGCCACCTTTGATGGCTGGTGACCGCGGGAGAATGGGCGATAACAGAATGTAGCCACTTGCCAGCTGGCTATATGTACCCCCGGCAAATCGAATCGCCAGGCCGCCACCACTTGAATGGCCGCCAATATAGATATCACCGTCCTGCTCCTGATGCCGGGCCATCGAAATTATATCGGCAATATCATCTTCCAATTGACCCATATAGTTAATGTCTCCTCGCCGTTTTCCAGACATAAAGTGGCCGCGCAGATTTGGCAGATAGACTTTGGCCGTCCCGGCTTTGCTAAGTGCAAGTGCCAGCTGATGGTATGCTCCTCCGTGATACGAGGAGCCGTGAATGAAGATCAATATTGTTTCGGCGGTAGAATCATAAAATCGATAGGCAAGTTGCTCACCATCTCGAGCCGTATATCGATTCAACGCTGGCAACTCTGGTGCCGTTCCTGGCAGGGCAGAGAAACCAAAAACATCTGTTGGTGAGGTGATTCTATTCGCGGGAGTCTGCACGAGGTACATTACAACAAGGAAAAAACACACGATTGAAATCGATAGGCCCGCCGCTATTTTCCACACTACACGCACTTCTGTTTCACCCTGATGATTTTCGTTTTTTGTTAGTTTATATCAACGCGGCTATCCTTTAAATATCATGGGCTCCTCCTTACCCCACCAGCATCGTGATGATGGACCATTTCGCTCACAACAACCTTAACCGACGTTTAAACATAGAACCCAGGTTCACTCCAGGGTCAAAATCGAGCGTACCAGCTTGTACGGTCACGCGTCCTGGTAACAACTAGATCCAGGTCCTGTTCACTTCTCCACACACAGGTCCAACCAGTTAACGACTTCACGAAGCAGCAACCTTCGGGGAGGCATGGTATGCGAGCTTTAAATTCAATATACCTGACCTCATCAGATCACGTTCCCAACAGATCAAAGAAGGATTGCTGAGAAAAATTTGTTGGAAATACGTTGTCGTACCGAGCACCGATGAATAAAACAGGAATGGTCATCCTCGGTACATAGTTCAAGGCATCAGAGAAACTCAACCTGGCCTTCGACTGGGTTACCCCCCAACCAACAACACTGCACTGCTAATCCTATCATCCATCACGATCAGAGGTACCTGCTGATTAGCTCCATAGCGGATGCCATACCGGGTGAATGTACGACCAAACTCCTCCGGTCTGGACTGAAGATTATCAAGTGTACGACCAAGATCAGAATGCCATTTTACGAGCCACTCTCCGAATTCAACACTGGTACTCGAAGACATATATTTGGTAGAGCGGCTTAAGATTCGTAGGCTTCCAGGACTATCACTGTACGGCCACTATTGATGACAAAATCAATTATGGCCATAACTTTACCTGGCTCAAACCTGTTGGGCTGAGGCGCGATCACGCCAGCGCCAAAAAAAACAACCGTCTCTGCCCTGCGCTTTTGTCTGGGTTTAAGAACGTGGACTTTAAACCAGGTATTGTCATAACCCTGCGGGGTTCTTCCCAACAAGTGCATGGTGGGAGCACAGCGTTAGATTAAGACGAAAATATGTCGGTAACTATATGAAGTTTAAGTCACTCGCTTTGTTCATTCGGACCACCTTCGGTGGCCGCTTAACTGGGTGTTAGGCGCCACGGAGAATAATTATGGCTAAGATCATTCCCGTCGATATATCTGAAAACGCCATCGATATTCTTCGGGATCTGTCCGTGAAACCACGGAAAAGGAAGCCTGGGCCACCAGAGCGAATCGATGGCATGTCGGTTGGCATTGTTACGATGACTGAAGACGCCCCACATGGAGGCGAAGTCCATCCTGATGGGGATGAGATTCTTTATGTGATATCTGGACGGCTTCGCGTCACGACTGAATCTGATCCCGATAGCGAACTCATTCTTGCTTCTGGCCAAGCCTGCATTGTTCCAAAGGGAGAGTGGCATAAGGTTTCAGTTCTAGAGGAGACACAGTTAATTCACATTACACCAGGACCAAACGGTGATCACCGACAAGTCGTCTAGCAAATCCGTTCCTCCGCCCTCGTGTTTCTGGTGCTTGAAGAACTAGAACAATCGCGAGCTCTGGTCCACACTCAGATTGCCGGTGACATTGCTGGCCTGATTATTGAGCGATTTGCTCTTCTGTTGTTTGTAATAAACTCGTGCCCAAAATGAGTAACTTACCGTCTGGCCCGCCCGTTCAACGAAACTCTGACGTAAGAATTTCGCGCATGCGTATCGCCAATGCGTCCAAGACTTCTTAGCGCTGCTTTCAATAACCGGAGCAATTCCGGTATATTTCTGCACCTCCGATCCGCTCTGGTACCTGTCTCTATTTGGACTGTGGGGGCGGCCAAACAGCAGAGATGCTTGAGGCAGATCAGGGGGGAATACCTGTGTTTTTCCCACGTGTTGGCCAGAAGGTTGTCAGCCTAAAGTGGCACAACTTTATTTGCACAGGGACCTTTCTGGCCTTGACCGACTTCGTATTCTACCGCTTGACCGTCATTGAGAGTGGCAAAATCTCCACCACTTTGAATTTCCGAATGATGAACGAAGAGATCCTTACCGCCATCTTCTGGAGCAATAAAACCGAAGCCTTTTGATGCGTCGAACCACTTTACCGTACCTTTACTCATAGCACTTCCTCTAATTAATCGGTGAACTTCTTAGATTTTCACACATTTGACTTCACCGGATCAAATACATAAGTGAGATATTAATCTACAGCCTCCGTACATGACACCAATCCGCCAACTGCGGCGCAATTTTTCACTCAACCTTCGCCTTTTTCTGTAGATCAAGTGAACTGGCTCTTTTCTCCCTTTCAATACCTATGAATCTCCGTTTTGGAACAAACTGCCACTCCTTTGTACGCGCTCATTCTTCCCACATCCGTCAACTAAGAGCAAAAGTGGACGGCGGAATGTATGCGGTAAAAGGGTATCAAGAGACCTGCCTTCGGTAATCTCCGATTCCGAGGCATTAGCTTTTGGAAGAAATTCGATACTTTCGCCGCGCCATTGATACCAGTTTTCAACTACCACCAGTGAAGTCAACTTCGATTCCAATTCTGTGGTCCCGAATGTCTGGGTCAAAAACTGTTGACCGCCATGGGAGATATCATATCCGTAGAGTAAGCCATGGCTACCTGTGAACAGTAACTCAGGGTTCCCATAATCGAAATCGGGTTTAACTTTTATCGATACTGCGAACATAGAACTGTCCCCACGAACGACGATAAATTTGCACTCTACGCGTGTCGCCTAGTCTAGATAGTGATAGGGATAAGCCTCCTAGCCAAGCTCCAGTTTCCGGATCACCGGAAAGAAGATCGAATCACTCCATATACCCAGCCACTCTACATCCTCTACGGTGTTTGCCTGCAACAGCTCCGCCAGCTGGTAGTAAACACTGCGACTCAACCGAGCCTCTAAATTATCCCGGACGTGCAGGTATGGTGAAGGCTCCTCGGTTGCAGGGTCGAACTCAAATCGTAAAGCGTGATCGGCACCAAGCAGTAGCTCTTCCGCCATATTCGTCGTAAATGTCAGTCGCTGCTTTTTACCTTCATTCGCGACCGTCATTAGAACCGCCAGAAATGGAACATCCGCGACTTTGATTCGGCACTTCTCTACCGGGGTGACCAAATAGTATTCACCATCATCTTCATGCCTGAGCACTGATGCAAAAAGATGAACCAGGCGTTGGCGTTGAATCGGGGTGCCTAGATAGTACCAGTCGCCATTCGCCTTTACTTCCATATCAATGTCTTTGACATTGTCCGGATTCCATAGGTGAATTGGCGGTCTTTGCTTATCTTTAACTTGTGCCAGGGCGGCGAGCAACGAATAGGGTCCCTGCTCCTGCATCAGCGGATGTCACTATCCGCCAATCAGTTTCATGACGGTAACCTCGCCCTGAAACGCCAGCTTCTTGTCACCAAGTGCACTCAGCAGGATCTTCTGTAACCTGGGCAATGCAAGGTGAGTTGGCAGTTCAATCAAATCGGCGATGTATTGCCTGCGGGCACTGCTCAGGCAGCCATACAGATGACCAGCGGAGGAAAGCCGGAGTCGTGTACATGAGGTACAAAAAGGCTGGCTTTCGTTCGCGATGATACCAAAAACACCTCGGTCCGGTACCTCAAACCGGGCCGCGGTCGAATCATAGGGCGCTTCTGTGCGGGCAAATTCATATTTAGTACCGATATTGTCCAACAAGCTTTCCATGGACACGTAATCCTGCTGAAAGCCATTGCCCTCGAGCAAATGACCCATGCGCATTAATTCAATAAAACGCAATTCAATACCCCGATCGAGGCAGTAATCCAGCATTGGAACAACTTCATTGGCATTCTGGCTTCGCAACGGCACCATGTTGATCTTAACCTTGATTCCTGCATCGAGGATGGTATCAATGCCTGACAGGACGGTCTGCAGATCGCCTCCCCGGGCAATCTTCCTGAACTTAACGGAATCAAGCGTATCCAGACTGATGTTGATCCGTTTGATACCAGAATCAACGATCACATCCCGTTTTTTCAACAATAATTGGCCGTTGGTGGTCAGGCTGACATCTTTCATGTTCAGCTTCATGACGCCCAGTAAGAAGTCGTCAAATTTAGCCGAAAGGAGTGGCTCTCCGCCGGTAATCCGAATCTTATCGATTCCCGCAGCTTGTTGCAGCAACGTGACCGCTTTCAACAAGGCAGTGGCAGATAGCTCATGCTTGGCTTTCATTAAACGTTTGCCGTCAGGCACGCAGTAGGTACAGGCATAATTACAAGCTGCAGTAAGACTTACCCTCAGGTTTCGAAACTGCCTGCCAATGCGGTCAACGATCATTTAGTAATCTCTTTAAAATCAATAAGTTATCACACGATACGATCACTTTGAACAGCAATCAATGGTGCCCGGGCGGTCGGAAACCGTACCAGTAAAACTGAAATTTGGCTAACAAGGCGATACTATAACAATAAGATACAACTGAGGCACAGGAAGCAACTCGCTAATGAGAGTATTTGATTTTATTTCCAGACCAATCATCAAATGGTTACTCCATGAGAGGTCCCTGCGATCTCAGCCTCTCAGTGATTTCGAGCGCATCAAGTATGAGTTAAAACTTTGTGATGTTCTCCTGGTTGAAGGGCGATCCAGGGTCAGCGATGTCATCCGCGTCACGACCCAAAGTCCATGGACCCACGCAGCGCTTTATATTGGCCGAATACACGATATTGAGGACCCGGATCTACGAAAAATTGTCGTTCACCAATACCAGGGTGAACCGGGAGATCGACTCATCATAGAGAGTCACCTGGGGGTCGGAACCAAGGTGAGCGATCTCGAAACTTACAACTCAGATCACTTGAGAATCTGCAGACCAGCAAGGCTGGGCATCAAGGACTCTCAGCAGGTCATACGCTACGCCGTCAGCCGACTGGGTCTGGACTATGACGTCCGCCAGATACTCGACCTGGCGCGATTTATGTTCCCCTGGTCATTCCTGCCCCGACGATGGCGATCCAGTTTGTTTCAGCATAACGCGGGGAGATCTACCCGGACCGTGTGCTCCACGATGATTGCGGAGGCATTCGCCTTTGTCCAGTTTCCTATTCTGCCATTGGTGAAGCAATCTGAAGACGACAAGGTTCAACTGTTCCGTCGTAATCCAAAACTATGCACCCCGAGCGACTTTGATTACTCACCTTATTTTAAGATTATCAAATACCCATTCGTGGACATCGACTACCATGATGATCATCACCTCTTACCCTGGCGTGGCACAGGGGAGCTGGATGAGGAAGAGAATCAACTTTATATGGCAGCTGAGACAGCGGCTGGCGTTGACGAAGTCGAAGAGGCTATCAGTCAGGCAGTGGTTATAAGTGAAGAAAAACTGACAAAGAAAGGAGAAAATAGCCTCGTCACAGACGACGACGGAATCCCCATCATCGATGATGAAGACCCACATCTGGCATCCGGTGGTAACAAATCCCCTCTCGCGAATACTGACGAAACGGCTATAGCCGAAGATCAGCATAGTCTCCCGACGGATGACGGGAGCATGCAGGAAGAGGCTGACAGGGAACACGCTAAGGACGGTGAAAAATCTGAAAAAAATAGCCGCGGTGCGATGAGCACGGACGAGAAATCACAGATCCACTAATTGTCACGCTTCGACCAAACGCTAACGTGATTCCAGTGCAGCGGTTAAACGCAGAACAAAATCCGAAGCCCAAAAAACCTTGTTCGAGCCTTTTACCAGTATGATGTCTCCAGACTCGATGGAGCCAAGCAGCTGGTCAAGGTCGATATCTGTCACGTGATCATAGTGACCGCCATTTCCCGGGGTAGCAGAAAAACCCTCCCCCACGGTGATGACCCGATCCAGCCCTTGCGCCAAAGTCGCCGTATCAGCATGGGACTGTACCGATTCGTGCCCTAATTCCAGCATCTCACCCAATAGTGCAATTCGTTTCCCTGCTGGTTTTTCCATTTGCAAAGCACGAATCCCGTAAGCCATGCTCACAGGGTTAGCATTGTAACTGTCATCGATAATTTGAACACCCGCCACAGATATCACATTGCCTCGGCCCCTGGGGGCGTCCAAACTTGAGAATGACGCCGCTGCAAGGTCAACATCAGCGCCGAGACAATACATAGCAGCCAGTACCGCTAGCGATGTCAGTACCCGATGCTCGCCGCCCACGGATAATTGATAATTCACCTGTTTGCCACACACATTAGCCTCAACCAGGGTCTGCTGACCATGGTATGTCGCTTCGCCAAAGACATCCGAGTTGGACGTTGTACCGAATGTCACTCTTCTTGTATGACCCAATCCGGTTAGATCCAGGCCCACAGGGACAATCAGGTGTCCTGAGTTCGATAGTCCTTTGGCGATACTGAGTTTTTCTCTGCGAATTGCCTCCAGATTATCGAAATGGCCAATATGCGCAGGTAGAACGTTCAGCAGCAAGGCAACATCAGGACTGACGAGCTCAGCCAGGGGCCTGATTTCCCCGGATCTGTTGGTTCCTATTTCGAAGACGCCGAATTTGCTATCCGCTGGCATCCTCGCCAGCGACAACGGGACGCCCCAGTGATTGTTGAGACTTCCCACCGATGCATGGGTTTTGTTCTGCAACGCAAGCAGTTCCTCGAGCCACTGGCGAGCTGTGGTTTTGCCGCTACTGCCGGTAATGGCGGTCACCTTTGCCTGAACCCTGTTCCTCGCATGGCTTCCCAACTGCCAGAGTCCATCGAGCGTGTCCTCAACTGTTAACAAGGGGCCGGACACGTCTACCTCACGGGAAACCAGAGCTGCCGCTGCGCCACGGGCAAAGGCATTTTGAATAAACTCATGCCCGTCTCGATCGCTTGAACTGGAGGAGTGGAACCTGGGACCCGGATCACCGGACAGTGCGACGAACAGATCACCGGTTACGACAGTGCGACTGTCGAGGCTGATGCCTGATATCTGTGGGCCCGAAACCGGTTCGATAAGGGAGCAGGCGCTTAGCAGTTCTTCCCATTGCCACAAGCTCACGGTCTTTGTACCGCTACTTCACGGCTGATCAACTCGTGGGTCATGTGATAAGCATCCTCCACTCCCAGGTAATATCCTTTCTGCAGTTGATCAATTTCGTAATTGGCCTGCTGATAAAACTCAATTGCAACGCTGTTTGAACTTCTCACCTCCAGCGCGATGTAGTCCAGACCCGCAATGCTGGCTGAACTTTCCATCCAGTTCAGCAACTCACGTCCTATGCCTCGCCGACGCTGCTGCGGTTTAACTGCTAACAGATTCAGATGACCATGTAGCTCATAAAATTCCATCGCCGCGAAACCCTGGATTACCGAGTTAACTTTTGCAACGATCACCACACAGTCGGGGTGTTGAATAAGACTCAGCACCCGTGACGGTTTCCACCGCCATTTTAGTCCATGCTCAATCAGAACTCTGGACATCTCCGCGAGTTCAAGACAATCCGATTGTCTTGCAAACGCGATTTCTAACTCCTGGCCCAAGGTTTCATCCCTCATCTATTTTTTTCATGGTCAGTGGTCAGCCCGCAAACGCTTTCGCCTGCTCCCGAAGCAGATATTTTTGAACCTTACCGGTCGACGTCTTCACGAGGGGGCCAAAGATTACCGTCCTGGGTACCTTGAACCGGGCCATTTCCTGGCGGCAGTAATCGATAACCTCTTCTGCATTGAGCTGTTCGTCCGGTTTGAGAGTGATAAATGCACATGGATGTTCACCCCACTTTTCATCAGCTTTCGCCACTACCGCGGCTTCAAGGATTTTCGGGTGTTTAAACAGGATGTCCTCAATTTCGATGCTGGAAATGTTTTCTCCACCAGAAATAATCACATCTTTTGACCTGTCTTTTATCTGTATGTACCCATCGGGATGACAAACTGCAATATCTCCCGAGTGGAACCAACCACCCGCAAAAGATTGGCTGGTGGTATCCGGGTTTTTCAGATAACCCTTCATGACAATATTGCCTTTCATAAAGATCTCGCCCTGGGTAACACCATCCCAGGGTACCGGGATGAGCGTTTCCGGGTCAGCCACCATCATTGCCCCCGCCAGCACCGACGATATTCCCTGTCGTGCTTTCAAAGCGGCTTTGCGTTCAGCCGATAAACCATCCCATTCTGAACGCCAGGCTGAGACGATCATGGGGCCATAGGTTTCCGTCAGACCATACACCTGCGTCACGTCGAACCCCATCGCCTCGATTCCCTGGATCACAGCCGCCGGTGGCGCAGCGCCTGCTGTCATGACTTTTACCGTTTGATCTATTCCCTGCTTCATCTCATCCGGGGCGTTAATCAGTGTGTTCAGAACCACCGGTGCACCACAAAAGTGACTCACCCTGTTATCTTTGAGACTTTGGAAGACGGCATCCTCGCGAACGTGACGCAAACAGACCGTGGTACCAATGGATACGGCAATAGTCCATGGGAAACACCAGCCATTGCAGTGGAACATGGGTAGAGTCCATAAATACCTGGGGTGTAATCCCATTTCCCAGGTCAGTGCATTATTTGCAGCATTGAGGTAAGCGCCGCGATGATGATAGACCACACCCTTCGGATCCCCCGTGGTGCCTGAGGTGTAGTTAAGGGAAATGGCGTCCCATTCGTCGCTGGGTAACTGCCAGTCGTAATCCGGGTCACCAGATGCCAGGACTTGTTCATAGGAGATGTTGCCAATAGACTCTCCCTCCAGAAAAGTGGGGTCGTCGACATCGACCAATAACAACTTTTGATCAGGAGAAGCCGCCGATAACAACTGCACCGCTTCGGTGAGAACCGCAGAAAACTCCCGGTCCGAAATGAGTACCTTGGCTTCTGCGTGTTCCAGGATGAATGCAACGGTTCTTGCATCCAACCGGGTGTTAATCGCATTCAACACCCCACCCATCATGGGCACCCCGAAGTGAACCTCGAACATCTCCGGAATATTAGGGAGCATGACAGCGACCGTATCCCCTGCGCCAATTCCGTGGTTACTTAAAGCAGAAGCCAGGCAGACACAACGTTGGTAGGTTTCACTCCAATTACGAGAAACTTTTCCATGCACTACCGCCTCGTGATCCGGATAGAGCAGCGCTGCCCGTTTGATAAAACTCAATGGTGAAAGTGGTTCGTAGTTAGCCCGGTTCTTTTCGAGTCCATCGTTGTAAATGTTAGCCATAGTCACTTTTAGCTGGTTGATGCAGAACCAACAAGTTACCATTTTAAACCTGTTCTCGCACACTTGTTCCAGCCACAATAGTTGCGGTCAACCCATGCTACAAAAAGTACTTTCCCATTGAGCCCACTGCTGGAATCATCTGTCGAACTGCTTATTTTCGACTGCGACGGTGTACTGGTAGACAGTGAACTGATCGCCAATCGTTTGTTGCAACAAGGATTACGCGAACTAGGCTTGTCACTGACACTGCAGGAAACCATGGATCGCTTTATGGGTAAGAGCCTGGCGAGTTGCGAGGCAGAGTTAGCGCAGCAAATCGGCAAAAAAATCGACCCTGCATTCTGGCAGCGATTACGAATAAAAACCTTTGCTGCCTTTGACTCAGACCTTAAACCGGTGCCAGGGGTTGAAAACGCGCTGGCGAATCTGCATCTGCCAAAATGTGTTGCATCCAGTGGCAAAAAACTCAAAATGAGAAAAACCCTCGGCTTAACCGGGCTCTTATCGTACTTTGATAACAACCTGTTTAGCGCCACTGAAGTGGAACAGGGAAAACCCGCGCCTGATTTGTTTCTTTATGCCGCGGAAAAAATGAATTGTGCTCCCGGGCATTGTGTGGTGATAGAGGATTCCCAATATGGTGTAGAGGCTGGTGTTAACGCCGGAATGAGGGTTCTGGGCTATTGTCGCCACTCATCTGCTGAATTACTGACGCAGAAAGGCGCCGTCGTATTTGATGACATGCGGGATTTACCTGATCTGATAGATGCTCTGAGCAAACCTGAGAAAGAAGATGACTGAGACCCTGGTGAAAACCGAACCCATCGAAGTCATCCTGTTCGATCTTGGCGGTGTTCTTATCGAGCTTGGTGGTATACCCACCATGCTTAGCTGGACCCGGCTTTCAGAGCAGGAGGTCTGGCATACATGGCTCCAATCACCGGCGGTTCGAAAATTCGAATCCGGACAAAGTTCAGGAGCGGATTTCGCTGAAGAATTGGTTTCCGAACTCGCGTTGAATGTCTCGGCGGAGGAGTTTCTTGCACACTTCGTTCAATGGCCGAAATCGGTGCTGCCCGGTGGGCTGGAACTCCTGGACCAGCTTAGAGCAGACTACAAGGTTGCCTGTTTATCAAATTCCAATCATTTGCACTGGCAGCGATTCGAACAGGAGACTCCCCTGTTATCCCTCTTCCACGCGGTTCTGTCCTCCCACCAGACAGGGTTGCTCAAACCTGACCCGGAAGCTTTCGAACACACCATTAACGTCCTGGAGGCCCTACCCCAGGCCATTCTCTTTCTCGACGACAACCTGGTCAATGTAGAAGCGGCAAGAAAGGCGGGGCTGCGGGCGGAAGTCACCCAGGGAATAGGCCAAGCCCGGCAGCATCTGCAGGATTACGGACTGATAAAATAGGTGGGTTGTATCTATGGTAGCATTACGCTCTATGAACGCTGGACGATAGATATGTTAGGTCGAATCCTCAAAGGTACCTGGAACGCCATAACCGCGGCAAAGAATGCCACTTTTAACCTGATATTCCTTCTGGTTGTCTTTTCTATACTGGTGGGCATATTTTCTTCAGACTCTCCATCGATACCCGATTCAGCGGCTATAGTGATCAATCCGACCGGCATCATCGTTGAACAAAAGCAGGCGATAGATCCGGTGGCGCAATTTATGTCTGGCTATGACAAGGAAGATGCCGAGACCCTGCTAAAGGACATTCTCGACGCCATCGACGCCGCAGCAGCAGATGAAAGAATCAAGGTATTGGTACTCGATCTGTCACGCCTGAAAGGCGCCGGATTCAGCAAGCTCGAGGAAATTGGTTACGCTCTTGAACGATTTAGACAGGCAGACAAACCGGTTTATGCCTTCGCACGGAGCTACAGCCAGGAACAATATTACCTGGCCACCCACGCCAGTGAGATCTACATTGACGAGCAGAGCCAGCAGATGTTTGGTGGAGTTTTTCTCACCGGTTTCGGTGTTTATCCAACCTATTTCAAATCTGCGCTGGAGAAATTCAAGATAAATTTCCATGTTTACAAGGCTGGAAAATACAAGAGTGCTGTGGAGCCCTACGAAAGGGACAGTATGTCACCCGAGGCAAAACTCGCTAACCTGAACTGGCTCGAAGTGCTGTGGAGCAAGTATGCACAAACAGTAGTGTCAAACCGGGAAATCAGTCTCGATGACTTTAATCGCTACACCAACAACTACGACACGTTACTCGGCAATGCCCGAAACGATCCAAACCTGCTGGCGGTACAACACGGTCTGGTCGACGACATTTTGACGCGCATCGAATGGTTTGACATGCTCAAGGACATCGTTGGCGAAGACGGTAAATCCTACAACCGAATTACATTTCAGGATTATCTCTCTGCCACGCGTCCTCCCATTCCCATTCTCAATCCGGCAAGTGACAAAATTGCGGTGATTACCGCCAGCGGTACGATCTATGACGGTGAAAGATCAGCCGGTGAAATCGGGGGCGATACCATTGCCAGGCTAATTCAAAAGGCCCGTAATGACGTCAGTGTGAAAGCGTTAGTCCTCAGGGTGGACAGTCCGGGCGGGAGCCCTTCTGCTTCGGAGCAAATTCGTAGTGAGCTTGCGCTAACACAGTCCCAGGGGAAACCTGTGGTGATCTCCATGGGAAGCTATGCTGCTTCAGGGGGATATTGGATCGCCGCATCAGCAAACAAAATATTTGCAGCATCCACCACAATCACCGGTTCCATCGGCGTATTTTCGATGATACCTACCTTCGCGCAAGCCGCAGCGGAATTTGGTGTGTATACAGACGGTGTTGGGACGACCAAACTGAGCAGCTCGATGAACCTGCTAAACGAGATAAACCCGGCATTTGACCGCACCGTTCAAAAATCAGTTGAGTTCACTTACAGAAATTTCGTTAATCTGGTCGCTGACGGTCGTGACATGCAGCCAAATCAAGTCCATTCGTTAGCCCAGGGCCGTGTCTGGGCCGCAACCGATGCGTTAAAAAACGGTTTGATTGATGCCCTCGGCGGCCTTAATGATGCTATCGATTCTGCAGCCTTGCTTGCAGATGTGGGCAGTTATGAAATCTTGTATCTTGAACAAACACTGACGGCAAAAGAAAAGCTATTCAGTGAAATTCTAAACAGCAGTCTCGAAACCATTCACTATTCTATCTATGGCGCATCGGGCACTGAATCCAGTCTGAAGAATCTGGCAATGCTCAACCCCATGTCTTCTGATCTCGGTGACTTCTTCAAATTGAGTCAAAAACCGGGAATCTACACCCAATGCCTGGACTGTCGATTGCGCAATTAGGGAAGCGGATAGCGTTTAATCGTTAGCCCCCGAATGACCTTGCCAGAATGACAGCAGATGCTGTTCAAGCTGCTGTCTGCTTCTTGCCCGTTCTGGCTGCCAGGTGGATGGCAGTAATTGCTGGTACCTGGCTTCGTTGAAACGATGGTCGATCAGACAAACCACACCGCGATCAGTTTCACTCCGGATGACTCGACCGGCCGTCTGTAGCACCCGGTTCATACCAGGGTACTGGTAAGCAAACTCGAATCCATGGTTGATGAAACCATTGTTTTCGGAAACATTGCTTCTGGAAACACTGCTTCTGGAAACACTGCTTCTGGAAACATCTTCCTGACCTGACGTATCCTGATTGAAATAGTCCTGGATCAGATCGCGCTCAAGCCCCAACTGCGGAAGACCCACACCGACAATAATCGCACCGATCAAGCGGCTCCCTTTTAGATCAATGCCTTCCCCAAAAACACCCCCCATAACGGCAAAACCCAGCTGTGTCTGATTCATCTGTTCAAAGGACTGCAGGAATGCCTCCCGATCCTCCCCTGACATTGACGGAGTTTGACGGATAGTTTTGATTTCAGGGTACCGCTCTTCAAACTTTCCATTGACTTCAGTGAGATAGGCATAGGAAGGGAAGAACACCATGTAATTACCTGTTTGGGTGCTGATCACCGTCTTAAGGGTATCAACAAGTTCGTACAGGCTGTCGGTGCGGTCTTTGTAGGTGGTTGAGATAAAGGAGGTTGTAAAAATCCCCAGATTTTCAGCAGCAAAAGGAGATTCAATCTGATACCAGGCCGCAGAATCTGCTATCCCCATCAGAGTCTTGAAGTAAACCCGGGGAGCCATGGTTGCAGAAAAGCAGACGCTGGCGTCCACCCTGTCGAAACCATCGGATAATCCCGGTCCCGGATTCAAGCAATAAAGCTTGAAGAACGTATTTTTGTTCTTCCGCAGAAGCAGAAACGCGTACCCTTCCTTCGCTGATTCCACGGTTCGCAGCAGGCGAATGGCTGAAAAATAAAGCTCAAGTAAGTCTGCCTGGAACGAAACTGGCTGATTAAGCTGTAACCAGTCTTCTGCTGCATCACAAAAACCCCGCAGCGCACGTTGAAAACTGACGGCACACTGATCCAGTTGTGCACTGTTGCGTTGTTCCAGGCCCACTTTAACGGGCTTTATCATCGTCAGGAATACTGTGTTTATCCTGGTTAGCTTCTTTGCAATCAACGGTAACTGGCTCTTTACACGGCGACGTAATGCCAGTACATCATCTTTACAGAACTCCGCCGAAAACATATCCCGGCCTCGATCTACAAGATTGTGGGATTCATCCATCAGCAGGACATAACGTGACTGCATGTTTTGTCTTCTGCTCTCATTTCTGCTTTCAAAGAATCGCCTTAAATGAACCACGGGATCGAATACATAGTTGTAATCGCAGATCACCACATCAGACATCAACGAAAGATCTAACGAGAGTTCGAAGGGACATAGTTCGTGCCTGCGGGCTATCTCTTCAATGGTTTCTCGTCGCAGTGAATCACATGAGTCAATCACTTCTACCATCACAGTCGGTAACTTGTCATAGTAGCCGCGAGCGTACTGGCAATGTTCCGCATCACAGGGTGCACCGGGAGTAAAGCAGATCTTTTCTTTTGCAGTTAGAGTAATATCACGAAGAATCAAACCAGAACTTTTTAGATCGTCAATAGCAGATTGGGCCATCTGCTGACCCGAGGTTTTCGCAGAAAGATAGAACAGTTTCTCATAGGACAATTCCCTTAACGCTTTTATCGCCGGGAAGAGGCTGGCAATCGTTTTCCCAATGCCTGTTGGTGCCTGCATCACCAACTGCCCCTGCTGCTTCAAGGTTTTGTAGACACTGACCGCCATCTCACGCTGGCCCGGACGATATGCCGGATAAGGAAAGTCGAGGCCGACAATAGTCTTGTCTCGGCGCTGACGCCAAATCAACAATCGGCGCAGGTAATCTATGAATCGGTCAACCAGGTCCGTAAAAAACAATTCCAGTTCCGTCGCTGTCCATTGCTGATCAAGCTGATGCTCTCTATCGTGATCGAGATCGAAGTAACATAATCGAACAGTTGACGACCTGACTTCAGTCGGGTGCTGGCGGGCAAGCAGATAGGCGTATATCTTCACCTGACCCCAGTGTAGCCGTTGTACGGATCCCGGGATGCTGGCCACGTCCACCCTGATCGTCTTGATTTCTTCGACGACAAAGTCAGTCGAGTCGGGATAATAACCATCGACACGACCGGATATTGTTAAATTCAGATCAGGTTTTTCAACAGTGATTTCCACCGGCTTTTCCGCCTCATAGTTCCCGATCCGGGATTTCTGTAATCTCTGGTGACCCTTGATCCCCTCTGTCGCACTACTGCGCGAAGAAAACCGAAAATTAATATCGCCACTGCGTTCAATCTGCTCAACCAGGTCACGAACGCTGATATGAAACTCGGACTTTTCAATCGGGGTTTCAACATTTGATCCCGCAAGCGCTTCAGGAGGATTGTTCAACAGGACCTACCGCCACGCGACATTGAGAATATTCGCCGGAATTCCGGATGCTTTAAAAAAACGAAACCAGCGCTTCTGGTTATTCTGCAACTTATCCCCCGGCCCTTTAATTTCAGTTAGCCGATATCCCTGACTAGCGGGAAAAACAATCAAGTCAGGAAAGCCACTGCGATTGTGGCGCAGGTCACGCAACAACCGGGTGAAGATCAACCTCAGATCGCCATGGGGAATACGTGAAAGGGATTTTTCAATCAGTTCCCGGTCGAGCCAGCGCCAGTTAACAAAATAATTTGCAATGCCGAACTTGGTATCAAAGGTTTCCAGAACCGTATCTGTGAATACTGTATTGTCAGACATCTTGTCCAGTCGCGACTCAATCATGGCCTGCCGTTCACTCTTAAACTCCGGCGTGAAGAGATCAACCGGGCCACGTTGAAAAGGGTTAAAAAAAGCACCGCGAACCGGTGCGAAAATAACCTTCCAGAAATACAGACCAAACAAGCCCGGCAGCAACCCATTCTCGACATACCTGGCATCAATGCCCTGTGACTTGTACCAGTCACAGGCCTGAAGTTCGACTTGGACTTCAGGTTGTTGTTTAACCATAACCGCATCAATGTCGAAGTCATCACTGGATGTTGTCGGTATCCAATCATACTCCAACCGATGTCGCTTACTCACCCGGGTCGCGAACTTTACAGAAAACTCAGCTTCTGCCTCGTCGACCGGGTCCTCATGGATCTGCTGGCAAAGATCAATCGCCTCGTTGGTTCGGCCCAAACTGTCATAGATCCTTGACCGCCTTTCCCGTGCAGGCGCAACAATTGATTTTTCATACAAGCGGATCGCTTCTTCGATCCGGTCATAACGCTCTAACTGTCGAGCCATGGTGTTGTACATTTTGCTGTAGCGACGATGGAGTAAAGTTTCGCGAATCTCCCCGGCATCGAGACAGATTTTTGCAAATTCTGTCAGCTGATTGGCGTCCCCGCCTTCCATCACCGCCCGGCACTCGTCTGCCACCAGGTAGCTTTGCAACACGCCGTCCAGCAATTCTCTATTACCGAAGTATCGGGCGGATGCATCCATCACATAATTCTCAAACGGACTGACACCAAGATCTCGCAAAACAAATTCGGTAAAATCCTGGTGCAGGTTGCCAAAAAACAGCAGCTTAAACACCTGTAAATATTCCTTCCCAAGAGGTTCGATAACGTCAAGCCCCAGGTGTTCACGAATCTGTTCAATGCTGTACTGATCAGCGATGGCGTCATGCAGATCCTGGCGCTTGAGCCGCTTATCACTCCGGGCGAATCGATCAAGCAGCTCTTTCTTCGTCAACAGGGGCAAGAGATCGGCTGCAATTGTATCGCCAGGTACCTGAAAAAGTTTCTTATCCAGCAACTCGGCTGTGGCTGAACTGAGGCACCCGATTTCGTCGTAAGCAAGCTTATCCAGGCGAAACAAGGGCCCCCGCCGACCCGTCAAACGAACATAGAGTCGCTGTGCATCAAGGGACAATTGACGAAAATCCTGCCGGTAGGCTTTTTCCGCTTGCGTCAGCAGATCGGAGTAATGTTGCTCAACAAAATCAAGCAGGAAATTAAAGTTTTCGAGGTAGTACCCCGTGGGTAGATCTTCGACCATATTTACCAAAGTAAGTCTGCCAAGGTAGGTTTTGCCAAAGTTTCAGATTACGAACCTGACAATCTTAACTGTATTTATATACAGGTTCAACGATCGAAGATTCTGCAGTATTACAGACTGCCAGTATTGTGGATACTTGGCATCTTCGTTTATGCTTTCATTCATGACAACGATTTACCAGATTACAGATACTCACGTCTCCCTCGTAAGCCGCAATCTGGTGCTGGAGAATTTCCTGGTCCTCATGGATTATATTGCACAGCACCCGGCAGACCTGTTGGTGATCAGTGGCGATTTACCTGGCGAAGATGGCAACCCTGAAGTCTATGCGTGGATGAAGTCACAACTACCTGCCGGACAAAAAACGCATGTGATACCCGGCAATCATGATAACGCGGCAAATCTCTATTCAGTATTTGGGGCCGAAATCTGCGGTAACAAGGATTTTTTATTTACTGTCGAACTGGAGGCCATCGATCTGATTTTCACTAATACCGGTTCAGGCAGCTTCCCCGCGGAGCACCTGGATTATATTCAACGGGATCACATTCGCGATAATTCAGTTCTTTTTACCCACTATCCAACAAAAACACTGTCTGCAGGATTCATGGATTCCAATTATTCTCTGAGCAATATCAAGGAAGCGGATGACGCTATTCGCCAAAGCCGAATCAATACTGTTTTTTGTGGGCACTTTCATACTGAGCATACGGTGAAAGATGGCTATGAGTTGAACATCACACCGTCACCAGCATTCTGCGTGGCTCTACATGAAAAAGAACCCAGGATTACCCGGGCAAGAATCCCCCTTAGAAAAATAGAGGTTTCAGGCAATTCAACCACATCGACGATTGTTTACCTGGATAAATGAACGTGTCTCAATATCGACAACGTCACATTTTGTTTGCAATATTCCAGCTCGGACGCTGGCAGCCAGGTGACTCTTTTCGCATAGGACAAAAGACCAATGACCATCGAAAATGACGAAGACCTGAAAAAGTTACGCATCATCGGCAGGATTGTCTTTGAAACCATGATGTTGATGAGCAAAAAGATTGAGCCTGAAATGACCACTCTGGAACTGGATCAATTTGGGCGTCGGAACCTGGAGAAGTACGGCGCAAAATCTGCGCCGCGGGTATCCTACGATTTCCCGGGCTACACCTGTATCAGCATCAATGAAGAGGCGGCGCATGGCATACCATCGGACCGGCAAATCAAGGCGGGAGATGTTGTCAACATTGACGTTTCTGCTGAATTAAATGGAATCTTTGGTGACACCGGGGGCACTTTTCTCGTGCCCCCTATCAACCCAAAGCTTGAGTACTTGTGCCAGTGCACCCGTAAAGCGCTTCGCAAAGCCATGAACGCGGCAAGAGACGGCAACAGGGTAAACCAGATTGGCCTGGCAATCGCAAAAACGGCCAGACAATCAGGGTTTGTCACTATCAAAGATCTTGGCAGCCATGGTGTGGGTCGAAGTCTGCACGAAGAACCTCACTTCATTGCCAATTTTTACGACAAGTCAGACAAACGGTTCCTACATGAAGGCCAGGTCATAACGATTGAACCGTTTCTGTCAACCCGGAACGAACGGACGAAAACTGAAGCTGACGGTTGGACCCTCACAACCGGGTTAGGAAATTTCTCAGCGCAGTATGAACATACGATGGTAATTACCAAAGGTAAGCCATTGGTGATGACGGCACTTTAATATTTACAAAAAAACGGGGCCTAAAGCCCCGTATAAAGTACCAGCTTGCTATTGTTCATCTCATGTTTTTATCTCTTCCCTGACCTGCACAATGCGAATCTCTCCCAGCAGTGGCAGCAGATACAAAACAAAGAAAATGCCAACGACAGCACCGAGGACTGCCAGGGTGGTATGCATCCCGAAAGACTCGATTAGCAGACCAACAATGGGTCCAGTGACTATGTAGATACCCCGGAACATGAAAGATGTTATCGAGTTGGCTGTCGCCCGAAACTTGCTCGGTACCCTCGTGTTCAATGCATCAGACAGAATCACCTGATTGAGACCCCGGCTGACGAAAAAACTGAAACTCAGGAATATACCGAGAGTGCCACCAAAACCCGCCATACCCATATAGCCAATCATGGGTAACAATCCCATCAATACCAGCACAGGTCTGGCACCAAACCGCTGTTCCAACGGCATGGCTATTTTTGACGCAAATGCAACGACAAAACTCTGTGCTGCCCACAACATACCGAACGCTGTCAGAGGTACCGTTTGTTCCTGCCAGTACGGTTGTAACATCCAGACCACATAAAAAGTCGCCAATCCAAAAAATGTAATGTTGAGACAAATCAATCGCAACAATCGATCATCAATGTACATATGTCGAACAATCTGCTTTAGATTTCCAAAGTGCTGATTGGCCTCCATTCGCGCGAAGGGCGCCTCTGTCAAGAAACCCGAGAGAAGCAGCGGACCCCATGCGAAGACCGTGTTTGCGACTACCACTGCATCAAATGAATAGGCAATCAGATAACCACCCAACAGAGCCGCCATACCCTCTGCCACGGATTTTACAAACCGCAGGTTTGCTATCCCACGGCTTTTTCTATCCGGACTTTGACCCAATGCCACCTGACTGTCGTACAGGAGTGACAGATCAGCTCCTGAAAAAAGGCTGATGCCAATACCCACCAATGTTTCAAAAACAACCAGGTCTGCAAAATCGTCGCTGAAGTTCAACCAGGTAAAACCCAGGGCGTGGAATATACTGCCCGCGACCAGCGCATTCTTTCTCCCCAGGACATCAGCCACGTAGCCTGATGGCACTTCACAAATTACGACAACGAACGCAAAGATCGCCTGAAGATAATAGACCTGCGCAAGTGATAGCCCTTTGGTCGCAAAGAAGGGGACGATGACTGGAATAATGACCATGGACAGCCATAAAAAGCTGAACATGTACAACACCGGTATATTTCTATTTAGTTTTTTATCCATCTTTTAACCCTGAACTGCCCCACTACTTGTAAAAAAACTGCAAAAAAAAAGCCCCTGATGTTTTGGCATCAGGGGCTTTTCTAAAATTTTTCAGCGATCCCTAATGCAAACCTATACCCCATGAAGATTGGGTGCATAGACGCACAACTGCGACTGGCGTCGCCGTATGCATGATGCATGTTGAAATTGTTAAATTACTGTCAATCATTGTTTGCTCTTGTAATCTTATGTCGTACTATTTTCTACCCGTTAGCAGCTAAAAGGCTGAAAACAGCTCATCCTCGGCAGAGCATGCTACTCCAAATGATCTCCAAGTCAAGTCAACAAATTGGAACTTTTTTTACTGACAATTATAGAAAGTCGCAGTTGCTTCAACTGTACTGGGAAAATTTCTCTTCAGAATCAGTAAATATCTGTTTCCAGCGACCGGACCGAAACCTTTGAATCAGCATACCTGCCTTTACCAGATAGTCACCAATCAAAGCAGCATAGATCCAAACCACACCAAGACCGAACCAGGCGAACATGGCTGCGAGCCCTACCCTGACCCCAATTAAACCGACCATTGTTGTCAACAGGGGAAATCGAGTGTCTCCGGCGCCACGCAAGCAACCGCCAATCGTGAACTCAACTGCCATCAATGGTTGAGCGATACTCATGATGTAAATGAAAATGACTGTCAGCCGAACCACCTCGTCATCATCAATCAGAAATCGGGCAATCTCTTCGGCAAATATAATTATCACCACACTCAAAACCATCATGCTTCCGATTGCCATCCAGGTTGCCCGCCAACCCTGCCGTTCTGCGCCAGCGGGATCCCTGGCCCCGAGGTGCTGGCCCACTAGTGTTGCACCGGATATCGAGAATCCAAAACCAACCACAAAAGACAGGGAAAGAATCTGGACGCCGATGCCATAAGCAGCAAACGACGCGGTGCCATAGAATGCAACCAACCACAAAAACGCAATAAACCCAACCTGGAAAACAAACTGCTCGACCCCAGCAGGGTAGCCAATATCAACGAGTTGCCGAACGCGCTTTTCGGTGACGGATCCTTTACCGCCCACTCCGACCTTAAGCTTTTTGCCATACCAGAGGCCCAGCAGGACCACGGCACCAATGGCAAAGGACAGCCCATTGGCAATTGCCGCACCCGGAACACCCAGCGCAGGCATTCCAAATTCACCAAAAACCAGCACGTAAACCAGAATCACATTAACAATATTGGTTAGCGCTCCGATCCACAAAGGCGTTTTTGTGTCTCCCGCAGCTCTCAGAGCAGCAGAAATAATCATGTTGATCGCAAAGGCGATGTTAAACACGCTGAGGTATCGAATAAACACAGCAGCCTGGCGGGTAGTTTCTTCACCCAATCCAAACACCCCGGCAATCGATTCAGAGAAAAAGAAACAAGGCAGCGTCAGACCGAGTGCCACTAAATTGCCGATCCACAATGAAACACTGGTAACCTTGGCCGCCTCTTCGTAGTCCTGTGCTCCCCAGGATCGGGCCACCAATGCTGTCGTGCCTGCAGAAACTGCCATCAGAATGGCCTGTAGGGCAAAGAAGATTCGATGACCGGTAGTCACAGAGGCCACCGCTGAGGCGCCCAGAGTTCCGACAATCTTGATACTGACAATGCCAATAATGGCAAACAGCAGATTGCTGAGAATTGCCGGCCATGCAAGTTCCCAGATACTTAACTGTGGTCTGGCAACCGAGTTATTCCGAGTTGTTTCGTCCGCCGGTTTTTCCCCGACAAAGGGCGTTTTCCCGCTCTTGTCAGCGGTCGAGTCAGTCATAGTGTTGGGTCCAGAATGGGTACAGCGATACCAGTGGAATCGCGCGGCGTAAAATACACGACAAGGCCACTCAGGTCAAAACCCGCGCATACAAACCAAGGCATACAAACCAAGGCATACAAACCAAGGCATCGAGAAAACCAGTCTGGCGACTC
>JAPYTQ010000020.1:0-2083 GCA_029941905.1 Pseudomonadales bacterium | reverse complement strand
GCATACAAACCAAGGCATACAAACCAAGGCATCGAGAAAACCAGTCTGGCGACTCCGACAATCAATCTCAGGCCAGGGGAACCCTGACTTGCTCAGGATTCCAGTTTTTGGAATACCAGGACGGCATTGGTGCCACCGAAGCCGAAACTGTTCGACATTACGGTTCGAATGCCCGCATTATCAATGCGGGAAGTTACGATGGGAATGCCCTCAAAAAGAGGATCCAGTTCATCAATATTAGCTGACGCGCAGATAAAGTCGTTGTCCAGCATCAGTAACGAGTAGATGGCTTCATGAACGCCCGCTGCGCCCAGTGAATGTCCCGAAAGCGATTTGGTTGAGCTGATCTTCGGGATCTTGTCACCAAAAGCCTGCTTGATTGCCTTTATCTCAGGAGGGTCACCGGCAGGGGTACTGGTTCCATGGGCATTGATGTAGTCGATGTCGCCGGTAACGGTAGATATCGCCATTTCCATTGCCCGCTGGCCACCCTCCCCGGAGGGTGCAACCATGTCGAAACCATCGGATGTCGCAGCATATCCCGCCAGTTCGGCATAAATCTTTGCGCCGCGTTTCATCGCGTGTTCAAACTCTTCCACCACCAGGAATCCACCGCCACCGGCGATTACGAATCCATCCCGATCCTTGTCATAGGCGCGTGAAGCTCTGGTCGGATCATCATTTCGGGTTGAGAGCGCCCCCATGGCGTCAAACAAAGAGCTCATTGACCAGTGTTCCTCTTCACCTCCACCGGCAAAGACAACATCTTGCTTACCAAGCTGGATCAGTTCCGCCGCATGACCAATACAATGGGCGCTGGTTGAACAGGCCGAGGTAATCGAATAATTCACACCCTTGATTTTGAATGCGGTAGAAAGACAGGCAGATATAGTCGAACTCATGGTTCGCGTCACCCGATAAGGTCCAATCCGTTTAACGCCTTTTTCTCGTAGAATATCAGCGGCCTCAACAAGGTTTAACGACGAGGCACCACCTGATCCCGCCACAATGCCGGTGCGATAATTTGATACGACATCTTCAGGCAATCCGGAATCTTCGATAGCCTCCGCCATCGAGATATATGCAAAAGCCGCTGCGTCGCCCATAAAGCGTCGCAACTTGCGTTCGATCATTGACTCGACATCAATCTCAATACTTCCAGCGATCTGGCTGCGCATACCCAGTTCCTTGTATGCGTCCTGGAATTTGATCCCAGACTTTGTTGCTCGCAGAGAATCCAATGTTTCTAACTTGTTGTTACCTAGTGGGGAAACCAGCCCCATACCTGTAATGACGACACGCTTCATAGTTTCACCTGGCTCATCTAGTTTTTCTATCCTACTAGTATCGTGTTTGACTCTGCCTCTAAAAATCGTCGAGTGAAGAAAACAAACCGACTTTAATGCCTTTCGCGGTATAGATTGGCTCACCATCTGCAATAACTTGAGCATCCGCTATACCGAGTACACTTTTACCTTCACGCACCCTCGTGATATCAATGTCATACTGGACCTTCTGCACCGTCGGCAAGACCTGGCCTCGAAAAGCGACTTTGCCACAGCCCAGCGCTCGCCCAACTCCCCAGTTACCTTTCCATGCGAGGAAAAAACCGACTAATTGCCAGAGTGCGTCCAGACCAAGACAGCCTGGCATCACCGGATCACCGACAAAATGACACTTGAAGAACCAAAGATCGGGATTGATATCCAATTCTGCAAGAATTTTTCCCTTGCCTTTCGTACCCCCCGTCTCATTGATATCGGTGATGCGATCCAACATCAACATTTCATCAATGGGCAAATGAGCCCGACCGGGCCCAAATAGCTTACCGTAGCCACATTCAAGCAATTCCTGCTTGCTAAAAGTGTGCTTGTCGACCAGGGAACGATCGAGTGGAGGAACCGCGTCTTGTTCTTGCATAATGATTTCACCGGAATCGTAATTAAGTCAATTCCCGTTTCTACCTGTTCACAATTCAGTCGAAATTATATCATCGGCTTATCAAAAGGATAACAAATCCGACGTTCTAAAAGCGTATAAATGTCTATTTTTTACTTTACTTACGAGAACGCTGCATGCTAGG
>JAPYTQ010000019.1:0-92999 GCA_029941905.1 Pseudomonadales bacterium | reverse complement strand
AGAACACACGTAGTGTGATATTGGATGCCGCGATCCAGTGCTTTTACGATCTAGGTTATAACAACACCACCACAGAAAAAATCGCCAAGGAGGCGGGGGTTTCACGAGGTGCCATGTTGTATCATTTCCCTTCTCGCCAGGCACTGATGAACGCAGCGGTCGGCCACCTGTCAAAAAAGCGGTTGGAGACCGAGGTACCTGGCGTCAACGGTAACGAGCAACTCAGGTTGATCGAAGCGAATATGGATGTCTGCTGGAAGCAATTGCAGTCTCCTTTGTTTGTGGTTTTCCACGAACTGCAGGTCGCATCGAGAACAGATCCTGAGCTTCGCTCAGTGATGGCTCCGGCAGAAAAAGAGCTTGAAGCATCCTGGCACAGAGCGACCAAACAAGCCTCCTGAAGTTGCTGCCTACAAATCTAATTCCCAGAAATGAGAGTCACTTTACGTTCTTAAAAGTCGAGTCGGGATTCTTGTATTTTCATGATTGGCTTGATATCGATATCATGCAAAATTCGAGTAGTGATGAATTAGCTTAAAAAAGTTAGTATATTAGATTTCACTGAACCACCAATTTCATCGAGCATGAGACTTCCAGATTGAATAACGCTGACGTTCAACCAAAAGAAGGTGAAAGATCCTGGCAACAGACTAAAAGCGAGAACACTCGCGGCACGATACTAGATGCTGCAGTCGAGTGCTTTTATGATCTCGGATATAACAACACAACCACTGAGAAAATTGCCAAAAAGGCAGGGGTTTCCCGTGGTGCCATGCTGCATCACTTTCCTTCACGAAAGGATTTGATCGGTGCCGCCGTGGCACACCTGGCAAAACGACGCCTGGAATTATTTGAGACTGAAGAATCACATATCCAGAAAAATGAAGAACATACCCTGATCGAAGAAGGCATCGATGCATATTGGGAGCAATTGCATTCGCCCTTGTTTATAGTTTTCCATGAGTTACAGGTTGCATCAAGAACAGATCCTGAGCTTCGTTCTGTACTGATTCCGGCGATCAAGGAGTTTGAAGATTCCTGGCGCAAGGCGAGCGTAAGAGTTTTTCCGGATCTCGCGCTCTCGGAAGAATTCGATACGGCCAATATGCTGACGGCTTATCTTCTCGAAGGTATGGCGGTCAGCGGTGCTGTTCGCGGATCGGTACCAGAACATATGGTCGCCTGGCTAAAAGGTCAACTTCGCAGCATGTTCAGCGATGTTGCCCGGGTCGACAGGAAGTCAGCAAGGAAACGCTCAAAAACATGACAGCCTGACTGTTTTGTGCTGTACTGCCCTGAAAATGTGGGTCATCGTTTAATAATCCCGATAACTATCCAGACAACTATCCAGAGAACTATCCCAACAAAGAGAGGAGCATGCTATGGCAAATCCCGTTGCCGATGAACTTGAAATCCGCCAGCTGGTGGCGGCCTATGCTGATGCGGTTAATCGTCGTGACCAGGATCTCTGGGCATCGACCTGGGCAGAAGAGTGTCAGTGGACACTGCCTGGTGCCGGTACATTTTCCGGTAAGGAAGCAGTAGTAGGCTTATGGGTTGGGGCAATGGGTGGTTTCGCCTTTGTCGCCCAACTCGTTTATCAGGGAACCATCGATATAAATGGAGACACCGCAACCGGTCGCTGGTATCTGTGTGAACATCTACGGCCTGCTGGCAGTGATGATGGTATGTTCAACATCGGCACCTACAAAGATGAGTACGTCAAAGAAGCAGGCAAGTGGTGCTTCGCCAGTCGTGACTACCAGGTGATGTACAACGATGAAGGTAAGGGGAATATGAGCGGTATGGTCATACCGCTATCAACTTAAAAAACACAAACAAGGTGTGAATAATGGAGTTTGGTGTTGTATTACCTCACAACGAAATAGGCAGTGATCCTGGTGCGATCAAGGCGTTTGCGCAAGGCGCTGAAGCGTTGGGAGCAAAACAGCTGCTTATCTATGATCACGTCCTGGGTGCAGACCCGGACCGCGAGGGAGGTTTTCGCGGGGCTTATGACAAAGATACACAGTTCCATGAACCTCTTACTACCTTTGGTTTTATTGCTGCCGTTACTGAAACCATAGAACTTGTCACGGCTGTTCTCATTTTGCCACAACGTCAGACGGCGTTGGTTGCTAAACAAGCTGCTGAAGTCGCGATCCTGTCAAATAATCGGTTGCGATTAGGCGTGGGCACTGGCTGGAACAAGATTGAGTACGATTCGTTGAATATTGATTTTGCCCGTCGAGGCGCCAGGCAGGCGGAACAGGTTGAATTGCTCAGGGCGCTCTGGGGGGAAGACTCCCTGGACTTTACCGGCAAGTTTCACCGGATTGAAAAAGCCAGTATCAACCCACGACCGTCGAAGCCCATTCCTATCTGGTTCGGAGGCGCAGCCCCGGCGTTGTTAGCGCGTTGTGCACGCATTGGAGACGGCTGGCTGCCATTGATGGGTGCCAATAGCCAGGCAGCAGAGGCCATTGCTCAAATGAAATCCGAAAGAGAGAAATCTGGCAAGGTCTGGAATGATTTCGAAATTCAGGCCCAGGCTCAATATAGTGGCGGTACCCCGGAACGCTGGCAATCCCATGCACGAAAGTGGCAGGAACTGGGCGCTACTAAGCTGGCGATCGCGACCCACAATGCAGGCGATACTGATGTCGATGGCCATTTGAAACGAATTGAGGAATATTTCTCAGCAGTTCAACACGATGTATGAGGCACAATCGTTCCCCATCCGGGACGCGCTGCAAACAGGGCACGAAGCTGCCTTGCAGGTTTTCCTCACAACCGGTACCTGGTTTTGCGCCAAAGACCGCCTGGCGATTCTGGCCGAAAGTAGACTCGCCGCAAACTGCACGCTTTGTGAAGCCAGAAAAAATGCCCTGTCACCCTATGGACTTGATGGCGAACATGATTCGCCAGGCGATCTGCCAGCAAATGTGGTGGAAGTGATTCATCGTATCATGACCGACTCGGGTCGACTGACCGGCCGATGGTTTAAATCAGTTATGGCAACAGGGCTCTGTGCCGAGGAATACGTGGAGATTGTTGGGCTGGTCGCAATGGGGATTATCCTTGATAGCTTCGCCACAGGTATCGGCGTCGCGCCGCTGAATCCAGAAGGAACCCCTTCAGCTGGTGAGCCGAATAAAGAGAAAAACCCCGATGTTATTGATGGGGGTGCCTGGCTACCCTTAATGCAAGCCCCGAAAGATGAACCGGAGGTTGGTTTGCCTTCGGTACCAAACATTGCCCGTGCCATGGGTCTTGTACCCCTGGCAGTGCAGCAATTTTTCAGCCTGATGCGGTGTCACTACGGCCTGGACAAGATGAATTTTGAACTTCAACGTATCCAGGTCGAGCTTATTGCAGCACGGGTTTCTTCGTACAACGACTGCTTCTACTGAACTTCTACTCATACCATGCTGCTTCGTGAAAGCAGTGTCTCATCGAATCAATCACTGAACCTTGGCGTCGTGACCGGGGGCGAGGGCGAAGTTGGCGTCGAGCATGAAAAGGAACTACTACTGGTGTCAGAAGCTGTTTACCTCGGCGACCCCCTTGCTTTAGCCAGGATGAGAGAAGCCGTGCAACCCGTATTGGGTACTCAAGGACTGGTCGATGCCGTCACAATTGCCGCTGGATTTAACGGCATTACAAAAATAGCAAATGCCACCGGTCTCCCTCTGGACCGGGCAACAGCGGACCGAACTGAGGAAATGCGCAGTGAAACCGGCATTGACGATTATTCGGAAACATCAAAAGCTGCAATGTTCGACGAGAGTTAGATTGGTTATGATATGTGAGATCAGATCGATAGCTGGCGTGGTCTCCAGGGTAGTTGGCTGATTGTCCGTGTTTGTTCGGGATGGACAGCCACATCGCCGCTTTTCGTTCAAGGTAGGCGGCCAAAGAACAACCCAATACGAGTGGGTTCATCTAAATGGTTGAAATTAGTGAAGAAAACACAGAGTGCCGGGGTATAGTGAAATTGTTCCGGCTACTATCTTGTTATGTACCTAGATTCTTCAGATATTTTGTGTGAGAGCTAAGCTAGTGTTTTAAGCGAATTCCTAAATGAATATGTCAAAATTTAAAGTTTGGTTAGAATTCGGCGCCAGCGCCGGAATCATTGCCGGACTTATACTAGTCGGCGTTCAGATAAGACAAAACTCCCAACTTTTAAAAACACAATTACTTTTCGAAGAAGGATTGGCTTATGCACAATATGAGCAAGCTATGTTGGGAGAAAATCCGGCAGTAGTGTGGGCAGAAGCACTCGAATCCCCTACAGAACTGACGTTAGAAGAACAGAGAGTTATCGATGCTTATCTATGGTCGGCAAGACAGCACTGGGATACACTTTACCAACTTTCACAGCAGGGGCTAATTGAGGAAGAATGGCAACAGCGAGTAAAATCTGAAGCTCCTTTCATCTTTAACAATCCTTATGCTCGTGCTTGGTGGAAGATTTATGTTGCTGGCCGAGAACCATCAGATGTCATAGATCTAGTGAATCAAATCTTAGATGAAAGGCCAGGATTTACCATTGACGACTACAACCAAATTCAGGAAGCTGTGGAAATGGAGGTCGAACTCAAATCACAATAAAACGTGGCGGCCGGCACATAACAAAACGCTAAAGTTCGTTCCGGCGCTAAGCGCCTCCACCGGACGTGCTGACGCACGCCGCTTAGCTTTGCGTTAGGCACACCTGTAAAGAAGATGTTGAGAATATAGTGAATACACTTTCAAAGATTGCACTAGCTCTCATCGGCTTTGTCGCTGTGGTATACACTGTGGGTGCTAACTACAGACATAACGTCCATACAGAAATTGTGATAAAGGCACCACCACAAGTCGTATGGTCTCACCTCGTCGACTTTGAAAATTATCCTAGTTGGCACCCATCAATTACAAAACTCTCTGCCGAACTTATTGCTGGCGCTCCATTACGCGGCACAGGCAAAAAGTCAGGACAAGATTTTGTGTTTACACTATTGGTGGTGGAAAGAGAGTCAGAATTGAGATGGGAGGCTTCTGATTCCTGGTCTCTTTGATGGAGAACACTATTTCATCATCGAAGAGACACCGGCAGGTAATGTTCACTTCATTCAAGGTGAAGATTTCACCGGGGTGATTCCATTGTTCATTTTTAATCGCTTCAAGAAGGACTTTGAATCTAGATATGAAGCTGTTAATAATACGCTAAAGACTCTATCTGAAGTACCTCGTGATGCGTACCTAACATGCAGTTGAAGTCACTCCCTTCTGTCGTTCGGACAAACTGCTTTGCAGTTTGACGCTTAACTGGGTGTTATATGTCTGGGTTTAGGTGAAGAAATTCTTAAAATGGATGGGCGTATATTTGGTAGCGGCCTGGGTGTCTTCTATCAGCGGTTCATTTTATGAATTTGGAACCCTATATGAGGGATCTTTGTGGATCTGTGTTTGGGGTATACCGTTTACTACGATAGTATCAATCCTACTACCAATCATTATTCCCATGACACCCGGTGACCTTGAATTGTCGCTTCTTGCATTCGCCGGAGGTGCATCATCTACGTGGCTGGGACGCTCCGCCTACGGCTCCACGCCCATTATGGAAACGTCAGGCGCCCCGACAGAGGTAACAATAGATGAGTGAAAGAGTCGGTGGATGTAATACTATGCTGGGTAGCACTAGCTATCTGGGTATCATATGAAGCCAAAGTATATTCAGTCAGGCCGGGCGGATTTGTTTAGTTTTGGGTATCATTCCGGGTGTGGCTATGGGATTTCCACTCTACTTGGTGTCGCGTAATCAGAAAATTCGACAAATTGGAGCGGACGCCTAACATGAAGGTTAGGATTGAATAGCTGTTGCAGGTTTAATATTACACTAGTTCATTTCTGTTTATTGTAGTGGTCAAGTGTTTTTGGCCACGGGTTTATGGTTAATCGCGTCCTGCCTCTCAGCTTCGCTCCCTGCGATCGTCTTGCTACTTCGCTTCAAAATGCGGCCCGTCAACTTGGCGTTAGGCAACCAATGACCCCAGACGGAGAAACAGACCATGACTCTATCTGAACTGGGTAATCTTGGCGAGTTCATTGGTTCTATTCGGTTGGAGGCAATTGGCAAATTCGCATGGAGATATCGCGATTCATAGCGTTTAGCCAACCACTGTTCAAGTGTGGCGATTCAGGAGTGATCGCAGAAAAGTGAACTTAGTTCTCAACGCCTTGTCTGAATTTCGTTATTGATAACGACAGTGCGAATTGGAATTCTATGCTTTATCCCAGATACTTCGTCAGACGCCCCTTAGCTCGATACTCTCTACTCCTGCTGTTCTCATTTACAACGTTTTCTTCATGCTTCACGACGGCTTCCGAGTTGAGTGTTACACTCGACCAGATCGCGCTCGCGGAAAACACAGAAGCGAAGTTTTTCCTTCTGCCATCCACTGCTGTATCCAATGCTGTGTTGGTATTGATTGAATATCACAAGACTGAAGAACGCGATCTGTCGATGTATTCCTGGGGAAATAAGTGGACGCTCGACCTGAACCTGCGACTGGACCCGGATATACAGTTTTTCGATATCGCTCGCATAGGCGCCAGGAATCTGCTGGTGGCATACAAGAATCCGGCGCTCGTGGTTCTTGACCCTGAGACACGGAAGTTTGAACCATTGTTAACAATCGGTTCCTTTTTTAAGGGCGAATCGCGGGATAAAGTTTCCAAAATTGAGGTGTTTAACGACCTGAACGGTGATGGGCTTGACGATGTAATGATCTCTGGCTTCGATGGCTGGCAAATTTCAATGCAGCATCGCGATGGATCGTTTTCAACACCGGTAACCATTGGACCATCACCGATGATGAATCTTGGCTCTAACCGTTATGTTGCCTTCACTGCAGCGGACGCCTATTTTCTCGACCACAACAATGATGGGTTTAAAGATCTGGCATTTAGAGCCGATGGCGAATTCCTGATCCATCATCAGAACCCAGAAGGCAGCTACTCCCGCAGCCCTGTTGCATTTGATCTGGGAATCGATGGTATCAGTGACAATGGGGATCTCACATTAAGTTTGGGTGATGAAGCTGACAACGAGAAGAACGAAGAAAAGATTCTCTCGGGTTTTGAGGACTTGAACGGCGATAATGTAGCAGATTTGCTTATCCAGGCATTTGAAGTGGATGGTCTGTTCGGTACAAAGACACGGATTGACGTCCATTTTGGTGATCTAGACAGTAAGGGAGAATTGACATTTCCCTCTACACCAGATTCAGTCATTTTATCCAAGGGGATTCAATTCGGTGCTGATCGACAGGATATTGATGGCAATGGCACTACCGAGATGATGGTCGTTTCCATCAATATCTCGCTGGGAACTATCATTCGTGCACTGATCGCAGGTACGGTTTCTCTTGATACCGGGATTTATCAAATGGCAGAGAACCTATATCCTCCAAAACCAAATCTTACCAGGAAGGTCACTGCGACCTTTGATTTTTCAACAGGTGAGACTTCAATCCCCGCCATCATTATCGCCGATGTTACCGGTGATGGCTTGAAGGATTTGTTGGTGCAGGAGAATGCTGAAACAGTAGGCATATTCCCTGGTGATGGCTCAAGTAAGGTGTTTTCAGATAGGGCGATATCAGTACCGCTTACCTTGCCCACCTGGTTGCCTGGTGTCAGAGAAGTTGTTCAGGCAGAAGATCTTGATGGAGACAAGAGGGAAGAGCTTGTGATGCTTGTTAAAATAGAAGAAGGCCCAAGTCGAATCGTGACAGTACACTTTCATGAATGAGTTAACATGAACGTGCACTCTTATCTTGCTGCACGTGACAGTGATTGATGTGCTGATTACTATGCTTGGAGAGTCTTGTGAGCGATATCTGCGGCTTGCCTTGCATAATTTTCCTTAAGGGACTTGAAATTTGTAGGCCTGCGTTGGATGATCAGACCGTGACAACCTAAAAAACCGGAGAATAAAAAAATGGCCACGAAGAAAGACATCGTTCAACAGATTAGTAAAGAATTTCTCGGGAAAGGTCGACTTAAGAGTAAGGACAAGAAGGAAATTGAGAACCTTTTGTCCGCAGATGAACTAAAGCAACTGAAAAAGATACTTGGTAAGGTGAAAGGATATCTGGAAGATGACAAGGGTCTGATTGACGTAACCATGCTCTAAGGTAATGCTCTAGCGTAGTTTTCTAAACCTCGAAATAGATCCATTTGGTTTTGAGATCGTCCATGAGCTCTGCAAAGCGCTCGTCAGAACGAACAAATGCCAGTAGCGGATCGTGCTCAGACAGCAATGGGTAGTTCCAAAAACCATTCTGAATGGCAATCTGAAGCCATTCGAATGCTTCGGCCTTTGCCTGAATGAGAGAGAAACAGTGCGCCAATCCCCAGGCATAGTGCGGGTCAGAACTTGCCTCCTGCTGAAACTCCTTAGTGGCGACTGATAGTGCTGCATCTTTATCCTTATGCATCGCATAGATATAGAACTTGCCCAACTGCGATAGAAAACTGTCCGGCACAAATTCGTTCAACAATGAGAATACTTCCTCCGCTTCCTCCAGATTCGCATTCATCGCGAGTACCTGGCCATAGGCGAGGGTCGTGATCGGATTTCCCTCATTCAAATTGTGACCTTTTAACAATCGAGCGCGCCCTCGTTCAAGATTGCCATCCATCATATCGAGGAATCCAGGTAGTATCTGGGGTAGTGTCGTTAAAGGATCTATCGCGAGCAATCGTTCAACCAGGGCCTGACCCGAGGAAATCCGACCCGCGAAGCCATAAAATAGTGCCAGCCAAAAAAGTGCATCTGTATCATTGGCATCACCATCCAGGGCTAGTTTTAGATGCCTGACGGAAGTTTGAATGGCCCCCTTCTCCAACATGCTTACCAAACCCATCAGCCGGTGCGCATCGGTTGATTCTGAATCCAATGCAAACAACCGGTCGGCACAATCATGTGTTGCCTTCAGATGTTCAGGGTCCAGCTCGATTCCAGCATTGTAATACTGCCAATGAACATAGCCGACGGCAGCGGTGATGTGTGCATTTTCACCGATGAGTTGCTGGCCACGGTTAAGGTAGTCCAAAGCCTGCGCAAGTGCAGTTGGGGTGTAGTTGTAGATTAATTGGCGGGCACGCAAGTAGTACTCGTAGGCATGGATATTGGGAATCGGTCGATTCGAGAGCTGAGCTTCCTGGTTGGAGTTTAACTGAACATTCAGTGCATCCACGACCGCCCTGGCGATTGTCTCCTGGATGTTGAAAATTTGATCGAGGTTGCTGTTCCATTTGTCTGCCCATAGCAACTCACCTGATTCAGTGTCCGGTAGTTGGGCAGTGATACGAAGCTTGGAACCGGATTTCTGTACGCTTCCCTGGAGCAGGTACTGAACATTGAGCTGATGTCCAATTGAGGTTAAATCGAGCTCTTCATGGGCGATCTGTGTGGCGGAGTTTCTTGAAATAACACGGAGTACCTCAAGTCGAGAGAGCGCTGCCATGATTTCGTCAGCAATCCCTTCACCTATATAATCGGAATCCTCCTCCCTGGAGCGATTTACGAAAGGTAAAACGAGTATGCCTTTACGTGGGTCCATGACAGATATTTGTTTTTGGTCCACAGAGCCGCTGACTTCTCTATCGGCCGCAGAAACAGCGACTGACAACACGCTCAGAAGTTTGTTTTGATATTCAGATTTCGAGAGTTCTGATTTTGATATCAGCTGTCGATTGCCAAGAGACAGTTGCAATCCGCCTGGTAGCTCGGTTGGATGCAGGTAGACCCCCAGGACAGGTAAAGACTTATTGTTGGCGAAACTGACTTCTCGACGACAATGCTCCGAGTTGACTGAGTTCGGCGTGATATAATAAACGAACATTGCGCAACCACTAATAGCAGTTGCAAGTGTGTCAGACCACTCTGAACCAGGCTCAATCCCTTTGTCGAACCAGACTTTGATATTGAGTTGCTTTAACCAGCGAATTTCAGAATAAACCGCTTCCGTGTCTTTATGTGAATAACTAACAAATACGTAAGACTCTTTTCCTTTGTAGGGCTCGATGGGATCGTGAGGTTGTTTGACCATTACGTCCTACTCCGGGGACGACACTAGCAAACTCTCGTACGCTGATGCGGCCTGGTCGACCGCCATCATCGCGTTAACTCCAAGTATCTCGGTATGAGATGACGTCAAAGGGAGGCTGTCTATTAGACTCCAGAGTTCTTCGCTATGAAAGGCATCAATTTCTGCATGCTCATAAAGTGAGCGTAAACTTGATTTCGGAATCGCCATTTTTCTCGTCACTATGTCCAATTCCTTCGTTGTTGGCGGATTGCCCTCTATGACGGCCAGATAAGCCAAAATCGATACTGGGTGTTCATGCTTGATGTAATAATATTGTGTACCGATCTTCGTGACAATGTCAGGGGGTGTTACCCGCCGGACCTTGTCGCTAAGTTCCAGTATTTCAATATCCTCGAGTAGCCGCGTATCGTGTCCTTGTTCCTCTGCGATGTGGTCGGTTAAATATGTCTTTAACTGATCGGCCACCGGGCATTTCGGTGAGAGTCTTCGTGCCTCCTCCAGAGCACACTCCAACAACGGAACACTGGCACGAACAGAGTGATAAAGCTGAGTTAGATGCTGTCTAAATAATTCATCAATCTTGGGGTGCGCCCAAAATAGCCTGAGCTGCTCTTCCAGTCGCGGCATAACCATTTGAATCTTGATTTTTAACAAATCGCTATTTGATGCTTGGACGTTGTTCCCCATGAAGAGATCGTTGTATTTCGACTCGAAGAGCCAATACTGCACCCTGAACTCGCGAGTGTAAATCACTAAAAGAGCAGCTCCTTGCTTCACTATTTACTCTATGGGATCGGATGCAGATAAAATTAAACTGGTGACTGATAGCAGCAAGAAATAGTTGATTTTTAGACCGTCATTGAATATTGCAGTAGGTTTGCGGTTGGGTTTGGTTGGTTTTGGGGCTATTGGCCCGTAGCTGAAAATGCCGGGGGATTGATCTGCTTGAATTTCCGCGATGTAAAATTTACGTTTCTTTGGGGATAGTGATAACGGCTGACAGTGCGCAACAGGGAATATTCCTTCCGAGAGCGATGGTCTTGTTACAAACGATGGTGGTTACAACGATCCGCAAGGTACGACTACCAACCCCTACGTCATACCACTGACAGAGGGAGATATGGCAAGCACTTTTTCGGAGTCTATACCACAGTTATTCGATAAAGCTTGGGCTAAACACCGAAGACGAGTTGCAAGTCCGGGTTGATCTCGGCAGCCACCCATCAGACCCAGACGAAGGAATAAACGGCACAATTGTTGTTGTAACGGATTTTTCACCGGTTAGTGTCAAAGTGTTTCCATTCGGCCGTGATTTGGCTTTCGTTGGCCACACTAGCGCACAATAAAAATTCTTGGGTCCAGTTCGCAGGAATCACTGAAAAAAACTGAGTATTTATATACTGGTTTTAAAGGGTCGCTTTTTGAATTTTCCCGGATTTTACATCTGAAAGATGTCTTCTTTTCCGAAATCCTGCACAGTCCGGTATTCGCAAACGGCGTATTGTCATCTTCGAAAATCAGGGTGAATTCTTCATCAGGCTCACCTTCCTCGGCGACAAAATTCCACTCGATCCATTTCACCTTCCGAGGGCGGGATGGCGCCTGGCAAACTTCGTTTTTGGGGTCGTTGTCTCCTATAAAGGAACATGTGGGAGACGCCGTTTGAGTAACGATTTCAGCGCAAGACTTCTTGCTGACGTCGACTTTGCTCACGGTTGGAGGGTCGCGACGTTTGAAGCCACTTTGGCCCACAAAAAATGAACATGATGTCAGGCAAAGTAACGTAACCGATACAATTGAAAATTTTACAAGTTGTTTCATATCAAAGTTTCCTTACTTCTTGTTTGTTCTAAGGGTCTGCGTCTTCTTTTTCGAATTGAGCAGACGATTCAAATAAAACATCGAAATTCGCATCGAGCTTAAGCAGCTTGCGCCCATAGCCAAGTGTTATCAAGTTGTTAAGTGTCTGGTTAGCTGTTTTGATATCGCCGAGTCTTGCATAGCTGATGGTCACATAATAGACAACGTCCATATCATTTGAGGCGGTCGACATCGCGCGGTCAATAAAAATTTGAGCATTTTCTCTATCACCCAATGCTGCATAGTACGCCGCCACGTTTGCCACCGTTATGTAATCATTTGGGTCTATACCCAGCTGCCGAAGGGCGAGCTCAATGGCTTGCCGGAAGTGTGGGGCATAATCACGAAGCTGGCTGACGTAATATGACTCGCCAATGAGTCCTGGGTAGATGTAATTGTCTGGTGCTATCGCATGCCCTTTTTGGTACATCTCTGCTGCCGCTTCGAATTCCCGTTGGTAGAAATAGCTGGTACCAAGGTTACCATAGATCCCTGCGATGCCAGGATCCAGTTCTGCTGCTTGTCTCCAAATCACGACAGCTTGCTTATAATCGCCTAACATAAAATAAGCACTGCCAATGTTATTCAGGATGCCGCCTTCATCCGGCGCCAGAGTAGACGCAGTCTGAAATGTCTCCAACGCTGGCGCAAATTCTGCCTTGCTGAACTGATGAATACCGAGCGCCTGGTAGTTTTCCCAATGATTGGGATCTACAGTGATAGCTTCTCGGTACCATTTTTTGGCTTCGGTATTTGCGCCCATTCGAGCCATGGTGGCAGCAAGACCGCGCATAGCATCGGTTGAGTATGGGGCCAGCTCCAGGGAACGCTTGTAGCTATCAATGCCTTTCTGCGCCTGACCAGTTTCCCGGTAGAGCATTCCAAGCGCATTATGTACGGTGGCATCCTGCCCACCGAGCGTAAGCGCCCGATGACAATGGGTTTCTGCCAGTTGGATGTTTGTCTCAGCCCTTGAATCGAGATAAAGCCCCAGATAGGTACTGCACAACCCCGCATGTGCTGGTGCGTAACTCGGTGCTTCCTTGAGCACCCGGGAGAACCCTGTTGCAGCCGATTCCAATGCTTCCAGTGTATGGCTGCGACGCAACAGAGCGTTGGCCGCCAGGTAGGTGCGAAAAGTCTGCGGTGAAATTTCCTCATCCAGTTGTGACAATGCGTCTGTTGATAACCCGAGACTAATTAACAAATCGCCAGTTTGAGTACGTGCTGCGGTCGAAAGATTGTTTGGCAGTGATGGGATCTGCCAGGTTTCGATTGAGGCTCCATCCCGGTCGACTAAGCGGGATATGAGTACATCGTCGACAATCTCTCCCTGTAGCGTGTAGTCGGCTTGCGGTGCTGGTCCATCGGAGACCCGAACCACCAGATTAGGACTGGTCGCCAGTAAACGCTGTATTTCGTATTCCAGTCCTGATGAAGCTTCAGAATCCGATGCGATCGGCTCAATGACCAGGTTAATGGCCTCGGTTTCGGATTCAGTTTGATACCGCCAGCTGATAGCCAGTGAAAACACCAGCCCGATCATGAGCATCAGGTAAACTGGCAATTTGCTACGAGCTGGTCTGCTTGGATTCAAAGCTACCGGTGTGGATCTGACGGTTGCGGTCACGGCCACTAGAAGGTGATCTAGATAACGCGGGTCCTTATCGCGGTGAAGCGCCTGTATACTACTTAACCCCACCTGTAGGTCGGTGGTGAGCTGTGTATCTTCCAGGTAGACCGGTAAGATGTCTTTGCTTTGGTCAAGCGCATAATTAATTTCACCGCTGCAGTGGTCTGACACAAGTGAGGCTTTGGAGATATAAAACAGGACCCGGGTTGCTCTCTTAATCGCTTCGCCAACCTCGGTGCGCCAGATTCTGCCTGCTGATATCCCCTCGTCATACCAGATATTGACACCTTGTTCACGCAACCAGGTTAGTTCCGGGTAGACAATCCCCTCATTTGCATGGGCATAACATACAAAAACATAAGGATCATCTCCCATGTAGGCTGGAAATGGTTTTTCCAATCACTCCCTCCTACGCGTTCTCCAGATGCCCGCACATAGTCTAACCAGAAGGCAGGGGACTGACAAATAAGCAGCGCCCAGCCAACCTCGTCAGCTTCTCTTTCCGGTTCAATGTGTTTATCACCGCCTTGTTGACGTCGATGTGAAGATAACAAGGTTTCACGAGCGACCTATAATTCTGGCTGAGGTTCGACCATTCCGGGAGCCGAACAACGTAACCGATGTGGCAGGCCAGAGCTCCGCAAATGCGCCCTCATACTCGCATTTCAGCGATCACAGCAAAGGGGCCTGCATTATTTTCATGGCCCATAAAGAAGGCTTCATTCACAGACAGCGACTCGCTCTCGACGAAGTCAGCCAGAACCTTCTTGTAGTTGTTGGCAAAGGGTAGGCTAAAGCCAAAGCCTTCATTCGTATAATCGAGAGCTTTCTTACCGACAGCGCTTTTACCCAGGTTTACCAACCTGTCAGCGTAGAAATCGGCAAGCAGTATACTCCCAGGTGCTGCGCGATCGCGTACGTCCTGCATTGTTTTGCGTACGTCGGACTCTGACAGGTAAAGAGTGACACCTTCCCATAGAAAGAGCGTCTTCCTGGATCTGTCATAACCTGCTTCCTGTAACTTATCGAAAGCACTCTCCTTGCTGAAGTCAACGGCTATGTAACGCACGTTGTCGCTTTGAATACCTGCCTTACTCAATGCCGCGCGTTTATGCTCTTGTACAATTGCCTGATCTATTTCAAAAGTCAGCCCTTTGTGTAGAAAGATGCCATAAGCCCGGGTGTCGTAACCAGCCCCCATCACAACGAACTGTTCCGTCTCGGTAAGCCGTTGTTCGATGATGCGGTCAAAATATAATGTGCGCGTAGTGACAAGGTCTTGAAGGCCTTCCTTGCCCTCCTGGGGTACCCGTGGATATAGGAAGAGCTTTCCGGAAATCTTGTATTTCAACCACAATGGGAACAGGGCAAGCCATAGCCCAAATAATGAGGTGTTGGGAAGCACAGCAGCCAGGTCAGCCGTTGCCTTGTCGAGGCGAAGGTCAAATACATGCATGGCCCAGCGGCCGTTAATCACTTCGACTGCGGTCTGTGATATACCGAGTTTTTTACTTATCACCATCTGTCGGTAGCCGACCAGGATGATGCCGAGGATGGCGAGAGGGATAAACAAGATCTGTACTAACACAAATACGGCAAGGCTGATGATGGACATTGGTTCTGATTCTTCTCTAAGATTGAGCTTTCGAAATTTCCTGCATACTACACTTTTTTTGAGGAGTCACTTTGATTGCGCTGTTGATCAGTTATTGGTCAATCATTACTTTCACGCTAAAATGTGAGAATCACGAGGAAACGTAGATTATGAACCGCTTCAATAAAGAAGACTACGTACGCCGCGTCGCTTCGTTACGGCCGCCCTTACCGCTCACGCATGGTATAGAACTTACCGGGGTAGACGTGGAACGCGTGAGCCACGCTGTTGCTGACGTCGCAAGTAAGGGCTACGCGATTGTCCCGGAATTTCTGTCTCCCAGTTGGCTGGCGCGCGTCAGGGAAGAAATGGAGCCGATCTTCGCCATGACCGGCGAACGGGACACGAGTCGCGGTGGTCGTTACCAGGGCATTCAGACAGTACATGTTCACAATCTCTTCGCGAAAACCCGTGCCACAGATGAGATTGCGATCGATCCGCTATTGTTGAAAATCATCGAAGGCGTGCTGGGACCGCTGTTTCAGTTATCGGTGGCCACAGCCATGTGCCCTGATCCCGGTGTGCATCCGCAAGGTCTGCATCAGGACGATGGTCACTATCCGCTGCCACGACCACGTCCCCCGTTTATTGCCAACACCTTGATTGCCCTCGATGATTTCACCGCGTTCAACGGGGCCACCAGAATCGTACCGGGTAGTCACCTGTGGACCAGACAGGTTGAGCAGGATGTGGAAGTGTCGCTGGCTGAAATGAGTGCTGGATCGTTGCTCGTATTTGATGGTGCCTTATGGCATGCCGGTGGTGGAAATACGACGAAGGATCAGCGTCGCCGATCTATTAATTTCAACTTCAACCTTTCCTGGCTTCGTCAACAGGAGAATCAATACATAGGCATTCCCCGTGAAATATGGCTGGCGATGCCTGAGTGTTTGCAGCGCCTGCTGGGGTTTCAGAAAGTCAACTTCCTGTATGGCAGCGTTGATTACACTGATCCCCTGGTTTATTTCACTGAGCACCCTCCAGTTTTATAATACAAGCTGCCTGACCTTCCCTATTCCGGGTAATACAATGGGAAGATCAAAAATGGACACGAAACGATCTGACGAGTGGTGGGCGTGGGCATTGAGAAATACCAAAGACTTCAGCCAGGGCATCATGGCCTGTTGGTCATCTTGCACCCTGCGACCCGCTCTGGCAGGCAAGGTTTGCAATCATTCTGGATCCTAATGGAAACCACATCGGTCTCCATAGCCCCAGAGATTGTGATGTGGACCGACAACGGGAAACGGGCGATGCATAACGCGCGCTTGCAAGGGCGAGCCCACACTGAAAAAAATGAGGTGCTCTGGTCTAGGTATCCTGCGCGAAACATGTAACGGAGCGAAAAGCGTTTTACGAGGTGGCCAAATCGATCAGAAGATTTGTCAATTCAGAAGCGCTCGAAAAGAAGGGCGAGTGATCAGTGTCCAAAGGGAGGACCTTTTCGCATTTGTGAGGCGACAGCTCAATCCATTTATCTACCTCCTCCTCCTCACGCCAGCTGTTAACGCGTCGAACACAACGACTGCAAACATGATAGTAACCGCCGTCTGGGTCTACGAGATGAGCACGTGGATAAGTCATGTTGAGGAGATTAGTCGAACGGCTGATGTTGTGATGCAAGCAAAAGCGGGAAAAGGGGTAGGCAATCAGTGATGCGGCTTGTAGGACAATCGACTTATGTTGGCTGTCCACGATTCCTTGTGTCCGCGATTCCTTCTCGAATTCTCGCGAATTTTCGTTGTTTTACTCCAGCTGCCTCTTCCTATCTGGGTTCTGCCTCGCCAATATCGTGTCATTCGCAGAAGCGGCAATGCGCCTGGCGAGTTCGTCCAGGTCACGGCCAATGAACCTGTCATCGACCCAGAATTTTCGATCGAGTGCGCCATCACTGATTCGCACCTCAACTCGTATGTCGTCACCCTCGGCGAAAAGTCTGGCTTCCAACAACATATCCGCTTGTAACGCTTGCGCCACTTCTCGCAGAGATCCGCGATTGTCCTTGAATTGAAGGGCGCTGGTGCTGGATACGACGCCCAGGCTTCCAAGTTGTACCAACTCTGCGGTTACTCTCTGCGTCAAACGGCTAGCCATGATTTGATGAGGCTTATCAGATGAAGGCACCTGGAAGGGTAATACTGCGACTGTAGTTTCAGAAATAGTATTTGGCTTGGCTTGTCCCAACGTCAATTCGCCAGGCAGCTATCATAATGCCCAATATCACCATTAATGCAATGCTCAGAGCAATGAATCGGGAAAATGTAACTGGTAGCCCGACGGCTATTTGGTCTTGTTGCGGCAGTGGTTGTCTCGAATCACGCATAACAAACCTGGGAGAGTAACCACCTTTAGGTAGTTCGATGATAACGACATCCTCGCTGTGACTGGTGTAGTAATCCTGTAGCTTGGCGCGTAAACGACCGGCTTCAACCCGGACGATTGAATCAATTCGCGGATCGTATTGTTCATCCCGGTCAAAGACTTCTACGCCGATAACGTACTCTTTCAGTCGACCGGCTTCACCTGCGAGCGCCTGTTCAACGACAAACTGCAGGAAGCGACTGATACGGATCGAGTTTACAAAAGTCGTATTCGAGAGAAGCTTCTTGAGTTGGTTCTCGATCTCATCACGTGTCGGTGTCATGCGTTAAGTATCCCACACTCCAGCTAACGTCAGAAATGCCGGTAAGACGTTAGTAACGGTTACATCTAACGTCCGGTGCCTTGATAGCCGTTGATTCTTTGCAGATGCTTTGACACGGACTCATCGTCACAAAGGTAGAACATCATGGCTATAGGTGTCATAAGTGCACTCACTGAACCCTTGCGATTACTGGTTAAAACGGGCTCGTTTGTGGTATTGCTTATCAACGGGTCAATGATCCAGGCAGGTGGTTGGGCAACAGCTGTCTTAGATGAACTCCCTGAGTTCGCGGTACGAGGTGAACCTGTCAATGTCACGTTCACTCTAAGACAACATGGTATTGCGCCACTTAAGAATCTGAAAATTCACATTGTTGCGAAGAACAAAACCCGCGGCGAAATCCTCAACCTTACCGTCAATGAATTAGCAGACGGTATCTATACCAGTGATCTTGATTTCCCGTCGCTTGGAACCTGGGACTGGGAAATAAAGACTGATTGGCCAGGGCCATCGGAGATGCCTCCAATCGAAGTGGTTGAATTTGCAAGCGAGTCTATGCATCAGACCAGCAGCTATCAGCGAGGTGCCAGGCTATTTATTACCAAGGGTTGTATAACCTGTCATAAAAATGCTCGCGTCCAATCAGGCAATGTAAGATCTCTTCAGATAGGAATTGATTTGACAAGCTACAAAGCGAGCGCGAAATTTCTTCATCTTTGGTTGACTGACCCAAAGGCGGTTAAACCAGAAAGTACCATGCCTGATCAAGACCTCAATAGAGACGAAATTATTGCATTAACGTCCTTATTTACTGAGGAGAAGTTTTAACGTGCGAACGGCAGTAGCCACTTATATCCCTTGATCCCCTGTCAACAAGGTTCGGGTAGGTGTTGACTATGCTTCGCGACCGTGGATATCAAATATCGAAGTCATTAGGTGGACCCTTCAGGGCATTCTGATGGCCACGTTTTCGTCGTTGACGAGGAATCACTTCGTCTCGACGAATCTTTTTGCCTCATCGATATCGTGTTGCTGTAGATGTCCATCAGACAGTGACTCGGTATCACCACCAAGCACTAAGCCTGCTCTGATATCTTTCTGTGGTAACTGGTGTAGGAAAATGACCCGGTCGCTTGTAAGTAATCGCTACTTGTTGGATGTCCTGTTCTCTGTGTTCTCTATTTTCCTTGCTGGATGTCCGCAATCGGTTGTAGTTGCCCACTGTCTGCCAAAGGACGTAGACTGGCGAAACTGATTTTTTACTCAGCTTTTTGTTCAAGCTGGGGTGCGAGTAATAAATTAGCATCATTCTCAATGGGGATCTGGCTTTGAATGACAAGCGTGAATTGCTTGGCGAATTGCAGATAGATGCTGCACAGCGCGAAGTACGGTCGCATGTCCCAAGATTATTGGTCACGGGTATCGGCGCTATTGTGTTGGCGCTTGCGGCCTGGTTTTGGCTGCTTCCCGATCATCAGCCAATTATGGTTGCAGTGGCCAAGGCAGAAAATGCTGGCGTGGGCCGCCCGGTAGAGAAAAATACGGTGTTGGATGCCAGCGGCTATGTAACGGCACGTAGAAAGGCAACTGTCTCCTCAAAGTTCACCGGCAAAGTGGTGGAGGTATTTGTTGAAGAGGGCGTTGTTGTTACCGCCAATCAATTGTTGGCCAGGTTGGATAATAGCAGCCAACTGGCGCAATTCAATTTGGCCGAGGCGCAAATAAAAGCCACTCAATCGCGTTTGGCAGAGATTCGTGTTTTGTTGCAGGAGGCGCGACTTGCACTAACCCGAACAGTTGAATTGTCGGCGAAAAATCTCGCCAGCCAGGCCGATCTTGATCGAACCCGGCTCGCAGTTGCCGCTTTGGCGGCTCGGCTTGCAGCGCTGCACACGGAGGTAGAGGTTGGCCGTAGTCAACTTGAAGTTCAGCAGCAATTTTTGGACGACACAGAGATTCGTGCGCCTTTTGGTGGCGTGGTAATCGCGAAGTCGGCTCAACCAGGAGAGATGATTTCACCGATATCTGCAGGAGGCGGATTCACACGAACTGGAATTTGCACCATCGTCGACATGGACTCTCTGGAAATAGAGGTGGATGTGAATGAATCCTATATCAATCGGGTAACTTCCGGTCAGCCGGTGACAGCGACGCTGAATTCCTATCAGGATTGGAAAATACCAGCCAGGGTGATCACCATTATCCCCACAGCAGATCGCAACAAGGCCACCGTCAGGGTACGGATTGCGTTTCTGCAAACTGATGCGCGAATCCTTCCAGATATGGGGGTGAAAGTGTCTTTTATGGAAGAGCCGGAAGTGTTGCAAGATCCCGGTGAGCAACTCGTGGGTGTGTTTGTACCAGCCAGTTCACTTGCCACTATCGCGGATAATCCTGTGGTGTTCGTTGTCAGCAATGATATGGTTGAAGTTCGCCGTGTCACGGTGGGTCAGCAGAGTGGCAGTTCCAGGAATATCATTTCCGGGCTAAAACCCGGCGAGATGATTGTTGAAAATCTCAGCGATGAACTCTCTGACGTCCTGACTGAAGGTCGGGCAGTTCAGATCCAGTAGACTGATCCAGAAGACTGATCCAGAAGACAATACCCATAACAGGATATAGCGATGGCAGATAAGTTGATCCAAATTAGTGCTGTATCAAAGGTCTACACGCGGGGGAAGATGGAGATACCCGTGCTGGATAAATTGAGTATTGGCATTGATTCGGGTGAGTTCCTGGCGCTGATGGGTCCCTCTGGATCAGGCAAGACAACCCTGCTGAATTTAATTGGCGGTCTGGACTATCCAACATCCGGCACCATCACCATTGGCGGTGAACGTATTGACCAAATGTCACAGGGCCAGTTGGCACACTGGCGATCCAGGAATGTTGGGTTTGTGTTTCAGTTTTATAATCTGTTGCCAGTGCTGACCGCTCAAAAAAATGTCGAACTGCCGCTGCTGCTAACGAACTTATCGAGAGGCGAAAGAAAGCAGCGTGCAGCTACTGCCCTGGAGGTTGTAGGTCTCGCAGACAGAGCTGGGCATAGGCCAAGGGAACTTTCCGGCGGGCAGGAACAGCGGGTTGCGATTGCCAGGGCATTGGTTTCAGATCCCCGGTTGCTGGTCTGTGATGAGCCTACGGGAGACCTTGATCGCACCACGGCGGATGAGATCCTTGAATTGCTGCAGTTGTTGAACAGTGAATACAGTAAAACCATTGTCATGGTCACTCACGACCCAAAAGCTGCGGACCACGCGGGTCAATGCTTGCATCTTGACAAGGGACGTTTGCTCGAGGAGACCATGGCGTGAAATATTCTGGTCTTATCTGGTCCGCTTTGTATCGAAAACCAATTCGCAGTGTTTTGACCTTGTTGAGTATATTTGTTGCATTTCTGTTATTCGGTCTTTTACAGTCCGTTAGCTTCGCCTTCAGCCAGGGTGCGAATTTTTCTGGTGTTAATCGTCTGATTGTATCGCCTAAGTACTCTATCATCGACAGTATTCCACTGAACTACACAAACCAGATACGTGGTATTCCGGGGATTGAAAAAATTGCTCATCAACAGTGGTTTGGCGGAATTTTTCGGGACAATCGAAGTTTTTTCCCAAGATGGGCTGTATCGAAGGATTATCTTGAGATTTACACCGAGTTCATGCTGCCGCAAGATCAACTGGATGCGTTCCTGACAACTCGCACCGGTGCAGTGGTCGGTCGATCAATAGCAGAGCAGTATCAGTTAAAAATTGGCGATAAGATCCCAATTATTCCGGATATATGGCCCAATAAAGACAATGGCCCGTGGGAATTCGATTTGGTAGGTATCTTTGATGCTAAAAAGGACAGCGTTGGTGACGGCATCATGTTTATCAATTATGTTTTTTTCGAGGAGTACAGTCTTTTCGGCGAGGGTGGCGCGGGAAACATCATTGTTCAGATTTCCGATCCTGATGCTGCGGCAAGGATTGCGAGCGAAATTGATACCATGTTTGCCAACAGTTCCGATGAAACCAAAACCACCTCGGAAAAAGTCTACAACCAGATGTTCGCCAAGCAGATGGGTGACATCGGTTTCATCATGACTTCGATATTATCAGCAGTATTTTTTACCATTTTACTGCTAACAGGCAATACGATGGCGCAGGCGGTACGGGAACGAATCCCGGAACTTGCGATACTCAAAACTATCGGGTTCAGCAACCTCAGTATGCTGTTTATCGTGCTCGCGGAGTCTGTATTCATCAGCTTGTTAGGCGGTTTACCCGGGCTTGGTGTTGCGAGAATGATGATGCCAGGGCTTGGCGAATCAGTTTCATTCCTCAGTGGTCTGGAAATGACACCGGAGATATTTATCCAGGGTGTCACACTGGCTCTGTTGTTGGGCATTATTGTCGGTTTGCCTTCAGCGATCCGCGCCATGCGGCTCAATATTGTTGATGCCTTGCGGGATAGCTGATGAATACGATCAATCAGATTATTGCAATCACCCTGATGAACCTTCGCAACATACCATCTCGATTCGGTGCTTCGTTGGTTATCATCGTGGGTATAGCCGGTGTGGTCACGGTGCTGGTTGCGCTGCTCGCCATGGCAAAAGGTTTTGAGGCGACCTTGAAAGGAACAGGTCAGCCAGATCGGGCTATCGTGATGCGTAGTGGTTCAACTTCTGAGATGACCAGTGGCGTGTCCGCCAGCCATGGTCGAATTATTGAAACCAAGCCGGGTCTCGCAGACTCAAACAACGGCGCACTGGCAGCCGGTGAGCTTTATGTGATCGCAGATATCCGAAAACGGGCCAATAACTCGGAAGCTAATATGCCTATGCGGGGAGTTCAGCCCAATTCCTTCTTGATTCGTGACGAAGTAAAGATTGTTGCCGGGAGGAATTTTGAATTTGGCCGGTTTGAAATGATTGCAGGTGTCAAGGCAGCAGATCAATTTCACGGTATTGATGTGGGCAGTACGGTGAGTATTCGGGGTGCAGACTGGAAACTGGTAGGTCTGTTTGAATCGAATGGTTCCATCCATGAATCGGAAGTCTGGGTGGACCATGCAGTTTTGGTTTCCAACCTGAAGCGCGGCAATGGATACAGCTCGATGGTGGTGCGCTTGCTGTCCCCTCTGGATCTGGATGTGTTCCGACAGTCACTTGGCGATGATCCTCAGCTCGAAGTCAGTGTCGTTCGGGAGACCAAATATTATAGTGAGCAATCCACAGGTATCACCAGCCTGATTACCCAGTTTGGCTATGGGGTTTCGATTATTATGGCAATCGGTGCGGTGTTCGGGGCTTTGAATACCATGTACTCGGCCGTGTCCACCCGTTCAGTGGAAATTGCCACGCTGCGTGCTCTGGGGTTTGGGCCAACCCCTGTGGTGATATCCGTCATGGTCGAGGCATTGGCGCTTTCAATCATCGGTGGATTGATCGGTGGTTTGATCGCGTGGACGCTCTTTAACGGCTACACGGCCTCCACCATGTCGAACTCGACATTCTCACAGGTGTCATTTAGCTTTTCCGTCACCGGTGAACTGCTGCTGCGGGGTATTGTCTGGTCCTGCATGCTTGGCTTGATTGGTGGTTTGTTTCCGTCGGTAGCAGCAGCAAGACAACCCGTGACGGCAGCTTTGCGCGGTCTTTAGCCTATTATCGCCGACGTGGTTTTAAGCATCATATGCCAAACGTGTAACTTAGCAAAAATGTCCACCCATACTGGGAGGCTGACTTTGACTTCAATTTGTACAGGTCACATAAAGTTCACGCTTCTCGTTTCATTTGCTCTGTCTAGAGTCACTTTAGATCTTAAGGCATCATTGGCCTAAGACATCAATATGCTCAATTTGAACTGAATATTGTTTCGTCGTGCAGTAATCGGGATAATACGATATGAACATTAAGGTTATTGTTTTGTCGCGTAGTATTGCAATTGTTATTGATCCCTGGGATTACCCTTTTAATGGTGCCGTCGTATCGACTCGCCGGTTTGTTAAAGTATTGGAAAATCAGTTCTCCTTCAAATTGTTGGCGACGCCTGCAGACAATGAGAAACCCGATCGCCGAATGGTGCAGTTTGGAAGGGTTTCCATACCCGGTTTTAACCATATTCTCGATGAGATGAAGGTGCCGCTGGCGAGACCGGATAGAAAGTTGCTGCGGCAAGCGTTGCAGGGTTGCGAATTGCTGCACGTTCAGTTTCCATTCTTCCTCGGTTTTGTGGCCATCTCGGAAGCGAGAAAGCTTGGACTACCCGTCATTTGTTCGTTTCATGTTCAACCTGAAAATCTGCTGCTTAATGTTGGCATACGTTCCCGATGGATTTCGAAGATTCTCTACAAGTTTTTCATTGCGGCCTTCTATAATCGGGCTGATATGGTTATTGCACCTTCAGAATTTGCGGCAGAAGAGCTGCGATCACAAGGTCTGGTTAAAACGGTGAAAGTTATCTCAAATGGGGTACCGGAGCACTTTTTGTCGTTACTGCATACTTCAGGTGGTGAAACTGGTGCGGAGCAGGTCCATAAACTGTTGTCGGTTGGTCGGCTTGCCAAAGAAAAACAACAGGACGTCCTTTTGCGAGCTATTGCGCGCTCGAAATACAAGAATTCGATCGAACTTACCATGGTCGGCACCGGCCCACAGGAAGAGGAGCTAAGGAAGCTGGCTGCCAGACTGGAATTGAATGTTACGATCGGTTCGGTTAGCGATGAGACTTTACTGACATTGTTAACAGAATCCGACCTGTTCGTGCATGCGGGAGAAATCGAATTGGAAGGCATGTCTGTTGTCGAAGCGATGGCAGCGGGTAACACTGTCATTGTTTCTGATTCCAGAGACAGTGCCGCCGCCATGCTGGTTGACAATCCACAAGCGCTGTTCAGAAACCGCAACCCGGTTGACCTGGCTGCGAAGATTGACTACTGGTTGGCCAACCCCAAGGAGAAGCTGATTGAAGCAAAAAGCAACCGGCAGCGGGCAGGACACAGGTCCCACGCAGACTGCGTGGCGCAATTTGCATCCCTCTACAACGAATTAATGGCGGTTGAATTGCCAGCGGAAAACGGCATAACACAATTTGAGTAGATTACTTATCGGGTTACTGCGTCGCTGGGTGGTATTCGTTGAGAACCACGCACGCCAGGTGCTGGTTGGGCTCATTCTGCTGACGTTTGTGTCTGCTTTTATCTCTGTTCGATATTCACGCATAAACTCTGACCTGAGTACGCTGGTGGAGCCGTCGGCTGAACTTGCCTGGTATCAATACGATAGTTATTACAAGGAGGCTTTTCCGGAATTGCTGGAAACAGCGGTCGTTGTGGTATCGGGAACAAACTCAGCGACAGTGGACGACTCAGCGAGCCGAGTGGCCGAGGCGCTTCGCCAAAGAGGGGATTTTGAGTTTGTATTTGCACCTGGTCTGGATGAGCTCATTACGTCGAAAAAGCTGTATTTTCTTGATGAAGAGAACCTGGATCTGTGGATCAAGGGTGTCCAGTACAACTATGGTGCTCTTTTACGCATCTCCGACAGCGCCAACTTGACCAATTTTGTGTACACCTTTGCCGATCAGATCTCGAATATTCAAGGTCTGCCCATACCGGAACCCCTTGTTTCAGTCGCAGAAAGTTTCGAACCGGGGAGATTGGCCGGGGGTTCACAGCAAGCGGGGCTGCGTGCCTATCCCCGACTGATAGATGAGACTGTCGATAGGTACTATCAATTGATTGTCGTAAAAGGGGAGCAACAACACGACAGAACACTGCCCAACGAGGCAGTTATAAACAGTATTCGTGATGTTGTTAACAGTGCAGCCATTGACCCGGGTGTATCGGTACGCCTGACGGGGGAGGTAGCACTAGCAAACGAGGAGGTTGATGCAGGATTGAGCGGGGTTGGCATTGCAGGCACCCTTTCATTGATCTTACTGGCAATAATTCTGGCTGTCGGCATCCGTTCAAAACGAATAATTGGTGTCATATTTACCCTGTTGCTGATGGGGGTGATCATGACCACTGGGTTTGCCACCCTGGCAGTGGGAAGCTACAACGTCTTGTCGCTCATTTTTGTTGTCATGTTTTTTGGTTTGGGTGTCGATTTTGCTGTTCACTTTGCCCTAAGGATTCGTGAAGCAGCCAGTGAAGACGACGTGGCAGATGCCTGTGGAGCCGCCGTGACTGATATTGGCTCGGCATTACTATTATGTATGGTTACTTCCATGGTGGCTTTTCTTTCTTTTGCGCCAACCGCTTACCGTGGTCTGGCGGAGCTTGGAATAATATCTGCGGGAGGCATGCTGATTGCTTTCGGGTTAACGCTGACTCTGCTCCCAGCTCTTTTCAAGATTTATGGTGTACCGCAGCAAAAAGAGAAAAAGCTGCCTACGTTTGAAGTGAGGCTAAAGCCAAATTATGTATTGGTCACTGTGACCCTTTTATCGATGCTGGCTTTTTACTTCGCCAGGGATATCCGGTTCGACTACAGTGTGCTGGCGATGCGTGATGCCAGCACAGAGGCAATGACTACATTGCTGGAACTGCAGGATGAGAAGATTGCAACGGACTACAGCATCTCGGTTCTGGCCAGAAATGCGCAGCATGCAGAAGCTCTCAAAGTGCGGCTGCAGGAACTCGAGGTTGTGGGTGATGTGTCCATTCCGGCGGATTTTCTTCCGCACAACCAGGCGGCCAAGCGGGAGAAGCTGAAGGCGCTGTTCGAATTGTATGAATCTATTGAGGAGGTCTTACCGGGCGAGCCCTTACTCCTTCAGGCGGCTGACACGGCGGCGGAGAATGATCTTGCAGGTGCGTTGGACTATCTGTTGACGACGCCATCCCATGCCGGGGAGGAAGATAAGCACATAGTCCACAACCTGAAAGCTGGATTGAACCTCTACGTCAATGACAGGCAAATGATTGCCAGGTTTAACCAGATGCTGTTTGAAGAACTGGAAACCGAGCTCAGGCAATTACGCATAATGCTCGCTGCTGAACCCTTTCGCGTAGAAGATATTTCAGATGATCTGAGACGTCGCATGATTTCACCCAGCGGCGAACACCTGATGACGGTACAGCCAGCCAGACCTCTAACCACACGCAAATTAACAGAAGCTTTTATCACTGCAGTTAATCGAGTGGCTCCGAATATCGCAGGTCGGTCAGTCATTGAATGGGGTGTTGGCAGTGTGGTGGTTGAGTCTTTTATTTTTGCCGGTTCATTGTCATTTGTCTGTATCACCATACTGTTGCTGTTTTACTTCAGGAACATTGTACTCCCTGTCTTGGTGCTGGTACCGATCATGCTGGCTCTGCTGTTTACCTTCGCAATCTGCCAAATCACCGGTATTACACTGAATATGGCGAATATACTGGTTGTGCCGTTAATTATTGGGCTGGGAGTCGATACCGGTATCCATGTGGTGCATCGTTATACCCATTATGATGGGGTCGAAGGTGTTTATTCATCGAGTACCGCACGAGCAGTGTTGATCAGCGGCCTGACCACGGCAGGCACCTTCTTTTCATTATCGTTTAGTCCTCATAAAGGTGCCGCTTCCGTTGGATTGCTACTGACAATCGCAATTTTGCTTCTGATCCTTGCGACGTTTATTGTATTACCTGCTCTGTTACGAGTTATCAAATATCAATCTTCATCAGCTCACTAGCGCTGGCTGACAAAAATCTCCACTTGCGTTATATTGCCTCTCGATTCTTTTGATCTAACAGAATAAATGGGGCGCAATATGAAAACTTCTATCTCCATCGGCAGTGCGTACTACAATGGTGAGGACTGGGACGACCTGGTCAGTTATACGGTTGAGGCTGAAAAGCTGGGGGTTGACCAAGTCTGGTCGGCTGAGGCGTGGGGAATGGATGCCATCGTACCCCTGGCCTATATCGCAGCAAAAACCGAGAAAATTGGCCTCGGCACCGGCATTATGCAGATATCCTCGCGCGTACCCTCCATGATTGCCATGACCTCGCAGAGTCTTGCGACGGTATCGAATAACCGATTTATGCTAGGTCTTGGGGTTAGTGGGCCCCAGGTGGTTGAAGGTTTGCATGGCGCAAGTTTTGCCAGCCCATTGGGTCGATTACGCGAGTGCCTGGAAATCGTTCGACTTGGGCTGAATGGCGACAGGCTGCAATACGATGGCAAGCACTATTTGCTGCCGCGCCCGGGTGGCGAAGGTAAGCCGATTCGATTATCCCAGCCACCGCGTCCTGACATGCCCATCTACCTTGCGACCCTGGGCCCGAAATCCCTCGAAATGACCGGGGAGCTTGCCAACGGCTGGTTAGGAACATCGTTTATACCGGAGCATGCCGATGTGTTTCTCGGTCCCATGAAAAAGGGGGCTGAAAAAGCGGGGCGCAGCTTCGACGACATTGATATTCAAATTGGTATGGGGTTTGAGATTGGCGATGATGTCGAAAGAATGATTGAAGAACGAAAGCCGGGGATGGCTTTTACCCTGGGTGGTATGGGTTCAGCAAAAACAAACTTCTATAATGATGCTTTCAGGCGTTCCGGCTATGAGGATGCCGCCATCGAAGTGCAAAAGCTCTGGGTAGATCGGAAAAAAACCGAGGCAATACAAAGGGTGCCTGACGAGATGGTGTTAAAAACCTCCCTGATTGGTACAACAGATATGATCAGGGAAAGACTGAGAGTCTATCGGGATGCCGGAGTATCCACAATTCGCCTCGGAACTGGGGGTAAAACCTGGAAAGAACGCCTGGACAAGCTGGCGGAAGGCCTGGACCTGGTGAACTCGGAGGTCAACAGCTGGGGTTAGTCTCGCAGTAACTTCGCCAAGGTTGCCGAAACCTTCGCCAATAAATTAAGATAATCCTCCAATCACAGTTCCATGGAGAGCACCATGAGACCACCTGTCTGGATAGGTCATGTGAGTTTGAAGGTTCATTCCCTCAGCGAATCTGAGCAATTTTACCTGAAAACAGGATTGCGGCTGATTTTCAAGAACGATGCTGTCTGTATTTTGGAATTGCGCGGCGGCACACACCTTATTCTTGGTGTTGATGCCAACGCCGAATCTGGTAACGCCGAATTTGATTTCATGGTTGAGAATGTTGATGAGTCTCATGAATCTTACAGGGAGGCGGGTTTGAAGGTGAGCGATATATCCAGGGGAGACATCCATGACTCGTTTTTTCTGACCGATCCTTCTGCAAATCGCATTACCGTTAATTCCACCCATGTGGATGACCATAGCCTGGTTTAATTGCTGTCGGGAAATTTTATGTACAACAGGAGATTAGACCATTGCAGCCGCTTGCCTGGTCGAACGTTTTGTTTCTGCCTGATGCTATTTTTACAAAATGTTCAGGCTGAGACAGCCATCCCAGCGCCCGAATATACAAAACAGATAGTAGCCTTGCAGCAAAATGATCAGGTTCAGTCAGCGCTGGACCATGTTCTGAGCCTCGAACCCCAGTCGCAGCAAAACCTGGTGGAATTGACTGAAATACCCGCACCGCCCTTTGCTGAAGCTGCGCGGGCAAAGAGATTTGCAGAACTGTTAAGGGAATCCGGGCTCGATGACGTAATCATTGATGAGGTGGGTAACGTCGTTGGGCACCGGCCTGGGTCGGGAAACGGACGGGTCGTTGCTTACAGCGGTCACCTGGATACGGTTTTCCCTGAAGGGACCGATGTCACGGTGCGGTTCGAAAAAGGTCAAACTAAAAACCCCAGGATGTTCGCACCGGGCATCGGGGACAACACCCGGGGTCTGGTAAATGTTCTGGCGGTACTGAGGGCATTGGAACACGCGAAGATAAAAACTGAAGCAGATCTGTTGTTTATCGGTAATGTGGGCGAAGAAGGCCTCGGGGATTTACGGGGAGTACGACATTTGTTCCGTGAAGGCGCGCCCGTGATTGATGCATTAATTGCCATTGATGGCGGGTCCTCTGAACATATTGTTTTTGGTGGCGTTGGTTCCCATCGATACCGGATCACCTTCAGTGGTTCAGGTGGGCATTCCTGGGGCTCGTTTGGTCTGGCCAACCCCCACCATGCGCTTGGTCGTGCGATTCAACGTTTCGTAGAACAGGCACCCACTGTGACGAATAAGGGTGATAAGGCCAGCTACAGCATCGGGCGTATTGGCGGTGGTACATCAATTAACTCAATCCCGTTTGAATCATGGATGGAAGTTGATATGCGTTCCGGCAACCAGAGAAAGCTCGATGCGATTGATGCTGTTTTTAAGGCGGCATTGCAGGGAGCTTTGGATGCTGAGAATGAGGCCCGATTGTCGGGACAGGAAATCACTCTGGAAATCGAATCGGTTGGCAATCGTCCTGCGGCGAAAGGGAACGTGCACGTACCATTGGTCCAGCGCGCGATTGCGGCTACGCTGGCCTATGGTATTGAACCACAACTGAGGATCTCATCCACCGATGCGAACCTGCCTATTTCACTGGGTATCCCGGCGGTGACTATGAGCCGCGGTGGCAAGGGGAGTCACTCGCACTCCCCAGGTGAATGGTGGCAGAACGTTGATGGCCACATCGCCATTCAAATTGGCATCCTGACCCTGTTGTCAGAGGCTGGAATCCGCGATCAGGTTGATGATTAACAAACTCCTGATACGACAAACCGAAGGTACCTGGCTAGGCTTTTCCGATCCTGTTGAGGTTATTGTCGCCCGCCACCAGGATGAAGTTCTGCCGATGTTTGAACGAATTCAGGCGCAAGTAGACGCTGGCTACTACGCAGCAGGGTTTGTCAGCTATGAAGCGGCGCCAGGTTTTGACTGCGCGCTGGTTACCCGGGATCCAGATCAGTTCCCACTACTGTGCTTTGGCCTGTACCAATCGCCAGAGACGATTGAGCATATTGCAACCGCCACGGCAGAATCGGTTGTTCATCCGGATCATTGGCTGCTGTCCCTGGATTCCGGTCGTTATTCCCAACACATTGATGAAATAAAGCGGCGTATCGAATCAGGGGATACTTATCAGGTCAACTATACAATCCGCCAGCGGGCTGAGTTTGCCGGTGACCCCTGGGCACTCTTTTGCAGTTTTGCCGTGGATGCACCCTACGCCGCTTTTATCGACCTTGATGATCATGCGGTCTGCTGTGCCTCACCGGAACTATTCTTTGAAATAAAGGCTGAATTGCGTTCAGGCAGGATCTCCACACGACCCATGAAGGGCACAGCGCGTCGCGGACTGACACTCGCCGAAGACCTGGCGCAAAAAAAACGCCTGGGTGAATCACCGAAGGACCGGGCAGAGAACATCATGATCGTCGATATGATTCGAAATGATATCGGCAAAATTGCGACCACAGGTAGCGTCCGTGTAAACCGTGCGTTTCTGGTCGAAAAATATCCAACCTTGTGGCAGATGACATCGAGTGTGAGCGCTGTATCGAAGGTTTCCGTTGTTAGTGTGATGCAGGCGCTTTTTCCCTGCGCCTCCATCACGGGTGCACCCAAGGTTAACACCATGGCGATTATTCGCTCTCTTGAGCCTTCGCCACGTCACATCTATACCGGCAGCATAGGCTTCATGTCACCCAACGGTGATGCGCAGTTTAATGTTGCTATCCGTACCGCGCTGATTGATAAAAAAAAGGATGGCCTGGAATATGGTATTGGTGGCGGTATTGTCTGGGACTCGGATGCCGAACAGGAATATGACGAGTGCTTGTTAAAAGCCAAGACGATTCGGCAACCACAGTTCAGGCCGTCTTTTTCTTTGATCGAAACACTCCTTTGGACACCCAAAGACAGTTATTTTTTATTGGACTACCATCTTCGCCGATTGCGTGATTCTGCCGAGTACTTCGACATTCATCTGGATCTGGATGATATCGAAGGAACACTGTCGAACGTCAGCCGGGATTTCGAGGCAACGCCATACAAGGTACGGTTGTTGCTGCGTTGCGATGGGGAAAATACAGTAACCAGTGAACGGTTCGACACGGCAATGTCCATGCCGCCTGGAAAAGTCGCCATGGCTCGACATGCAGTGAACTCTGGTGATGTTTTTTTGTACCACAAGACCACCAGGCGAGGTGTATTTGAGCAAGCCAGGGAAAATTTTTTGGATCGCGATGATGTGTTGCTCTGGAACGAAAAACGGGAGATGACAGAATCCACGATCGCCAATCTTGTCATCAAGCGAAATGACAAGTTGATTACACCCCGATTGTCCTGTGGCCTGTTGGCCGGGACATTCAGGCAGTTCCTGCTTGATAGCAGGCAAATTGAGGAAGGAATTATTACCCGGGAGGAAATAAAAACCTGCCCGGATATCTATCTGATCAACTCTGTCCGCCAATGGCGGAAGGTTGTGTTGGACTAATACCTGTTGGACTAATAAAAGTGAAGCACTGGCGAATTATGGGGAGAAGTTTGCAGGGGAATAATCAATGCCTCTTGACCGACTCCAATCAATCTGGATACAGTGGTGATTGAACAAGAATATGGTCATCAATGAGGGAACTATGAAACCCGAGATCTATACTCCATCTGCTACTGGCAGTGATGTTGATATTAATATCGATCCAGCGGCGCGGGTGCAATCTGCCCGGTTATCCCGCCGAAATTTCATCAAAGGTATTATCGCCACAGGCGCGACCGTCGCATCGGGTTCGATGCTGGGTACTTTGAGTGGGTGTTCCGGTGAAAGCCAAACATCAACTTCAGTTGCCGGTGCTGTTGAAAGACTGATCTCCCTTAACGTGAATGGCAAAGTGCGTCGGGTAGATGTGTTGCCCCAGGAGACTCTGGCAATGACATTGCGCTACAAACTTGGACTGACAGGCACCAAGCTGGGTTGTGACCGTGGTGAATGTGGTGCCTGCACCATTTTAATTGATGATGTGCCGACTTACTCCTGTTCGACATTGAGTCACGGTGTGAGGGGTCGAAAAGTAACTACCGTTGAAGGACTGCAAGCTGCCAATGGTGATTTGCATCCGGTTCAGCAGGCGTTTGTCGATGAACTGGGCCCGCAATGTGGATTTTGTACACCAGGGCAATTGATGTCGGCGGTCGGGCTGTTGAAAGTCAATCCCAATCCCAGCAGGGAGGAGGCGCGGCAGGCAATGTCGGGTAACCTGTGCCGCTGTGGCGCTTATGATCATTACCTTAATTCGGTGATGCGTGCAGCGCAGGAGCAGTTAACATGAATGACTACAAACTGATCGGGAAAAATTTCACACCACCAGATGTCGTTGCCAAGGTGACTGGCAAGGCTAAATATGCCGAAGATTTCAGGGTAGAGGGCATGGTTTTCTGCCGTTTGCTACTGAGTCCCATGCCGCATGCAAAAGTAAACAATATCGATGCCACTGAAGCACTGGCGATGCCAGGTGTCATTGGCATACTCACCGCAGATGATTTACCTGCGGTCACTTCTCCGGCCAAACCAACGCTGACGAATGAACCACATTATGTTGGTGACCCAATATTGGCGCTCGCTGCTGAGAGTGAGACGATCGCCCAGGATGCACTGGAAAAAATCAAACTCGATCTGGAGCCCCTGCCATTTACCCTTGATCCGCTGGAGAGTCTTTATCCAGGTGGTGCCAACGCAAGGACAGATGGAAATGTGGCAGGTAACAAGAGCGGTAAGCCTTATATAAAGGAAACGAAATGGACTGCCAGGGACTTCGCTGCGGTGAAGGAAGGTGAATTGCCAATGGGCGAAGCGGAAGATACCTGGACCTTTGGAGACGTGAACGGGAATTTCGAAAAGGCGGCCTACACCCTCGATGAAAGTTTCGTTACGGCCGGTACGTCTCATCACTGCCTGGAGACCCGTTCAGCCATGGCATACTGGCAAAACGGAAAATGTATTGTGCATGCATCATCCCAGAGCGGTAGTTTCCCTGTACCCTTTCTTGCTGGAATGATCGGCATCAAGCCGCAGGATCTTGTCTTTGTCGCCGAGTATTGTGGTGGTGGTTTCGGATCAAAACTCTCTGCCTATACAGAGATGTCCATACCTGCCCATATGTCGAAAAAAATAAATCGCCCTGTGATGATGAGAATCAGCCGGGCCGAAGAGTATTTTATCGGTACCGCCAGGGCCGGATTCCAGGGTCGGTTAAAAATGGGGTTTCGTGAAGATGGTCGCCTGCTGGCAGTCGATCTCTACATTGTTCAGGAGAACGGTCCCGATGTCGGTTTCAATGACTATATATCAGCGGCAGAGGCAGTTGCACTGGTCTATACACCAGAAGCGATGACATTCAGGGGAATCCCCGTTGATACCAATACTCCCCGAAGATTTGCGCAACGTGGTCCCGGCCAGAACCAGATCGCCTGCGCCATCGAACCATTAATGGACAAGGCGGCTGTACAACTGGGTATTGATCGCGTTGCCATTCGAGCTATCAATGACCCGACCAGCGCGACTAAATACGGCCCGAAAAAAAGTGGCTTAACGAGTGCTTACCTTAATGAAGCACTCGAAAAAGGGTCGAAAGAATTTGGCTGGGAAGAAAAGAAAAAGCTCAGTGGCCAGAAGAAGGGTTCAAAGGTGACAGGTATTGGTGTCGGTCAGGCATACCACAGTGCCGGTTACAGTGGTTTTGATGGCCTCGTAGTACTCACGCCCGAGGGTAAGTTAAATATCCATACCGGTGTCGGTAATCTTGGTACCTACTCCCATACAGCAACCTCGAGAATTGCGGCCGAGGTGCTGAAATGTGACTGGGAAAGTTGTGTCATTGTACGCGGAGACACCCGCAAGCACTTACCCTGGAATATTGGTCAGTTCGGCAGTAATACTTCCTATACGATGACCCGGACCAATTATGTTGCCGCCACGGATGCGGTCCAGAAGCTCAAGGAAATTGCTGCAATGGATTTGGGCGGCGAAGCTGATGATTATGACATCGGGGAAGAAAAAGTATTTTTGAGTGCTGATCCTACCAAACATCTTACCTATGCAGCGGCAGCAAAACGTGCGATAGAAATTGGCGGTAAATTCAGTGGTGCGGAAGCGCCGGAAGATATTAACCCCATGACAAAGGCCTCCGTTGCTGCGCTCGCTGGAACCGGTTTGATCGGTGTCGCAAAGGACAACCTCAAATCCGAGGGTACACCGCCTGCATTTGCCGCTGGATTTGTTCAAATTGAGCTTGATGTAGAGACGGGGGTTTATGACATTATCGACTATGTTGGCGTCGCCGACTGCGGTACGGTGATTCATCCGCTCGGCCTTGCAACCCAGATCAAGGGTGGCGGCGTCATGGGATTTGGTATGGCAACAAAAGAACGCCATGTCTACGATCCACAAAATGGGCTGCCCGCAACGGTTGGGTTGAACCAGTCCAGAATAGCAACCTACCTGGATGTACCTTCGGTGATGAGAAGCACGGCTGTTGATAAGGCCGATCCGATAAATCCAGTGGGTGCCCGGGGTATTGGCGAACCGGTGCTGGGTTGTGCTGCAGCGGCGTTACTTTGTGCTATTTCAGATGCATTAGGTGGTCATTACTTCAACCGAACACCGGTTGTTCCGGACATGATTATCAATGCAGCCAGCGGGCGTGAACAGTCCCATGGGCCTTTGACTGTCAATACCTTCTAGGGGGAGAAAATAATGATTAAAGACATGATGCGAGGCTTTGAATTGTTTCAACCGGCGAATCTTGATAATGCACTAACGCTGGTGAATCGCCTCGGTAAAGAGGCCTGGGTGATGGCAGGCGGAAATGACAGCCTGGACTGGTTCAAGGATCGCGTAAAAAACCCTGCTGCACTGATAGACCTGTTGGCCATCGAAGAGTTGAAGGGGATACGCGAAATCCAGAGCGGGATCGAAATCGGTGCGACCACAACACTCACTGAAATTGCAAATAGTGACCTGGTTAAGTCAAAGTTCAACCTGCTGGCGCAAGCTGCAAGCCAGGTGGCCAGTCCACAGATCCGGAATGTGAGTACGCTGGGGGGTAATCTTTGCCAGGATACACGATGCTGGTATTACCGGTCAGGTTTAGACTGTTATCGGGCCGGTGGCAAAAAGTGCTTTGCCGATACGCCTGAAGGCATGAATCGTGAACATTGCCTGTTTAATGCTGATCGCTGTGTTGCTGTGTCGCCTTCCGATACGGCACCGGCACTCGTGGCCCTGGATGCGCAATGTGTTATTTCCGGACCCGACGGTGAGCGTGTCGTTAACATGGAAGAATTCTTCATTGGACCTGCGATAGATATCGAGCGCATGACAGTACTGAAGGATAACGAAATCCTCACAGCCATTCGAATACCCAATACCTGGTCTGGCGCCAGTTTCTATTTTGAGAAGGTTGCAGATCGCAAGACCTGGGACTTTGCCCTGGTTAACGTAGCTGCCGCCATCAGGTTAAATGGTTCGACGATTGAAGACATCCGGATTGCCTGCGGTGGGGTTGAATGTGTGCCAAAGCGGCTGACTGTGGTTGAGAGTGTCGTCAAAGCAAGTACCAAAAATGACGAAACAGCAGCCCTGGCAGGACAGTCCGCGATTCGCGGCGCTACGCCGTTGAATCACAATCACTTCAAAATTCCCCTGATGGAGAATCTGGTGAAACGCGCGATTCGAGACAGCTAGTGTAGTGACCTATACAAAACGCACATTAAGCAATTCACTAAATGGCCAGATGGTGGCGGGCCAGGTGAGCTTTGAATCTATGAAGAGCCAACAAAAGACAACATGTTTACGATCATCGCTGTCCATTTCGCTGTTTTGCCCTGCAGGTGATCGTCAAAATCACCACACCGGCGTTGTATTTCTTGAAAAGGTACCTACATTACCTGCGACTTCTTGTGAAAAGATTGCGCCTTGCTGTGACACCTCCTGTGACGAAAAAGTGAGAACCACTTAATGCACGTTTGGTATAGGACACTACACTAATGGAAGTGTTCCGTTATAGCCAAAACGCCTGGGGCCAATCTGCCCTCGAAGGTGTTTCGTGGGATCTGTTGCCGGTTTTTATTATCGCGGCAGCCACCTTTGTTATTGTGCATGCGCTTTTTATGTGGCTGTTTGCACCGCGGAAGCAGTGAGTGGTCACAGATGACTGATGTTGTAGATAAAACCAGAGACGAGCAGTTTGTGATTCGTCATTCACTGATTGATCGCTTGCTTCACTGGGTGTCAGCAGTGTCGGTGTTGATCCTGTTGTTTACGGCATTTCTGCCCATCGCAGGTTTTAAATTTTCCTGGGTAACTATCCATTGGGTTTCAGGGTTTGTCCTGATTGCCGTTAGTTTGTTTCACGTTGTTCGCTCGTGCTTCTGGCAGGACCTGCATTCAATGTATTTTGGATCGAGCGATGTCAAGGAAATAGGTGCAGCACTCAGGTGGTTGCTGCAACGCCCGGACAGCGAACTCATCAAACCTGGCAAATACTCCCCTGCACAAAAATTGATGCACCATTCCGTCAGCCTGATTGTCCTGGTGACAATGATTACGGGCATATTGATGATGGTAAAAATCGACACGCCCTGGTGGGATAGAGATCTCTACTGGCTAACAGATCAAAGCTGGGGAATTGTTTATATATTTCACGGCTTGGCTGCTTTGTTTTTGCTGGCAGTCATCATGATTCATATCTATTTTGCCTTCAGGCCCGAGAAACTAATGTATACCCGATCAATGATATCGGGCAAGCTGACCAGGGCTGAACTCCTGGACCAACATGACCCAGAGAAATGGCGGAACTAAGATGCCCGGTGAACCCTTTACAAAAAACCGCACCGAATTCGATAATCGGATTGATAAAATTGAATCAGCCTATGAATTCATGCTGGCCTATGCCGCCCAGGGGCACGAAGCAGGCGGTGGCGCCGCCCATGAAGCGGAAATCAGGGTTTACCTGAATGCTATTGATCAGTCATTGAATGACCTGGTTGGGGTAATCGCAGCCCTGGCGGAAGAAAAAAACCCGGCTTCCGTTGATACCTACCGTGAATTTATCAACACGCTCGACAGTGACGCGGGCAAGACCCGTGGTGCGATCCGGCTGGTGCTGGCGCAGAATTCCATCAGCTCACAACTGATTGACAATCTCAATGCCTCAATACACCTGCGCGCGCTACTTACTGATCTGTTCGTTTTTGATGAGGCGCTGAAATAAGATTGTTGTTAGCAAGTGGTAGGAACGTATTGGCAGGTATATAGTGCCATGGAACATCAAGGGCAAGACGAATCAAGTGTTCGAAATTGCAGCGATTGATCATATCGTCCTGAGAACCGACAAGCTGACGCAGATGCTGGATTTTTACTGTGGTGTTTTAGGTTGTGAAATAGAGCGGGAAACGCTGCCTGAGATCGGTCTGACACAGTTGCGAGCAGGCGACGCCTTGATAGACCTGGTGAATGTCGACAGCCGTTTGGGTCGTATGGGTGGAGGGTCTCCCACAAAAACCGAAAACAATGTCGATCATTATTGCCTCCGGCTCAAATCAATTTCTGAAGAACAAATCCGTAGTCACCTGCAATCTCATGGTATTGAAGTTGGCGAGTTTGGTGAACGCAATGGTGCACAGGGGTTGGGGCAGTCTGTATATATTCAGGACCCCGAAGGAAATACCGTAGAGTTGAGATCCCAGATTACGTTAGTGTGAAGTGGGGTCTTGCCTGTACCAAAGGCATCGCAGGAAGATCGCATCTCAACAGGGAGGAACAGAATGACATCAACAAAGATACAGGCCGAAAAAGTATCAGAAGAAGACTGGCTGACTGCCCGGCAAACACTTTTGGTGCGTGAGAAAGAACTTGCGCGCTTGCGTGATGATATTGCCCAGGCACGCCGGGATTTGCCCTGGCGTGCGGTAAAAGAGGACTATCTGTTCTCCGGCTCGGACGGCGATAAACGACTCAGTGAGTTATTCGCGGTGAAAAGCCAATTGATTACCTACCACTTTATGTACGGCCCTGATTGGGAAGAAGGTTGTAAAAGCTGCTCATTCTGGGCGGACCAATACGATGCCATCAACCTGCATATTGGTGCACGGGATGTATCCCTGGCAGTCATCTCCCAGGCGCCGTGGCAAGTCTTCCAGGGTTTTAAAGAACGAATGGGCTGGCGCTTTAACTGGCTCTCCTCGGCTGGCAACTCGTTTAACAGCGACTATCAGGTCTCTTTCCCGGATCAGAAAACCGGTATTTACAATTACCGCGAAACCAGTGTGATGGAAGAACAGCCCGGTTTGAGTGTTTTTCTTAAAGCTGAAAACGGCGACATTTTTCACACCTACTCGACCTATGCCCGCGGCCTCGACCCCCTCAATGCCACCGACCAGATGCTGGATCTGGTACCCCGGGGAAGAGATGAAGCTGGACTTAATTATGGAATGGAATGGGTTCGATTACATGACCAATACGTGTGAAACCTTTGGAGCTGATGGCTTCGCCGGGGGTACCGTTCAGGCCAGGTTGACTTTATTGCGGCCAGCCTCCTTGGCAGCATACATCGCCTTGTCAGCACTGGACTGCAACTCTTCAGGCTGCTGGTGAACCGGGAAGCTGCTGATTCCGGCGCTGAATGTTACAAAGAACTGCTCGCCGGTTGTCTCGGACTTGTGGCTGGTCTGCGAAAATTCATATCGAACCCTTTCCAGAACGATCGCCGCGTCAGCGATATTGGTATCCTGCATGATGGCGACAAACTCCTCACCACCGTAACGACCGAGAATATCGTTGCGCCTGAAACTTCGACGTAACAGGTTCACAAGGCTCTTGATGACCTGGTCACCGGTCAGGTGGCCATGTTTGTCATTGACCTGCTTGAAGTTATCCAGATCAAGAATCACGTAGCTCAGCTCTGATTTTCGGCGTCGGGCAGCAGAGACTTGAACGGCCAATTGTCTTTTGATCTCATCATGCACCAGCAGCTGTGTCAGGCTGTCACGATAAATTTTTGCTGCCAGGGCGCGAGCTCGCTGGGCACGATTGGCAACTGATGAAACCAGGTACTTTTGGTCAACGGGTTTCATCAGGAAATCGTCAACGCCAACGTTGAGTGCGGCAGCTCGTATTGCCGGATCCGTTTCAGCGGAGAGAAACAGCAATGGAATGTCGCCACAGGATTCATGCTGGCGCAGAATTTGAGCTACTTCCATGCCGTTAGCCTCAGGCATGTACATATCGAGAATAACAAGGTCGGGATTAAATTCGAGTACCTCGCCGATAACGCGAGTAGGGTTGTTGATCGCCCTTGTGTGCAGTCCGGCATCTTCCAGGGTCAGGCATATCTGCTTCGTAAACGGCTGGTCGTCATCAACCACCAGAATCCGCAGAGGGTCAGGATTTGTCTCTCCAACAAGAGACTCCAGTTTTTCGATCAGCACCGTTGTTTCGAATGGTTTTACAAAAAAGGCATCGCTACCGGCGCGAATTATTTCCAGTCGGTTAGCAAAAGAATCGTCTGCTGAAATAAAGATCACCGGCGCTTTTAGTATCTGGTCCTCGTGGAATTTATTGATGATATCGATTCCGCCGGTAGTCGCTTCTGGGAAAGCCACATCCATGACGATCGCTCCAGGGGTCACACCGGACTGACGAATTTTCTGTTCAAGGTCAGCCAGGTTGTATACTGCACGGCCATCATACCCCTGCAGCGCCAGCTCCATGACTATATGATCCGCCAGCGCCACGTCGTCCTCAACGATATAGATGGGCAATGTAGATAACGGTTGGACTCTGCGCGCATTCTGTTCGTGTTCTGAGCCGGTAGTCTGGTGATCGTCAGTGGTCTTTTCGCCATCTCCGGTCTCAGTCGATTGCAGGTCGTCGCCTGGGTGTGCTTCATCCTCGACAGGGCCATTGACCATAAGATGGCGAATGGCCTCACTTATTTCGTCGATGCGGTCCTGGGTAGGTACACCCTCGTCATCAAAGACACGAGTGAGTTCGGTCCCCAGAATTCGGGCGTACCGCGTGATATTTGAATATCCAAAAGTTTCCCCGGTACCGGCTAGATGATGGCATGCATTGTATAAAGGACGTGCCAGTTCTTCCTGCCAACCGTCAGTACTGATCTGTGACCATTTTTCAGCGATATCAGCAAGCTTGTCTGGCAGCTCGTCACGGTAGTCTGCTTTGAGCTCTAATAAGCCCTGTGAAAGTTTACTGCGTTTGTTCACGAAATAATCCAGGTGGAATTCCGGTGAAGTCTACCCCGTTCCGGGTGGTGAATTCAAAGCGCCCATGTGCAGTATAAGCCCCAGGCTCAACAAAATAGTATCCGGCCCAAACGGACGTGGCAGATCGATTGAACAAGGGTAAATTACCGGCGGTAAAACCCTGGATGCGCTGGAAGCCTGTGAAATGGGTGGCTCGTAAACCCAGCACCAATGATCGAAGGGTTAAGAACGTCAATCTCACCGGAAAACTGCTACCATTGACAGGCAATTGATGAAGGTGGTGAGTGAGATGAACGGCGTCGCAGAACAGAACCTGGATTTGGAAACCGTCGAAAAGTTGCGAGGTGGATTGGCGGTTATGCGAGAGAATCTACAAAAAGTCCTGGGCGAAGGCTGATCGTGCGGGGGCAGAAGATGCCTAAACTACAGCATTTTCAGAGTGATGATAGTCCTGACAGTATTTTCTCCGCCATCGAGCACGATGGAGGATGTATTCTTCATGGTCTGTTTGCGCCGGAATTTTGCGATCAAATCAAAGACGACTTTTTAGGCTATATCAAAGCCATGCAATGGGGTGAAAATGAGCTGGGGCTCAGGGATGAGTTTTATGGCAACCAGACGAAGAGGCTCCATGGGTTGTTCAGCAAATCTCCGTTAATGTCAGAGGTGCTGATGAACCCCTTTTTACTGTCCATGGCCGAACATTTTCTTAAATCTGACAGGCGGGCAAGAGATTTCCGTTTGAGCAATGCGGAACTTATGGTTTTGAACCAGGACCAGGAGGTCCAGGAATTTCATACCGACGGTGGTTCCTGGTATCGGGCCCAACAGCATGAAGCAGGCAAAGAAATCCTTATTAGCGCCAATATTGCCCTGACCGATTTCACGGAAAACAATGGCGCGACCCGGGTGGTGCCTGGAAGTCATCAATGGGCGGTGGATCGCAAGCCGAAGGATTCTGAAGTCTGCCTCGCCGTGATGCCCCAAGGTGCCACATTGCTTTATTCCGGCAATGTCATTCATTCTGGAGGCGCCAATGCCACCCCGGACATGCGAATGGGTTTGTATCTGGGTTACCTGGTAAGCTGGCTCAGGCCCATCGAGAACCAATTGGCAACCAATACGCCAGAGGACATATTGGCATTGTCAGCGGAAGCGCAGCGTCTGCTTGACGTGGTTCCCAGCGGTTTTACGGTATTAGCCTAGCAGGGTGATTATGTCGGTTCTTAAATCAGTGGCTGAATTTCAACCACCTGGGTTGCGGTTCTTCCCTCTTCAATCACAAGCGCGATGCTCCCGTCAGACAGATCATGATTCTCATCACGGTAGGAGAAAATTTGCGTCCCGTTGACCTGGGCAGTGATCAGGTCATCCTGCACAGACATCGACATCTGGTAGGTTTCACCGAACCGCCAGTTGTAATCGCATTCCGCCAACAACGTTTCGGAATTCAACATGCGCACCAGTTGTAGTTTGTTACCAGCTACGAGCAGGAAAGCATAGTAGCGTTTCAAACCCTGCACCCTGGCGGCAATACCTGCACGGGCTGCCAGATGTGGTGTGATATCGCTTTGAATATTGTAGTTTCGCCATTGCCTGCTGCCCTGTATCAATAGCCCGGTGCCGGTATTCTGCACCAGTCGATACGGCTCTCGCCAACTGTCAAAGTTATCGGTTGCAGTAACCCAGGCCCGTCGCCACATGGTTCCCTTGTGATCCGGTTTGGTCAGTTGGATTCGAGGTTCACCGGACCAGTTCACATAGTCGAGATAGGCTATGCATTGGCCGCTCGATGAAACGAAAACTCCGATCTCGAAAACCGGGTTAGCAGCCGCTGGAATCTCATACCTGAGCGTCGCATCAATCCCCGGCTCGATCGAAGCTGAGTCCCCCTGAAGAGTAATCACCTGATCGTTCTCTCCGTAGTAACGGATGTATACGCAAGCCTGGATGCAATCGGGGCTATTCTCATCTGCTTTAAGACTTGCTTCAATGATCTGCCCGGCATAAACCCTGGGCGACGCCATCAGTGCATAACCTCTTTTTTCAAAGTATTTCGCCGCATCTTTGCTCGGTACAAAAACAGGGGTGCCGCAATAGACCTGGGTATTCAGTATCAGCTTCAGGCTTCTCTGGCCGCTCTTGCTGTGCCCCGGGACATTGCTGATTTCTGCGTCTCCCTCGGTGATCGTGAATCCCTGCACAGCACCGGGAAACTCGAAATGAAATTGTGCCCCTTGTTTCGGATACCAGCTTTTTTCACCGGATAAAGCGCGGCCCAGGTTAATAATCTCGACGGCTTCATGTGCACAGTCGCTGATGCCCCTGCCGCCTTCAGCGGTAGGGATATAGATTCGGTCCGCTACCGGGGATCGCCAGTCCAGACCCTTGTTTACACCCACGTCGATACCGGTCAATCCATTCTTTATACCCATCAGGCAGCCGACATTGCCGGAATTGCAGTCGGTGTCCCAGCCGCTGGTGTTGATGATTTTTAGTGTTTCGGAAAAGTCGTCGTTACCATGCAACAGTGAGTGAATGATCAAACCGTGGTTCGGCACCATATGGCAGTTGCCGCCAAACTTGTCATATCCGTAGTCAGCAGCCAACAGCTCTCGCGTGGCGCGCCAGTCGCTTTCGCTGGCGTGCCAGGCACGAACATCCTCAATCAGTCGACTGATCACAGAATCAACCGGGATATAAGTCAAAGCCTTGTCAATCAGGGTTTGGATATTACTTTCGATAAAAGCCATCGATTCCATGACTGCCATGACAATCGCGCCATAAACAGCCTCGCCATCGTGGCTGACACGTGCGGCAGCTTCCGCGAATTTTGCAGCCTGGTCCGGATCACCGGGCGCCACCATAGCCCAGCCGTCGATAAAAATCTGTGCCCCGATCTGTTCCGCGACCACCTTGCCGTTCAAGGACTCAGAACCGCTGCGAGGTGCTTCTATACCACTTTTCAGCCGGAGAAACGCCGTATGTTCAGTGGAATTGCCCATCCCACCCCACCACAGTATCGATTTGTTCTCAATGATGTAATTAAGCCAGCTGTTGCCGATATCTTTTGCACTGATTTCCGGATTCGCATGATTGTCAGCCAGGGCTCTCAAAAATGTAAATGTGCCGGAGATATCATCGTCAGTAACCAACAAAGGAACATCCAGCTTGTCGTGGACGTAATATTCGATATCACCCAGTCGTTCCTGAATCATCTCGTAAGTCCAGCCTTCGAAAGGTCGGCCGAGATAAACGCCGATGACCTTGCCTAAAACCCCCGCATAGACCCGATCTGAATAGTCTGTGGGGAGCGCCACAACCTTTCTTGATCGCACGTCTTTTGATGACAAGCTTTTTGGTGACACGCTATTTGATGACAGGTTAAAGATGCTCCTTGATTTCAGTGATATCTGCGTCAGACAGTTCTCCCCCAAAATGCCGGAGTCGGTTCATAATATCGGTTGTCTCGAAATATGCCTCTGAGCAGCCTAAATGTATGTTCCCTGCAGCGTTGAACATGCCATCTTCAAAAAACACCAGACGAATTCGCCACTCGTCTTTACCAATCATTTCCTGGCAGGATCGGCAATGGGCCCTGCCGCTGGGGGCACGTTCAACGCCATCAATACGCTGGGTGCGATGGTATTCAATACCGAATTTAGCGGTGGTCCTCAGGGTCTTGATATTCTCCAGCTGATTCACAGGATCGTTTGCCTCCGCATCGATGACCTCCGCCAGGGACTCCGGTCTCTTCAGCGAAGCACAATCGATATGGAACCATAAGGTCATCTCACTATCGTCGCTAAAGGGATTTGGCAACCGTTCGCCGAAACGTAACTCGCCCTTGCTGATTGGCTGGCCGCAACCGCGACATTTTGATCGGCCACTGTTCGCAGGTTCTATGGTGTGTGGCATCACAATTTCCATGTGGTCGAGCCAAGAGTCTGCATCAAGACTGGCGGCAATGCCAGTGCTGTAAGGAGTATAAATGGTGCGGCGAATGGCGTATAAAGTAGCATTCAAATTTTCTTCGAGGTGCAGATGGATTACCCCGTTATCTCAGCAGATTCTCATATTACAGAAGCCCCTGGCACTTACGTCGATTACATTGATGCCAGTTATAAAGACCGTGCGCCCCGCATTGAGTCGTTGGACACTGGCGATGTTTTTATCATTGATGGCATGGATCGACCTATTCAACTGGGACTGGTTGCCGCAGCTGGAAAAAAGCCGGAAGAAATCACCACCGGTGGCGTGAAATTTGAAGAGCTCCACCGTAGCGGTTGGGACCCAACGGCGCGGGTCGCTGACCAGGAAAAAGATGGTGTTGCCGCAGAAATAATTTACCCGACTGTTGGCATGATGTTGTGTAATCACAAGGATTTTGACTACAAGCAAGCCTGCTTTGACGCATACAATCGGTGGATCAGTGAATACTGCAGTGAAAACCCTGATCGATTGCTGGGTTGTGGGCAAACAGCGGTGAGCAGCCCGGATCAAACTGTCAGAGACCTGCAATCCATTAAAGATCTCGGGCTGCGTGGTGTGATGATGTCAGGCAACCCGAAGGAAGAAGACTTCGATTCTGAAATTTATAATCCGGTCTGGGAGAAAGCCATTGAGCTTGAACTGCCGGTTTCGTTTCATATTCTGACGACCAAAGGCGGAGGGCATCGGGGACCCAGAATCAACAGCTTCCTGTCAATTATCCGTGGCAACCAGGACATCATGGGGACATTGATATTTGGCGGGGTTTTTGAACGATATCCCGAATTGAAAGTAGTTTGTGTTGAAGCAGACGCAGGCTGGGTACCACATTATCTGTATCGAATGGACCATGCGTACAAGCGACACAGGAATTGGCTGGCCCCGAATGTAGCGTTGTCGAAGCTGCCCAGCGAGTATTTTTCTGAGCATATCTATACCACATTCCAGGACGATTGGGTTGCTTTCAGGAGTGCCGAAATGATGAACTGGAAGCGATTGATGTGGGCCAATGACTTTCCACACTCTGACTCCACCTGGCCCTGGTCACAGGCCATGCTGGAAGAACATACCAAAGTGCTGACGCCAGAGATGAAGCGCGCGATACTGAGTCAGAATGTCGCAGATCTGTACCAGATTGACCTGGCTTCGCTTATCAAATGACATGATTTAATGATATACGGTTAATGCCGCATTCCAGCGACTTAAGGACAAACCTGAACGGCGGGGTAACCCTGCTGCTTTCGGTTGCGGGCTTTTTCTTTGGCGGTTTTACCGGTTGGGCCATACTGGTCGGTGATGAGTTGGGCCGGGTTAACATCCTTTACCTGTTGCTGGTCTACTTGTTTCTACCCATTGCCAGCGTTGTAATCTCCACGATTTCACTGTTGTTTGGCAGCGGGTTCAATTTTGCCCAATTACTGAAAAGATTGCCTTTGTGGTCGCCGGAGCAACAGCAGTTCTGGCGACAGCTGAGACAACAGGGGTTCGACCGGTTATGGTTTTTTCAGGCCAGTCAATTGGTGGCTATCTGTTTTAGTCTGGCGGGGCTGGTGGTATTTTTCTTACTGCTATTGGCGACTGACATTAACTTCGTCTGGCGAAGTACCTTGCTGACAGCGCAGGACTTGTTGCCATTGTTGCAATGGCTGTCCGCACCCTGGCGGTACTGGGAGGCTGCGCAGCCTGGGGTTGAATTGTTGTTGCAGACCCAGGATTCCCGCATCGCGCCCGGAAATGCTTCTATTTCAAGCTATGCCCAGTGGTGGCAATTTGTACTGGCGATCCAGATATTTTACAGTTTTCTTCCCAGAGGCTTACTGCTTGTTGCCGCGCGTATCATGATTCTGAGAAAAATGTCCCGGGCTGAACGACAGGACCCAGTGAGCCGGCAATCCCGGGACTATCAGGGAGAGGGTCAGGAAATTCTGGCACCCGTTGTCACCCGAATTGAGAACACCTGCACGCTGGTGAACTGGGGCGGCATCCCGGACCTGATCGTTGAGCAACTCGCAAAACACTATCCACAGCAAATCAGCGGTGAACTTCATGCCGGTCCAACGGCCGAAGATGCTCAACACTCCCAGGCGCAACAAGCTGTGGGGAGCCAATTGGTGCTGGTAAAGTCCTGGGAACCACCGTTGGCTGAATTGGCTGATTACTTGCACGATACCCATGGTTACCTGCTGCCGGTAGACTGGAAAAACTCCGCTCAAGAAGCTGTGACGGACTTTCATCTCGAAGAATGGCGCCGCTTCACGGCGACCCAGGACAATTGGCAATTGTTGGCCTGGCGCACAGGTGGTATGAAGTGAATGCTATCACGCCCCGGTTCGCGGTCGTTGGGCATCCCAACAAGGGTAAGTCGTCGATCGTCTCCACCTTGTCTCACAATGACGCTATATTGATATCAAGACGCGGCGGTACCACAACCAGGGCGTCTGCGTATCCGGTGAGTACCGCGACCAGTGGTTTTGAGTTGATCGATACACCGGGTTTCCAAAGACCCACGCAAGCCCTCAAGTGGTTAAAAAAGCATGCCGGTAGTGCCGATCAGCGGTCCCGGGCAGTGCAGTTGTTTGTATCCAGTGAAGGGTGCCAGAAAAAGTTTCCTGATGAAGTTGAAATACTCACGCCTCTGATGAAGGGCGCGGCGATATTGTATGTTGTGGATGGCTCTCGTCCTTATGGCGCAGAATATGAGGCAGAGATGGAGATTCTAAGATGGACCGGTCGAGCCAGTATGGCCCTGATCAATCCTATCGAAAATGAAGAATATGTGACGGCGTGGGAAAGTGCCCTGGCTCAGTATTTTAGGCTTGTTAGGGTATTTGATCCCATGCAGGCAGATTTTGATAAACAGATCTCACTGCTGGAAGCCTTTGCCCACCTTCAGCCGACTTGGCAATCCAGCTTGTACCGGCTGATCTCGGATCTACGGCAACAAAAAGTAGATATTGTAGAAGAATGTGCAACGATCCTTGGAGATCTACTTGAAGACCTCTGCAGTCATGAGTATCGGCAAAAAGCATTGAATAAATCACAGGCAAAAGCGCTGGAGTCAATTGTCGCCCAAATATACAAGGATTGGATGCAGCAACGGGAGAAAGACGCATTTGAAAAAATGAAAACTGTTTTTACCTTTAATCACAGTGAACTCGAGGTGGAATCCATGGACTATCCACCGCAATTGTTCGACGTCGAACACTGGTACGCCTGGGGGCTAAACAAGCGACAGTTGCTGACCTTTGCCGCCGCCTCTGGCGCAACCGCAGGTGCAGTAGTTGATGCGGCCGTTGCAGGCCAGAGTTTTATGTTGGGCGCATTAGGTGGTGCCCTGGTGGGGTACGGCGGAGCTCTGTTTGGCGGCGATAGGCTTACAAAGTTACGAGTTAAGGGACTGCCTCTGGGTGGTTATGAAGCCTGCCAGGGACCTGCTCGCGATAAAAACTTTCCGTTTGTGGTCCTGGGGCGTTTCGTTAACTTGTTCTCTCAGCTAAAAAATCGCAGTCATGCTAAACGAGGCCAGGTAAAGGTTCAGAATATCGAGCTGTTTTCTCGAATTGAAAAGCTTGCGAAACCGCAGAAAAAAGCACTGACCACGGCGATGGACAGGCTCAGTAAACAGAAAACAGTGACATCGCTGGCGAAAACGGTTCTGCCGTTTTTACACACCATCGATTGACACTCCACTAGCCTATTCCTTTTTTCTTTTGTCGCGTTTTTCGAAAACTTCCGTGGCGATATGCATACCTTCAACGGCAACGGGAAAGCCGCCATAAATTGCCATATGCATAATAAGTTCACTGATTTCTGTTCGGCTAAGACCATTATCCAGTGCACGACCAATATGTAGTCGTAACTCGTTCGGTCGATACAGAGCGGTTAACGCCGCGACGGTTATCAAACTACGATCTCTCTGGGAAAGGCCGTCTCTTGACCAGACGCCTTCCGGTAAGACGGTGTCGATAATTAACTTTCCCCAATCGTCACGGATTTCTTCTGGTGCTGGTAGTCGATCAGTAATTTGGCGAGATAATTTGAGTTTTTCTTCTTCGTTCATCATTGTTGCTCCGTGTATTGTGTCCGCTAATGTATGCTTCCAGCGGTCGCTTGTCCAAAATACAGGACACGACACTAGAGGTTTTTATGTATCAGGTGATCACCCTCTATCATGGAACCATGTCCCGGGAAAACTCTCTTGATACGCATGTTTGATAACTGTCGATAGCTTGATTTCAGGTGTTTCGGATTCGCAAGAATAGCAGGTGCAACCAGATGGCCTTTGCGCCGGCTACCTAGCAGCGTGTCGCCGGAGATCAGCGTTGCAGAATGCTCGTGGTAATAACAGCAGCTGTCCCAGGAATGACCGGGGGTATGGATCAGTTGCCACTCACTGAAAAAAGGCAGGGTTTGACGATCCTTGATACGGCTTGTCTCGGAAACCCGGGAGACTGGATTTATCTGATCTGTTGTCTGAAGGGTCAGGATTTCAGCTCTGGCTTTCGACGAGCGTTGGGGGTTTGCATACATGAGCCAGGCCCTTGGCCGAAATGCTTCCTTGAACATGGTAAAAAAGCGGAAAAAGAAGGCATGGGGATCATTCAATAATTTACGCCGCCGTTTTTTGGAAGCGTAGGGCAATCCAACAGGGGCACCACACAGTTGCGCCAGTGCCTTGACTCCGCCCAGATGATCAGGGTCGTCGTGAGTACAGGTGATTAGCGCAACTTCAGAGAGTGAACGTCCTAACTCACCGGTGATAAAGGCGGCAACATGTTCATGACAGCCCAACGCCACGTCCACCACCAACAGGTTTTCCTGGTATTCAACAATGTATGAATTAACCAGTCGGGTTTTCAGTAAGTGTATCTGCATCGCTACTTGATTTCCGCACTCCAGTGCGTCGCTAAAAAGGTTCGTAAACTATCCACAAAATGACATACTCTTTTTTTCATGGGAATCCTGGCTTTAGCCGAACAAAAAAACGGGAAAAATAGTATGTACCTGTCTGCAATACAAGCATCACGCGCGATTGCCAACAAGGATATCAGTTGTCGTGAGTATATGCGCCAGACCCTGCAACGTATCGAAGCCTTTAATCCGGTACACAACGCCATCGTTGAATTAGTGGATGCTGAGGATTTGTTGAAACAGGCGAGGCAGGCGGATGAAGCGCTGGCCCGTGGTGAATATTGGGGGTGGATGCACGGTTTACCCCACGCGGTTAAAGACCTGGCTAATCTTGAAGGATTCGTTACCAGCTTTGGGTCTCCGGTATTTGCTAACACGATTGCAACGGAGGACGATTTGTTTGTTGAGCGTATCCGCCAGCAAGGTGCGATTTTTATCGGTAAAACAAATGTTCCTGAATTTGGGTTGGGCTCGCAGACTTATAACCCGGTATACGGCCCAACCAGGAATGCATTTGACATTAACCTGACTGCAGGGGGGAGCAGCGGTGGCGCAGCGGTAGCGCTGGCCACCGGCATGCTTCCCGTGGCTGATGGCAGTGACATGATGGGGTCGCTGCGAAACCCCGCTGGATATAACAACATCGCTGCGATACGACCGAGTCTTGGCAGAGTACCCAGAGCAAAGCAGGATCTGTTCTTCAATCAACTTTCAACCGAAGGTCCCATGGGTCGAACCATTGAGGACGTTATTCAGTTATTTACGACGCTCGCTGGTGCAAGTAACCGGTCACCTTTGAGTGTGCAGGAACCTGTTGGGGCGCCGGACAGCTTTAGTATGGGGTCATTAAAAGATCTGAAAATTGGGTGGCTGGCAGACTATGACGGTTACCTTGCAATGCAACCCGGGGTGCTGGAATTGTGTGAGGCCAGTTTAAAAAACCTGGAAACCGCCGGGGCCATTGTGACCCCCGCTTCCATCGATTTCGACATGGCCAGTCTGTGGCAGTGTTGGTTAGTGCTGCGTCAGTGGATGGTTGCTGGAGGGCGCAGGCTTCTCTACGAAAATCCAACCTCCCGGGAGCTACTGAAACCTGAACTAATCTGGGAAATCGAGCAGAGTTTCAATCTCACCGCTGCTCAAGTGACCGATGCCAGCAGCGTTCGATCGGACTGGTACCGGGCGGTGAATCAGGTCTTTACCAAATGGGACATCCTGGCGTTGCCATCGGCACAGGTATTTCCCTTTCCTGTGGAGGAGCACTGGCCCAGTGTGATTGACGGCAACAATATGGATACCTATCACCGTTGGATGGAAGTTGTTATCGGCGGGACATTGAGCGGTTGCCCCGTCGTTGCATTACCTGCCGGTTTCAGGGACGGAGCTGCGATGGGTATTCAGTTTATTGCCCCGATTGGCCAGGACAAAATGTTGCTTGAATTTGCCCTGGCTTATGAGGAAGTGAACAATTGGCACGCAGCTTACCAACAATTTGAGGCCGGCGAATTAGTCGCGGAATGAGCGTCTTGAATATGCGCCTTGCATCTAGCGGGCGCTTTTTCATCGGCCTGATCGTTCCAGGAGAGTAACCAAAACTGGCTGATACCGTGTTGAGACTGGGTGTCCCGTTATTGTGAGTCAATCGGAATATGTGATCTTCCAGAACAGGTGGGAAACAGGCCTGGACCGTCGTTCACCGTAATAGTAATGTTTACTCAACCCAAAAAGGAGCGTATCGATGACAATTCAACTGTGGTGTCTGCTTGCTGGTGTCATCCTGCCTTATGTATGGGCGGGAACATCCGTACCGTTTCGTATCAGGCAGTTCAGCAATGTGGATCTCAATGAACCCCGGGTTCAGGCGGAGAAGCTGGTGCAGGCTGGTGCCCGCGCCTGGGGTGCACAGTCTAATGCCTGGGAGGCGCTGGCTGTATTTGCTGTCGCCAATCTCACTGCGATGATGGCTGGCGTAGACCCGGCCGGTAACTGGTCGACCGCCGCGATGATTTGGGTGGCGGCGAGACTGCTGCATGGTATTTTCTATATCAATAATATCGCACCAGCACGGGTTCTATGTTTTGCTACCGGCGTTGGCATGAGCGTTTGGATTATTGTAATGGCGATTATGTCTTGATGTAATGCCTGGTTTTAAGGAATGAGTTAGGGATATAGGCGGGATATGAGAGTCACTCAAATGGCAGCACCCCTGGGTGCGATTGTTGAAGATATTGACATCAGGGTAATTGAAGGCGACGGGGACAGCGTAAAAGATGAAGATGTAAACCTCTCGACCTGGCAGAAACTTAATCAGCTATTTTGTCAATACCATGTCCTTGTCTTCCGAAATCAGGATCTGCAACCCGATGATCATATTGCGTTTGCCCGGCGATGGGGTGAACTGGTGAAATTTCCCTACGGTGGATTGGAAGACCATCCGGATATCATCGAGCTCAAGAACAGGGGCAAATCCAGTGATGTGAATCAACATTGGCATACTGATATGTCCTATAACCAGGCACCGCCAAAACTGACCATGCTCTATGCTCATGCAGCGCCGGAATTTGGGGGTGACACCGCATTCTCCAATCAGCATTTGGCGTACCAGGATCTGTCGGAGGGTTTAAAAGCAACTTTGCAGAACACCACAGCTTTTCACACGGCCTCAGGGCTCGCCAGGCTCTATGGCCAGGATGAAGCTGCTGCTCCAAAAGCCACTCATCCCGTACTGCGATCTCACGATGAGTCCGGCGATCCGGCATTGTATGTGTGCAGGGCGTTTACGAGAAACTTCACCGGCTGGAGCCGTGAGGAAAGCAAGCCTTTGCTGGATTATTTGTTTAGCCACAGCACCAGCATGGAATACCAGGCTCGCCATCACTGGCAGGCCGGTGATCTGGTGATGTGGGATAACCGTTCTGTGCTTCACTACGCTGTTCATGATCATGGCGATGACGAGCGGGTGATACATAGATTGCAGGTGGTGGGCGAATCCACCTTGTAGTCATGGTACATTGCATTCCACCAACCCCCATCCAACAAGGTAGGTGGCTCTATGAGCATCGATACCCTGGCCAGGGCAGAACAGATACTGCCTGATATCATCTCTCTGCGCCGAAAGATTCATGCTAACCCGGAGTTGGGTAATCAACTCCCGGAAACCACAGCTGCGGTGGTGGAATCCCTCGCTGGCCTGGATCTCAATATCCGATACAGCCAGCGGACCACTGGACTGGTTGCCACCCTGCATGGGGGTAAACCTGGCCCACGCATACTGCTTCGAGCTGATATGGACGCACTTCCCATGCCGGAAGATAATGATCTGGATTTTGTTTCCAGGAACATGGGCAAAATGCATGCCTGTGGCCATGATTCCCATACCGCGATGTTGGTGGGCGCAGCCAGGCTTCTGCACGAGGAAAAACAGGATCTGAACGGCTCGGTGGACTTCTTTTTCCAAACCGGGGAAGAAGGATACTACGGCGCCAAGGTCGCTCTTGATGAAGGATTGTTTGATGCGCCTCATTCACCTGATGCGGTCTTCGCGATCCACATAACCCCGTTGCTGGATATTGGCAAGGTTGTTTCTCGCCCTGGGCCGATGTTGGCAGCAGCGGACGTATGGACAATTGATGTCAGGGGCAAGGGTGGGCACGCGTCTATGCCACATGATTGCCTTGATCCAATCCCGGTAGCCTGTGAAATCGTGCAGGCGTTACAAACCTTCGTTACCCGGCGTATTAATGCCTTTGACCCGGTGGTACTGACGACGACGAAAATAGAAGCTGGAACAACGTCAAATGTGATTCCCGAAACTGCTTCACTAACAGGAACGTTGAGGTCCACATCTGAGAAATCACGGGTCCTGGCCCATGAAGGGATAGAACGGGTGGCGAGGAAGATTGCCGAAGCTTATGAGATGGAGATTGATTTTTCGATGGAGCGGGGCTATCCGGTTACCGTCAATGATGGGGGTTTTGTCGAATTTGCCAGCGAGATCGCAAGAAATCTGTTGGGCGCCGATGGCTACATCAACAGTAAATCTCCCATGATGGGTGCGGAGGATTTTTCCTATCTGCTGCAACGCTGGCCAGGGGCGATGTTCTTTCTTGGAGTCAAGCCCCAGGATCCGAGCCTGGCCGCTCCCTGCCATTCAAACCGCATGATTTTGAATGAGGCCGGGATGTCATACGGTATGGCATTGCACGCTGAAATAGCCAGGAATTATCTCAAGGCTTAGTGAAAGAGTCTGGTGCGAATGGCAGTTAGTCTGGATTTACTCCTCCCAACTCAATACTCACAGTGTTCCTGGTCCAAAGTGCCAATCCGGTTTTAAATAAATGGTATTCTAACTTTTTTTAAAAATACAGGCAGTTCCATGGCGGAAGACAAGAAACATCGTAATGACATCTATGGCGACCTGGAGAATAACAATCAGGAGGCACCCGCGATTCCAGCGGCTACTGTCGTACTGTTGAGAGATACCGCAGATGCAGGTGTCGAAGTACTCATGCTACAGAAAAACCAGAAGATCAGTTTTGGTGGCATGTGGGTCTTTCCCGGCGGTCGCATAGATGCCGAAGACTATACTGAGGACGGAGAGCTCCAGACGGCTGCCCTGAATGCAGCGGTGCGTGAAACAGAGGAAGAATCCGGGCTTCAGGTTGAAAGCGATGGCTTTGTCTGGTTTGCACATTGGACGCCACCGCCTGGTACTCCGAAGCGATTCGCGACCTGGTTTTTTGCAGCGGCTGCACAATCTGCAGGTGCGGTCAGTGTCGACGGTCAGGAGATTCTCAATCATCGCTGGGTTAAGCCAGCAGAAGCCCTGGATCATCATTCGATGGGTCAGATCGATCTGGCTCCACCGACCTGGATCACCCTGTATCAGTTGACCCGGTATGGGACGACGGACGCAATACTGTCTTATTTCAATGATAACCCGGAAAAAATATACGAAACCCGGGTCGCCAAGGACAAGGATGGTGAGCGAGTCGCCATGTGGTCCGGTGATGCGGGCTATGCTGACTGGGATGCTGATATTTCAGGGGGAAGGCATCGTCTGGTTCTTGCCCAGGGTGGGTTCAGGTTTGAGAATACCGTCGAGAGTTACTAATTTTTAATTGAGTTATATCAACGCATTCGAATATCGAATAATTTGTTATTTGTAACCCAAAAGTGGCATTGTTGAACCACGGTACTAAAACAGCAAGTATTTAGGACAGCAAGTATTTAAAACAACAGGTATTCGAAACAACAAGATCTTCAAAACAATCAGGAGAAATGAGAAATGACAATAGATTTTTCTGTGGAGCCGGAATTCCAGGAGCAAATTGACTGGGTCCAAAAGTTGGTAACCGAAGAGATAGAACCACTCGATCAGTTTATGAGTGTAGGAACCGATAAGAATGGTAAGGCGCTGGATGCAGATGGCTGGAACGCGATCCGGGCCTACATTAAAGATTTGCAGGACAAGGTGAAAGCCCAGGGTTTATGGGGCTTCCATCTGGGACCTGATCTGGGCGGGCCCGGACTGGGCCAGGTCAAGTTATGCCTGCTTAATGAAATACTCGGCCGAACGAGTATGGGGCCGACTATTTTCGGATGCCAGGCGCCGGATACAGGCAACATGGAATTGATTGCCCACAATGGCACCGAGGCGCAGAAGAAAAAATACCTGGAGCCCCTGCTCTCTGGAGAAAAACATTCTGCGTATTCAATGACTGAACCTCACGCCGGTGGCCCGGAAGAATTTAAGTGCGCCGCCCGGCGAGATGGCGACGAATGGGTCATCAGCGGCGAGAAATGGTTCACTTCGAATGCCACCGGTGCAGACTTCCTGATTGTAATGGCGATTACAGACCCGGATAAGCCAATGCTGGAGAAGGCATCGATGTTCCTCGTTGATACGGATACAGCGGGTGTCGAAATTGTGCGTAACGTTCATACCATTGGAACACCATTGAAGCACAACTATGAAACTGGTCCTGGCCGGGGTGGTCATGCTTATATTCGTTACAACGACGTGCGTATTCCGGCCGATGCATTGCTCGGGGAAGAAGGTGCCGGTTTCGTTGGTTCGCAAACCCGCCTGGCGGGTGGTCGAGTTCACCATGCAATGCGTGCAGTTGGCGTGTGTACTAAAGCGCTTGATATGGCGTGTGAGCGTGCACTCAGTCGCCGTGCCAGGGGCGAGCAGTTATCGAACCTGCAAATGGTGCAGTCAGATCTGGCAGATTCCTATATCCAACTTAAGCAGTTCCGGTTACATGTCCTCTACACAGCCTGGTTGATTGATAAGACGGGTTCATACACAAGAGAGATTCGCAAGGAAATTGCCTCCATTAAGATCAGCGCTGCCAAGGTGAATCACGATATCATTTACAGGGCGATTCATTTACATGGTGCCCTTGGTATGTCGAATGAAACAGCACTAGGCGCCATGTGGTTATCGGCACCCCAAATGGGGATTATGGATGGCACAACTGAAGTGCATAAGGCCAATCTGGCAAAACTTATGCTCAGGGATTATAAACCTTCCGACGATTTGTTCCCGACCTACCACTTGCCGAAGCTGATCAAAAAAGCGCAGGATAAGTTCGAGAAAGTTGTTGAAGACTATCTTGCGGCCTAGCTTTTAAGGGTCAGGGTAGGTCTGGATTCACTGAAATGCCGAAGAACCTGCGCTGGTTCTTCGGCTTTCCCAAGGTGAATAACTTGTGCGAATTCAGGTAAAAACCCCCTGCCTGAACCCCTCTGGTTGAAATAATGTCACTGTCCGTCCGATTTCCAATGTGGGTCTGGTCCGTTGATCTTACCATTACGCCATAGTCGAAATTAGGTGATTTGGATGAGAAACAATCAGCGTAGCATTAGGAACATGTTTGTAATGCCAGGCTTCCAGCTCAGGTTGAGCATTTGGTACATGGTGGTTGGTGGGCTGTTACTGGGTATCGTCGGCCTATTCGTTTCACAAAAAATTGGCAGCGTGCAGGGGCTTATGAATAGCGACTCGAACCTGAATCTGCAGATCCAGGGCCAGGTGAACCAATTGATGCTGGAATGTATCCAAATGGCCATACTCGGTTTTGGAGTATTTGTCATATTCTCGTTTGTTTTTGCCCTGGTGGTCAGTCACCGGATTGCCGGGCCGCAGATGGTGATCCAGCAGTCTATTGAAGCCCTGATAGAAGGTAATTATGACCATGAGCGAGAGCTTCGTCCGGCGGATGAATTAGATGGAATTTTACAAGCTTTGAAGTTACTTAAAGCTGTTCTGAAGGAACGCGATATCGCTGTTGAGTCGGGTGTGAATGAACGAGAGGCGGTTGTTGAGACTACTTGAAGGAACGAGATACATGCCAGGGTAGGTGATGTTTGTGCGATGAGAGCACTCCCCGATAAATCTACCGTTCAGTCCTGAAATCCTACCCCAGAGCATATAGCGCTTACGTACCAGCAATGGAGTGGTTAAGTTTACGCTCGGAGTTCCGTAACAGGCCAGTGTGCGAATGAAACAGAATCAACGTGCGTTAAAAAATATACTCACCCAGCCGAAGTTCAAGCTCAATTTGAGCATGTATTTCGTGATGATCGGCGGACTGATCCTCAACATCATCGCCTTTTTTACCCTGCATGCGAACGGCCGGGTGTTGGACCTCATGAATAACAATCTGCCAATGAATTTCCAGACTCAGATGCATATTAATGAATTGACCGTGCAGAGTGTACAGGTGGTGCTGTTCGGATTTGTTGTATTCATCATCTTCTCGTTCTTTTTTGCGTTGGTGGTCAGCCACAGGATTGCCGGACCGCAGGTCGCTATCAAAGCGTATATCGAAGCACTGAAAGAAGGGGATTATGACTATGAAAGGAATCTTCGGTTGAAGGATGAGTTGAGTGAAATCATGACTGCCTTAAAAGAGCTCAAACCTATACTCGAAGATCGGGACCGGGGACGGGCCAGACCTTATCCGGAATCAAAAACGTAAGTGCAATACCTCGGCGGTTGCCAGGTGCGCTCTTTGTATCACAGGTGATTTAAGTGAGAGACAATAAACGTAGTATCAGAAACATGTTCGTCCAGCCCAGGTTTCAGTTGCGATGGAGTGTGTATTATATTTTGGTTGGCGGTTTGATTCTCTTAGCTGTTGCCGTTTTTATCCTGAAAACCAATGCTGACGTACAGACCCTCATGAATGATAACCCACTGATGGAATTACAGGATCAATCACAAATCAACGAGATGATGCGTCAATGCGTAGAGGTCGCAATGTTGGGGTTCCTGTCATTTGTCGTCCTGTCGTTCGTTTTTGCACTCATGATGAGCCATAGAATCGCAGGTCCGCAGGTTGCGATCAAAGCTTATCTTTCGGCTCTGGCCGAAGGAAATTACGACTATGAACGGCGCCTTCGTCCGACTGATGAATTAAGAGAAATTATGAACGCAGTAGAAGATCTAAAGCTCGCATTAAAGGCGCGAGAAAGGGAAACTGTGGCTTAGCTATGAGAATTATGGCTATGAGAACTATGGCTAAGACAACCGTACCACCAGGGTTGGTATCGAGAAGATCGACTGGTTTCTCTATAATCGAATTGATGATTTCCGTGGCAATTATTGGTGTCTTGGCGACGGTTGGTTTACCTGCGTATCACGGTTATATCGATACCACGAATATGGGCAAGGTGAACGAAGCCTATCAGCGAGCAGTCAGAACTGTTCAGCAAGAGTTTGCCAAGGATAAAGCCAGAATCTCTCTGGGTTTCAGTACACAATTACCTGCTGACGAATTGGCCTGGATTGATGTATTTGATGCAGATGCAAAGAACCGTGCCCCTGGTGGAGGGCAGATTTATGTCGATAGTTCTGCAACCGCTGATGCGGATGAAACTGGTGCCATTACCGTAGTGTATGACGCTGGCATTGAAGAGGTGCAAATTATTCGTCCTGCGTATGTATCGCTGATTTCCTATACGGCAGTGATAACCAGAAGGACGATCGACATTACCGAGGCATCCCCTTAACAACCGGGTCATCGTCTTACGGGCTTGCAGTACCACTTTTTTCACACCGGTGTCAGTTTCAGGTTCGAATTGGAAACTGGTAGCGCCAGGTCGCCCAAACTGTTAGAAATAAGGAACCTGCCAGGGCGAATCTTCGGAGGACAGTTTGGTTACAGAATTTCATGAACGAGTGCTGTTTGAGCAAAACGGTCGGGTGGCGATTATTACCCTAAACCGACCTGAACGTCTCAATGCGTTTGATAGTGCATTGTACGAGGGCGTCAACCAGGCCCTGGAAACTTTTCGGGATGATCCCGGGCTGTGGGTGGCGATTATTCAGGCAAATGGTGACCGGGCTTTTAGCGCGGGTGCCGATATGAATGCACTGAATGAACTGGCTGCCCAGGGAATCACAGCGGCATTGGGTGACTTGTTAATCGACACAGAAATGGTTACCAACAAGCCAATTATTGCTGCTGTACATGGCCATTGTGTCGGAGAGGGCGTTAACCTGATTCTCGGCTGCGATATGGTGTTCGCTGATGAGTCTGCGAGCTTTATGATCTCCGAGGCCAAGGTAGGCACCAACGCCGTGGATATCCCGATCAAGCTGGCAAAGAAGCTCGGCTATGCCAAAGCCTTCGCTTTCCTCACTCCCGGTGATGGTAAAGATGCCAATTGGTGTGAGCGCGCCGGTTTGGTTGAATTCGTGACGCCTAACGGAGAAGTGAAGGCGCAAGCCCTGGCTTATGCGCAAAGAATCTGCGAGGAAGCTGGTCCCCTGGCAATACGGGCCCAAAAGGAAACCCTCTGGCGTGCCGTATTTGAAGATGAGGTTGTGGCGAAAGAAAAAGGGTCGGAAATGCGGCTGGCCATTCGCCAGTCCAGTGACTACGCGGAAGGTCGCAGTGCGTTTTTAGAGAAGAGAAAAGCGGAGTTTAGAGGAGAATAGTTCAATCTCCCTTGAACCGGCTCCCCAACCCATCCCAACACTGCGTGTAGTCCTGCTGCAACAAAGGCGAATTCATCGCGAATTCACTTGGCACCATTGGATACCTGGACTCAACCATAAACGCCAGTGACTCAGACTGGTACTCGGGTGTGAGTTCAACCTTTGATGCCTGATCATGTGTGGCAAAGTCGGGTCCGTGGGGTGTCATGCAGTTATGCAGGCTCATGCCACCCGGTTTAAATCCGGATTTTTTCGCGTCGTATTGCCCTTTGATCAGACCCATGAATTCACTCATGATATTTCTGTGATACCAGGGAGGCCGAAAGGTATGTTCTGCGACCATCCACCGGGGTGGAAAAATAACGAAATCTACATTGGCCGTGCCCGGTGTATCGGAGGGGGATGTCATCACCGTGAATATTGATGGGTCCATATGATCGAAACTCACAGTGTTGATCACGTTGAACCTGGCGAGGTCATATTTATACGGCGCAGAATTGCCAGTCCAGGCCACCACATTCAATGGTGAATGATCGATTTCGGCTTCGAACAGTTGCCCGCAGAATTTGGCTGTCAGCTGGTATTGGCCAGCCGTATCTTCGTAATGAGCGACGGGATACAGGAAATCCCGGTCATTGGCGAATCCATTTGCGCCAACCGGGCCTCTTTCCGGTAGCTCAAACGGCGCGCCGTAATTTTCGCAGACGTAGCCTTGTGAAGATCCATCGAAAAGCCTGACTCGGAATTTGATTCCGCGGGGAATGACGGCTATTTCACCAGGCCCCAACCACAACCGGCCGAGCTCAGTATCAAGGCCCAGGCTGCCTGACTGGGGTACGATAAGTAACTCTCCATCTGCAGAATAAAAAAATCTGTCCTGCATATCCTTGTTGGCTACATACATATGGACAGCCAGACCCTGCTGCTGACGCGGGTCTCCGTTCGCGACCATGGTAATGAGCCCGTCGACAAAATCCTGTGGTTTCTCGGTTAATGACAGAGGATCCCATCGGAGTGGGTTGATAGGGCAAACAACCCCGGTTATGGGAGCCGTACAGAGATTTCCCTTTGATATCTGCTTAAATTTCCCCTGGCAGACAGAAGGCTGGGTTCGGTACATCCAGGTACGACGATTGCTGACACGTGGGGCAGTAAAAGCTGCCGTTGAAATCTGCTCTGCGTACAAGCCATAGGGACATTGTTGCGGGTTGAACTGCCCGATAGGCAGTGCGTCTGCCAGAGCCTCGGTTTCGTGCTCATTACCGAAGCCGGATAGATAAGCCAGTTCGGGGTCAGTTGATACAGATGATTCAGCCATAACATGCACCCTGGTAAGTAATATTGCGGGTGTAAAACCCGCTCCGGCAAAGGGTACCCAACCTGTTAGTTAAAAACACCTGAAACAGGACATTTATAAGCCAAGACCAACATGTTGGTTAAAAACATCCAGGATATTTATGATGAGTTTTTCCTCCGACCCCCCTACACTGATACTGACGCTATTATTAGTAAGCGCAGGAGCGATGAAATGAGCGAATCGAAAAAACTGCCCGAAGGGTTTGACTGGAAATCCATCACACCGAAGGATTCACCAAAAACCCCTATGGACCTGTTTGAAGACCCAAAGCACAAGGATCTTGCCACAGCCAATTTGTCCCGGGGTGATCCCGCCTATGATTTCAAAAGCAAAATCTATGACTATTCCGACGGGACGGAAAAGGATACCGGGCAGGTCTTTCACCTGGCAGAGGTTGCCAGGGAAAAACCCGTGGCATTGATATTCGGGTCATACACCTGACCTCCTTTCCGGGTTCAGTTGGAACCCTTGCATCTTCTCTGGGAAAAGTTTTCTGACAAGGTGGCGTTTGTGGTGGTCTATATTCGCGAGGCGCATCCGGAAGATGGATGGGTATTGACCATGAATCGTGATCTGGATATCGAGTTCGATGACCCGGCCAGTAATGAAGAAAGACTCGAAGCAGCTGCCAGTTGTGCCATTCGTTTGAAGATCCGGATGCCAGTGGTTGTTGATGATATAGATGACAAGATTGCCAGTCACTATGGTGCTCTGCCTGACAGGTTGTACCTGATTAACAAGGGTGGCGACGTCGCCTATCAAGGCGACCCAGGTCCTTGGGGCTTTGATCCAAAGAGACTGGAAGCAGCGATTGGAGAGTTAAGCGAGGAGTAACATGACCAGGGAAGATCCGTGCAGCATCTGCGGGCTGGACCCGGGCTGTCGCGATTATTGAGGAGGAGTGACCATGGGGATCATCACTCTGAGAGGATCAATTCCACCATTGCGATACCCGCTTCACCAGCGACCGCATAGAGCAAATAGACTCTGTTATCTTCCACAAAGATGGCCGGGTCTCTGAGCTGATTGACGTTTCCGTAAGCCACACTCCGCATACTGGGCATCAGGGGCGCGTCAGCGCCCTCCCAGACTTTTTCAGGGCGCAGGACTTCTATAGCTTCACTTTCGGACCAGGTTTCCCACGGTTCGGAAATGTCGATGGTAGAGAGCAGAATCCTCTCTGGCGTATCACCGACACGGGTCCAGAACACCATCAGGTTCTTATCCCTGACCAGTAAAGCCGCATGTCTCATGTTCCGTTCGAACAACATCGGACCGGTCTCAAATTGATCAATGCCATTGCTGGAGCGATAGAACTGGCCGGGCATTGACATGGCATAGGTAAACCCTCCATGTTTGAATGTTCTCATGTAGGGTCGACCAACGATTTGATCATGGGCGACGAAATTGATGCCGTCAGTTGATTCTGCAACCCGGCTGACCTGAACCGCGAACGAATTTAAGCCGTGGAAGTACATCACCAGTCTCTTGTTCTCATTGTCCACATGGACGTCAGGAGAGGCGATATGAGGGGTTGTCAGGTCCAGCACGATATCGTGGGGGTAAGGTGTGTCTTTAATTCTTTGCCGGGCCTGGGCAAGCATCTCCGGTGTCGATGCGGGTGGTTGCGTCAGGAATTTTGACTGTGACAATTGCAGACTTCCCGGTTCGTAGACTGTCCACGGCCCGGTCAATTCGTCTGCGTAGGCGAGGCGGATGTAACTGCCCTTGTGATCGGCAAAGTACAGGTAGTAGTTGCCAAGTGGATTGTCAATCCATTTCGGTACGCGGATAAGCGACGGTCCCTGTATGTTGTCTCCCAGCGTCTGGTGCAGGGACGAATCAATAATAGGGGCATCTAACAATCTGTTGATGGTGAGGGAAGGCTGATTTTTCAATGCGGTGACCGCTCCAGAATCGGTTGTCGCGTTTAGCGAGAGGGTGGTAATAAGTAACAATAGCGCAACCAACAATCTACTCATGATTCACAGGTGCCTGAGTACTACACTAGATCTGAGCTGGGATTATGCCATTGACACTTGAGGATAGCCGTATATATATTGCATAGCTTTTAACCGCATCAACCCAGAGACAATTTATGACGCGTCAATTGACACGCCTGCAAGCCATAAAGGAACTTACAGGCCCCGGCAAGGAATATGAACTCGAATCAGTCGAAATGTATGGCCAGCAATGTCGGGTGTTTAAAAATGGTCCGCAAACACTCAGAGCCCTCTTTGAGGAGGCCGTCAGCGATGAAACCTTCCTCGTCTATGATGATGAACGTTACAGCTTCGCAGAAACCCATCAGCAGGCAGGCCGAATTGCCTCAATTCTGGTTAACGAATACGGCATCAGAAAAGGCGACCGGGTGGCGGTTTCCATGCGCAATTTCCCCGAGTGGGTAACATCGTTTATGGCAGTCACATCCATAGGCGGGATCGCGGTCGCCATGAACTCCCTCTGGACCAGTGAAGAACTGGAATATGGCTTGTCAGACAGTGGTGCCAAAGTCCTCTTTGCAGACCAGGAACGCGTGGACCGGGTAGAGCCGGTGCGTGGCAACCTTGAGCTGCAGATTATTGCCGTGCGACCCAACAAACCGTTGCCGGTCGATGTTGTTAATATCAAGGAGCTTTTTGACAAGTATGCGCATGCGTCCATGCCGGAGGCTGACATTGATCCCCATGATGACGCAACCATCCTCTACACGTCAGGTTCTACAGGTCATCCAAAGGGTGCAGTTTCCTGTCATCGCAATATAATTTCTGCGCTGCGATCCTGGGAGCTTGATGGCCAGAGTATGTTGTTAATCAATGATATCACCCTGCCGGAACCGGAATTCCAACCATCGACCCTGCTAGCCGTGCCCCTGTTCCACGCTACAGGTCTGCATGCGGGATTATTAAGCTCGTTCCGAGCTCAGAGAAAGGTGGTCCTGATGTACAAATGGGATGCCGAACTTGCGACTGAAATTATCGAACGGGAGAAAATCAGCTCATTTGTTGCGCCTGCAGCGATGACGGGGGATCTTGTCGAGCAGTCAAAAAGAAGTAATCGGGACTTGAGCTCACTTGCTGTTGTCGGTGGCGGCGGAGCGCCTCGTGCCCCTGAGCAGGTCAGGAACATAGAAAAGTCTTTCGTTAATGCCATGCCGAATACCGGTTGGGGCATGACCGAAACCAACGCTATCGGGACCGGTATTGGTGGTGAGGATTACCTCAAGCGACCAAAAAGCTCAGGGCGCTGTTCTGCAGTACTTGATATTAAAATGATTGACGAATGTGGTGACACTTTACCAGCGGGCGAAAGAGGTGAATTGCTTATTCGCGGAACATCGCTGATCCGCGGTTACTGGAACAGACCCGATGCGAATGAAGAGGCGTTTGTTGATGGTTGGCTCAAGACCGGGGATGTAGCCTATCTTGACGAGGAAGGGTTTTTATTCATTGTTGACCGGATTAAGGATCTGGTTATTCGAGGCGGCGAAAATATTGGCTGTGCAGAGGTCGAGGCTGGTCTGCTTGCATATGACAAGGTACTGGAAGCTTCTGTCTACGCGGTACCGGACGATCGCCTTGGGGAGGAAGTCGGTGCAACAATATACACCAGCGAAGAACTGGACGAAGAAGAACTGCGAGGGTTCCTGTTAGACCATATTGCTAAATTCAAGCATCCCCGGTATCTCACAATGTCGAACAAACCCTTGTTGCGAATAGCCTCCGGTAAAATAGACAAACGCAGAATCAGGCAACAGGCTGTCGCGGCATTGTCGGCTTAGAATGAGCATTCGGAGACGCCACCAAACACCAGTCTTCAGTTTCTTGTACGCGGGTAAAAAGTGAAAATGCCATGCATCTGCTAATTGCGGGAGGGGGTATTGGCGGACTCACCACAGCGCTTTGTCTGGCACGCCAGGGAATTTCCAGCGAAGTTTATGAACAAGGTAAGGAGTTCGAGGCAATAGGAGCAGGTATTCAGCTTAGCCCGAATTGCACGAGGGTGCTGCATTATCTTGGCCTTGAAGCGGCATTGCGTAAAAAGACATTCTTACCGACCAACGCTGAAATACGAGACTGGAAAACAGGTAAGCTGCTAACCAGGACTTCTCTGGGGAACGAGCCTGAGTCAGGTGCAGAATTTCCTTATTACCACATCCATCGTCAAGACTTGATTGCTGTGATAGTTGACGCTGTCAGGGCAGAACCCCTGATAGGACTGAGGGTGGGCAGTGGTATCGAAAGTGTGCACCAGACTAATCAGAAAGCCTGTGTAATCGTTGCGGGCAAAACTAGTGAAGGAGATGGGTTGATTGGTGCTGACGGTATTCATTCGATTGTCCACACTGCGTTGTTTGGCAAGAGTGTGCCTGAGTTTACCGGTAACGTTGCCTGGCGAGGACTTATACCGGCGAATACCCTGACAGAAAAAATCTCACCTGTTGCTGGCTTGTGGTGGGGGCCTGGCAAGCATTTTGTGCATTATTTTGTACGAGGTGGCGAGATGGTGAACTGTGTTTGCGTGGTTGAGAAAAAAGGCTGGGAAATTGAATCCTGGACACAGCGCGGAGAATTGGAAGAATTGGTCCGGGACTTTGCTGGATGGGATCCGACCATTACGTCCCTCATTCGCCTGATGAACCCGGATGGCTGTTATAAGTGGGGGCTGTTTGATCGTCCGCCGCTGAACCGATGGAGTGACAGGCGGATTACACTGCTGGGTGATGCCTGTCACCCGACATTACCTTTCGTGGCCCAGGGCGCTGCCATGGCCATTGAAGATGCCCTGGTCTTGTCGCTCTGCTTAAGCAGGAACACCAGTATTCAAAAAGCGTTTGTCGACTATGAAACCCTGAGAAAAGACCGTACAGCGATGATTCAAAAACTCTCAAGGCGTAATGCAGTAGTGTTCCATCTCAAAGGTATTTCTGCCTGGATAAGAAATCGCGCTTTGCGAGCCAATCCGGCAGAGAGAGTATTGCGAGAAATTTATGAGTATGATGTTTTTTCAATAGACTCTTAAAAAAACGACTCTCGAAACAAAGGAGAATACATGTGAACAAGGTTCAAGGATTACACCATGTTGCCATCTGTACCAGCGATATCAAAAGCCAGATTGAGTTTTTTACCGATTAGCTGGGGATGGAATTACAGGCACTGTACTGGATGCACGGTGTCGAAAAAACGTTTCATGGTTTCTTGCGGTTGAATGACGAAAGCTCCATCGCTTTTGTACAAAATCCGGATATTGTCAAGATACCGGTCGAGCTGGGTAAGACTCATGCGGGAAATCCAGGTGCGAATTGTGCCGGGGGTACGATGCAGCATATTGCATTTAAGGTAGACAACCATGAAGAGTTACTGGCCTTGCGGGACAGGCTAAGGGAAAAGGGTGTTCCGGTGCTGGGGCCCGTGGATCATGGGATGTGTGTCTCGATGTATTTCGCAGGCCTTGAAAATCTTTCGCTGGAATTGTCCTACTCACTTGAACCGATAAATGCCGAAGCATGGTGTGACCCGGAGGTGGTTGAATTGTGTGGCATCAGCCAGCAAGAGCTGGCCAGGTACAAGCAGTCTGCCAGTTTTTCTGACCTCAAAGGCGCTGCATCGCAGCCGTCTCCTGACGCAGATGGGCCGCATATGACGAATTATCCTGCAGGAGTATACGAAGCTGTATTGAGTGCGCCGGATGAGGCGGTTTGGGAAAATAGTGAAAATCAACCACCGGTGTCTATACCGTAAAGAGAATTCTATGACAGGGTTCTCGTTTGCCTGATGGATGTTTGTGTATGCTTGTTCAAGCCGCTCAAACCTGTGATACAAACAGATGAAATTCAGCCGAACAAAGAGTTATTTCCGGGAACTAACCACTTACATCGGTAAAGGAGCCAGGTTCACTGGCGAGATAACCGGCGAAGGTAATTTTGTGATTTCCGGTCGTATCGATGCTGACTGTGTCGTGAAGGGATCTGTAAACGTGACGATTGATGGTTATTGCAAAGGGACAATAAACGCGACCAACGTCGTTATTGCTGGTGGGGTTGAAGGCGATATCAATGCCACAGACCGGATAGAGGTGACAGCATCGGCCAATGTAACAGGGAAGCTCTGTGCTAAATTCGTCGCTGTTGCAGAAGGTGCTCTTATCGACGGCAGCATTAACGTGACGGGTTCAAAAGATGTGCTGACGTTCAGCCAGGAGCAGCGAAAGAATCAGGAGCTGAATTCCCCTGTATCTGAAATCCAGAGCGACGCTGTTTCTTAAGCAGGTACTTCTATCTCTGAAACAGGTCCTTTGCATTCATAACCGGTACGACCTCGCCGCTGATATCTTCCTGCATCGCAGCTGATGCATAACTAAGTTGCCAAAATCCGTATCCAACACCATTCGGCCGACGCCGTTCTTCAGCATGCGACAATACCTGTCCCACCTATAAGACGTCCCTGGGTTCTTCACCTGATCGTGATGTACCAGAGGGTACTTGTTGGCGTTGGGATTGTCGGGTCAACGAGAGGTTCGTTAACTCCGATGGCTATGATGCGATTTGCGAAATTTTATAAAAGATGTTTTATTTCCAGTCTTGAGAGTCAATGAGACTACTATGACCCAGAGTGCTAACTCACTTAATCCCATTGTTTACGCCCTGGTGGCCAACTTAACCATCGCCTTGGCCAAACTGGCGGCTGCGATCGTCACGGGCTCAGGTGCTATGATAGCCGAAAGCATTCACTCCTTCGCTGATTGCGGCAATCAGTTGTTACTACTGCTGGGATTACACAATGCCAAACGTCCGCCGTCTCCCGATCACCCTCTGGGCTATGGTAAGAGTATCTATTTTTGGTCTTTTATCGTCGCCCTGATGCTTTTTAGTATGGGTGGGTTGTTCTCAATTTACGAGGGCTTGCACAAATTGGGCGAAACCGAACCCCTGAGAAGCCCCTTGGTTGCGATTGGGGTCCTGCTTTTCGCCATGCTGGCTGAAGGGTTGTCTTTGCTGGGTTGCATCAGGGAAGTGAACAAGGTGCGTGGGAGCCGCAGTTTCTGGCATTGGTTCCGCGAAACGCGCCAGAGTGAATTGCTGGTTATCTTTGGTGAAGACCTTGCCGCACTGATCGGGCTGGCATTTGCATTGGTAGCTGTTTCACTTGCCATGTTGACCGGCAATCCAGTGTACGACGCGATAGGCAGTATCGGTATTGGTGCCCTGCTGATTCTGATAGCGATCCTGATCGGTGTTGAAGTCAAAGCGCTATTGGTTGGTCAGGGAGTTGAACCTGAGACCCTGAGCCGAATGCGAAAATTTCTGGAAGGTCAGGATGAGATTGTGCAGGTATATAATCTTCTAACGATGCAACTCGGTAGCGATGTCATGGTGGCCATCAAGGCCGGTATGAAGCCCCAGGGTTCAGAAGACGAGCTGTTAGCCGCCATCAATCGTTGCGAGGTCAGGTTAAAGGCAGAGTTCCCGGATATACTCTGGTCCTTCTTCGAGCCCGACCTGGCTGATTGAGTAATCGGCAGGAACCATTACTGCCGATGATGTAACTTCGCGTGATGCATTTGACGCCAGAATCGAAGCACATTATGTTGTAAAGCACCCGAATGACATGCAAGGAGAATTTAATGACGAATATCCCGGCCCCTGATGAAAAAAATGCCTGGCGCCTGGAAACGCCTGGCGCTGCAGACTGGACCCGATCACCCAGGCCAGGTGCAGAAGATAAGTACTTTATGGTATCCACTGACGGTCATGTACAGGAACCGGCTGATCTTTGGATGAAGCGAATGGATGAGAAGTATCGCGATCGACTGCCCGGTGTCGCCGTTAATCCAAAAGGAGATAAATTTCAGAAAACCGAGGGCTTCAGGCCGTTGCGCATTCGAAACATCGAATTTGCGGGAGAGGATTTACTGAGGAACCAGTCCGGAAAAACACCGGAGGAACGCATCGAGGATCTGGCGGTAGATGGCGTTGATGCAGAAATACTGTTCCCTAACAAGGGATTAACGATCTGGGCGACTCCGGATGCGAAATTCAGCCAGGAAATGTGCAAAGTCTATAATGACTGGGCCTGGGAGGTGTTTGCTGATGTGAACCATGTGCTGTCACCGATGGCCTGTATTGCCGCCGCTGATATTGAGGGCGCTATCAAGGAAATTGAACGTTCGGCACTTCGTGGCTTCAGGGGCTTGGCGCTGCCCTGTAAACCTGTATGGGGTCCGCCTGATCATGAGAACCTGAACTATAACCTGCCAGAATTTGATCCTTTGTGGTCAGTTGTCGAGGAAACAGGGTTGCCCATGACCTTTCATGTTTCAACTGGTCGTGATCCGAGGACCTCCCGCGGTAATGGTGGCGCGATCATTAACTACGCTGTGCATTCCCTGGCCCCGACCATGGAACCCATCGCCAACCTTTGTGCCTCCGGTGTGCTGCAACGTTACCCGGGATTGCGGTTTGGCAGTGTTGAGGCCGGTATAGGATGGGTCGCCTGGGCATTATCAGCCATGGACGAGGCTTACAGGAAGCATCATATGTTTGTTCGACCGAAGCTGGAAATGTTGCCCAGTGAGTTTTTCAAACGCAACGGATTTGCCACGTTCCAGGAAGACAAGCCCGGTCTGGATCTGGCGCGCGAGCATGGACTTACGGACAATTTCATGTGGGCCAATGACTACCCCCACCATGAAGGTACCTGGCCGCACTCAGCAGAAGCGATCGAGCGAACCATGATCAATCTCGATGATGGTGAGCGAGCCAAAATACTGGGTTTAAACGGAGCCCGGGTTTTTGGTTTTGATATTCCTGAGCGTTACCGGAACTTCGATGACGCCAGAGTCGCTCATCAGGACATTCAAGCGACTGGCGGGGTACTTGCGTGAGTACGGAGCGAACCCTGCGGGGTAAGGTTGGGATTGCCGGTGTTGCTGAAACCACCTACTACAAACGAGGCGAGGCGCCGGATGCGGAATTTAAACTGGCTTTGGAGGCGATCGTTAAGGCTTGCGCCAGTGCCGGAATCTCGCCGACGGAAATCGATGGCTTTTCCTCCTTTAGCAATGATCGCAGTGACGCCTCAAGACTTGCGGCTGCACTGGGCATAAAAGATCTCAGGCTCGCCAATATGCAGTGGGGCGGCGGTGGTGGTGGTGGTTCCGGTGCGATTGCCAACGCGGCTGCAGCCATTGCAACAGGTCAGGCTGAATGTGTCTGTGTGTTCAGGGCGCTGGCCCAGGGACAATTCGGGCGCTTTGGCCAGGGGCCGCAACGTAATACTATTGGTGGCGACATGGCCCACACCATTCCCTATGGATTGATGTCACCCGCACAGATGTTTGCCATGAAAGTTAACCGCTTTATGTTTGAGCATGATGTCGATCAACACGCACTTCGGGCCATATCATTGGCGTCCTATCATCATGCCCAGAACAACCCGAGGGCAGTGATGTATGGCAGGCCCCTCGATGAGGAAAAGTACGACCATTCCAGATGGATCGTCGAGCCTTTCCATCTTTATGATTGCTGCCAGGAAAATGACGGCGCTGCTGCCATGATTCTGGTGTCTGCCGATCGACTTAAAGACTTTGATCACCCTCCATGTTATTTACTAGGTGCAGTTGCCGGTTCACATCATCGTGCCGGAGCATCGGTACATAATGCCCCGGACTACGCGACATCCGCATTTAAACCCCTGGCACCCCGTTTGTATGATATGGCGCAGGTGAGCGCCAGTGATGTAGACGTGTTGCAGAGTTATGAAAATTTTACCGGCGGTGTACTGATGAGTATTGTCGAACATGCATTTTGTGAACCTTCCCAATGCAACGAGTTCTTTTGTCTTGACAACCTGGTAAGTGATGGTGGTCGACTACCTCTCAACACCAGCGGTGGCAATCTGGCAGAGTGCTATATGCATGGTCTGGGTCTCAATATTGAAGCAGTTCGTCAGGTCTGGGGCGAATCAACCAACCAGGTAAAAGATGCCAAAGTTTCCATGGTGATCTCAGGTCCGATGGTGACCCCGGTCAGCGCCTGTATCTTTGGTTCGGAGGCAACGGTATGAGTGACCACTATTTACAACCAGGTTTACCCAAACCTGTCCCTACACCAGACGGACTGGATGCGCCATACTGGCAAGGGTTGAAGGAGAACAAGCTGCTGATCCAGCGTTGTTCATCCTGCCAACGATTTCAATGGGGGCCGGAATGGCTTTGCCATCGTTGCCATAGTTTCGAACTTTCTTTTGAAGAGGTTCAAGCTGAAGGTTTGATTTACAGCCAGGAACGCATATGGCATCCCGTGCATCCTGCGTTGAAGGATCAGGGTCCCTACATAGTGGTACTTGTCGAATTGCCCGAGGCAGACAACGTTCGTATTGTAGGTAATCTGTTGGGTGATCCGGAACAGGCGATCCCTTTCGGCAATAAAGTTCGCGGCGTGTTTGAACATCACGATGAGGAACCTGCCCACACGCTCTTACAGTGGGAACTGGCGTAACTGCTGCAGGAAAACGTTATGGATCTTTCACTTTCCGTCATCGCGAATTTCGCTGAAATAATTGGTGCCTGCTCGATACTGACTGGCCTGGGTTTTGGGTGGTTTCAGATCAGACACTATCGCGCTCAACAACGAGATGCAGTAGCGGGAGGATTGGCGCAAACATTTTACAATCCCGTCCTGGCTGAGGTGATTTCATTGTTGCTAACGCTGGCGGACGATATCAGCCTGGAGGAATTACGTGCCCGGGGAGATAATTATGTACGTGCTGCTATCACGGTGACGACGTCATTTGAGACGATGGGTTTGCTTGTGTTTAAAAGAATCGCCCCGTTTGAACCGGCACTGGATCTTGTAGGTGGAATAGTCGTTACCATGAACCGAAAGTTGTCGAGAGTGCTGATTGATATCAGGTAGGAAAACAATCAGCCATCATGGGGTGAATGGTTTCAATGGCTTGGTGACCAGTCTGTAAAAGCAATGGTTGCAAGTGAACCCGCCCATATTAAACATCGCGATTGGCAGCCGGATTAGCATTTCGAAAAGGCCGGGCACGAGGGAAGCAGGCATGGACTTGAACGAACATATTGAAGGGATTAAGACGAATGGCTACAGCATCATTCACGATGCGCTTTCACCGCTACAGGTTGTTGATGTCAAAAAGGCACTCGACCCCTGGTTGCAAAAAAAATTAATGGGCCGCAATGACTTCGAAGGATTCGAAAGCGAGCGGGTTTATGCACTCCTTGCAAAGTCGCCAATATTCTCGCTGCTGGTCGAGCACCCTTTGGTCCTGGCGATTGTCGATCACTTTTTGGCCCCTAATTACCTGCTGGCTTCGAACCTTGCGATTAATGTACATCCAGGTGAAACTCCTCAGGCATTTCATGCGGATCATACCCAGATTCCGAATTGCCCCCGAACGGAGATTAACGGTATAAGCTCGATTTGGGCCTTTGATGACTTTTCCGAGGAAAATGGCGCAACGGAAATCATTCCCGGCAGCCATCTTTTATCGGAGCACGCAGCCGCTAACGAAGACACGTTTGAAACTGTAATTATGCCCGCAGGTTCTGTCATCGTTTTTCACGGTGCGCTGATTCACCGCGGCGGTGCCAACAATTCCGAAGGGACGCGCCTCGCTATCACTCCTCAATACTGCCAGCCCTGGTTAAGGCAATTGGAGAATATGGTGCTTGCCGTACCACCGGACGTCGCGAGTCACCTGTCCCCGAAAGTACAGGCACTGCTGGGATACAGCATTCGAGATCCCGGATTCGTGGGCCATGTTAATGGTTTACACCCGAAGCGTTTGTTCGACAAACACTACCAGGGTCGCAAGGCCCGGGGAATACCGTCTTGAATATAGAAAATGTAATAGAAATTGTCAGTTAAACCGCGTTGAGTTGAAAGGGGGTGCCTTTCCTGGGCGCACACGCCATGAGCGGTGTATCCAGTGGCGGGTACGTTTGAAGGGGAGAGCCAATTTTGTCCGAATTTTTGGATGCCCCAACCTTGTCCCAGCCTTAGCGTCGTTGGACCGTTTGGTGGAATGGGATACATAGGTTAAAACATCAAGGATTTGCCTCGTAGACACAACAGTCATGGGATTCCCAACGTTCTGTTCCACTCCCTGAAGCGCCATAAAATACTGTTCAAATTACTATGGACTTGATATTACATGTTGAGGTGTATGGGGGCTAAATGGTATACCCGAACTGATCTCTTTCTGGCGGCTCCTGGTCGACAGCTCCCCTTTACCTGGTAGACATTTCACGCAACCGTTTCGCCGTTATGCGAGATCGTGGTGCGTACCAGAAAGCTGAAGTATTGTTTGATACAGTCGCTCAAATCGAACGTGAGACTACTGGAAAGCCATCGGCGTATCTGACTGGCCAGATTGCCTTACTGCGACTCGCTCAGAAACGCTACGGTGAGGCGCAACAAATGTTTGATCGTTATCTCGCCTACTTCGACGATGGCAAACCGAGTGAAAGTCCACAGCACATCCCTATTATCAAAGGTTACGAGTGGTTGCAGCACCACACTGATCAAGCAAAAAGTACTAAGGCAGAATGAATTGGGATCAAATTCGGCTACAGGGCCAACATTCCGAAATAGACGAAAAGGGCGCCGATAGCGACACCGAACAGTCCGAGCACCCGCCAACCGAAGAAGTCTGTAGTCGTTTCGGATGGCAACATCGCCTCCAACACAGCAATGTAAACTGATGGAAAGATCACCGACAAGAGTAAACCCCCTCCAATGACCCACCAGCCAAAGAACATCAGTATCTCTGCCAGGGTGCTATGATCCGAGTAACCTGCCCAGATCATAAGCGCTCCCAACGGTAGTATACAGAGCCCGAAAACCCTCGTCCGTGTGCTTGTCTGGATAATGGCTCTGAAACCATTAAGGGTGGTGCCTGGAGCAATCACCAGCATGCCGCGGGTCAAGATGATCACTGTTCCCAAGAAAACGCTCGTAATCCCAATGATGCTCATACCAGGAACTCCCCTACTAGCCCGAATTCAGGTTCACACTTTAGCTTGATGAACCCAACTGCGCTAACGAATTCGATTGGACGACTCAGTTTCTTTCTTCACTACATTCAGAACCGCCTTTTGCTCTTTTGGTTCAAACTTTCCCTTATGGGGGCCGTTTCTGTCACAGGTCGCTTATGGCAGACTGGAGGCATTCCGGCAACTAATTTTATCGCCAATTGATTGCCCGCATACTTTGGATAGCTGACGTTGGTTAGATATTATCCATCTGGTCGGAACGTACCCATTCCCGAAATTGCTGAAGGAGCCCCAGAGTTGGATGCAAAGACACCGGTCTGAGGCAAAATTATATCCATCTATAGAGTCCGGTTGCTGATGATCAGCCAATATATTCCTTGACGGATATATAACCGTATAGGAATATACTGTCATCAAGTCTCGCAGAGGTGAACCTTAAGATGGATGCTTTCTCAGTCATCGCCGAACCAAACCGACGCCTGTTGCTAGAAACCGTGCGACACCGGCCCTGCACAGTGAACATGCTGGTCGAAGTTGCAGGTTTGAGCCAACCGGCGGTGTCAAAGCACCTCAAGATTCTAAAAAGCGCCAACCTGGTTGTTGTCCGTCCCGATGGACAGAAGCGGTGGTACGAACTGAACGCCCAACCACTGATGGAAGTCGATGAATTTCTTGAACCCTATCGCCAGTTTCTCAGTAACAAACTGGATAATCTCGAACGACATCTCGATGAGATGGATCAATAAGGAATACTCTCGCTGCAAATCTCGATGTTGAACGCCTTGGTGTCTACGGAACCGATGACATGGGGAATAAAACGATTACCTATACGCGAAAACTGAGTCACCCGATCGAAAAAGTGTGGCGAGCAATTACTGACGATTCACACCGTGCGGCCTGGTTCCCCGAGTTAACCTTGTCGCTCAAAACTGGCGGCGATGCTGTGGTGAATTTTTCTGGATCAGAATGTCCGCCTCCTGAAACAAACTCTAGCGACGTCTACTACTGCACGGTGACGCGATACGAGCCACCCAATATACTCGAATACAGCGGTCCTGGTGAACATCACAGGTTTGAACTTTCACCACAGGAGACTGGGTGTCTGCTTAAATTTTCTGCGACGCTGCCAGACGCACAAACATTTGATGACGACCGCCAGAAAATTCAATCACGCTACAGCGTCGCCTGTGGCTGGCACTATAAATTGGATGCGATGGAATGGAGTCTGGATGGTGTTCCATTTGAAGACGAAGGTTATGCCGGACCCATCAAAACCGAGTACTACTTTGCGTATCGAAAACTGGATCAGAATAAATAGTGCGTTAGCTATCAGTTAAAAAGGCACTGAAGAGTTTTGTCAAATTAGACCTATGGAGAATCGCGCCTTATGTCAGCAATGTTATCGACTACAGCAAAATCTTGATCTTGGATCAACACGAAATGTCTGAGAGACAATTTACGGGCTAGCCAATCAATGTTGGGTTCTATACCACCGCTTGCGGTTGGCGAGTTGTACTTTTGGTAGGTATTAGCCACCTGGTCGGAACGTACCCCAAGCGGATTATGCGGCAGCTTGCTACTCCACCTCGATACTTAGTCATTTTCTTCGAAAAGACTGCTCGAAATTATTGCTCGAAATGACTATTCTTCCGGACCTGGTGCAGCAATACAGTCGTACAGGCATTCATGCTAAACGAAGAAAAAATCCGCTTATTGGTAGCGACTCATGGAGCCGGTGTGAACGAAGGCCGTCCCGTCAAGCAGCTGATCGAAGACGGCGAGCTTCCGCGCCTGAGCGGCTGCACCGTGCTCAAGGGCAAGGTGTCCGATTCCGTGTTCGGCGACGACTTGAAAACCTCGTCTGGGAAGGCGATTCGCTTGATGTTCCGAAACAATCGAATCTCCACCCACGACGTGAATCGAGGGGCGATCCCCTTCAAGGATCAGGTCTTGGCGTTCAACCACGACCACATGCACCGGCTGGTGAAGCCCGTGCTGGGATCTTCGCAGTTCGAAGTCGATGGGCTTTCTCCCGCCTCGACCGTGATCCCTACCGAAAACCTCAACCTCTTGATGGTGGAGAATGTCATGCGACTCTACATGGCGGAGAGTTCGACCTCGACCTCACTTTACCAGCACTGGCTGGCTGCGAAGGACGAGGGACAAAGCACGATGAGTTATGCTGGGCACCAGCTCGATGTCACCGCCCTTGAGCCCAATGGACTGCTTCCCTACCTGATGGATACGCCGAGCACGAAGGAGAAGGTCGACCATACGATTGACCCGACCTATCTGATCCAGAACGGCGTCTGCACGGAGGGTCAGTATGCCCAGATCCGCAACGCGTCCCTGATGGCCTTCGGCATTGTGACGCAGTACCTGGCGCAGAAAGGGATGGTGCTCGTCGACACCAAGACTGAACACGGGATCAACGCAGACGGCCAAATCGTGTCCGCAGATGAACTCTACACTATGGATTCGTCCCGCTTCTGGAGGGTGGACGAGGGTGAAGCGCTGCTGGCCCGGGATGGTAAGCCGGTGTCGTTCTCGAAGGAGTTCGCCCGCGGCATGGTGAAGGAGAAGGGACAGCAGTTCTCCGACGAGCAAGCGAACGAGATAGCCGTTCGCTACATCCAGGGGCTACAGCACCTCACCGGCGAGGCCTTCGACCCGGATCTGCGCCCGCGTGACCAGCGCATCATCGAGTCCACCAACCTCATTCTGGATTCCCTGTTGTAGGGGCTCCGGCTGGTCAAGATAGGCCGCAGCAGAAAAATCCTGGAAACACCTGCCGGTAGGCATAATTAAAACGCGCTCGATAGATCGGAAAAAACTCTCTTAAATCCAATGCTTTGGCGTAGAAATCAAAGGCTTCATCGAATTCGCCCTTAAGGTATGGGACCATCGCGGAAAACCATCGCCTCTCTGGATATTGGAGTGAGTTCGACGATTTGACCGCAATACTTGAGACAGCTGACATTGGTTAGATATTGACCATTTGGTCGGAATCGGGGCCGAAAGAAAACTTTAGATTCTCCGGTCTAAAACAGGTGTGAGAAAACATGATTACAATACTGTTGAGCAAAACCAAGATGAAATCAGGAATCGTACTTTCCGGCGTAATGGCGCTATTGACTGGCTGCACTAACCTCGATACCGAAATACTCACAGACTTCCCGGCCGACGTTCCTATCGTTAGCGGAGAAATCTACAGGGCAAAACACGGAAGTTTCGAAGACGGCCCAGGATTCGTGGTCGATGTGCTCACCACGCTGACGTGCGAGGAGGTCTTCGCCTTTTACGCCGACGTTGTTGGTCCTCGCGGGAACGGAGACGTGCGTGTCGAGACTACCTGCGGCGACACAGCGACGCGCTACGCTGTTCACCTGGGACAGAAGGGGACGGAGGGATTAAATATGGATCAGTACAATCGATTATTAAAGGAGACGGAGGGATTAAATATTGGTCAGTTCCATGAGTTGATTAAAGATTAATCCCTCCGCCCCCTTTTTGCTCCACCTTTTACACAGTGAACGGTCTGCTCCTGGCCGGTAGTTCAAGAAACAGGACTCTAATCTCATCATGCCGGAACTTCCGTAGTTACCTCAATAGCGGCGTTTAAGGTTTAAGACGAGAAGTCTGGGCGAAATGGGGCGTTCTTCCACATACGTTCGAAGAATACATCCGCAGCGAAGAACTGAAAAATAAAGGTGGCAAAGATGGCTGGAATTGATGACGATATTGATAACGAAGAATGGTTTCGAGAAAGCGTACTCAATGAACGACGAAGCGTCTTAGCTTTGGTGAACTGCGGCATCAATGCAGATGGCAATTTTAGCAAGTCCGGCAAGGTTGAAGCTGTGTTGGTGCGAGAGTAGCATTGATTTTGTACCTTTTTGTAAGCAACTGGCAGGGATAAGTGTTGTTGCCATTTAACTGTTTGTTATGTTGCCAGGCATAAGCTGGAAACTGCCGTAACTCATGTCCATAACTAAAATCAAACAACAATACACCGCCTCGAAATGGAGCGATTGGATGTCCGACCAGGGCTTGCAGGACTTTGATGCTTTCTGGCACCTGGACCTGGACGTTGTGGAAAAGGGCAACTATGATCGTGGAGGATGGAGCACCGTCTGCCGGTTTCACCATGATGGCAGAGCCTTTTACATTAAAAGACAAAGTAATCACCTGCGTTACAGCCTTCAGGCGTTTCCCTTTAAAGAACCGACCCTGAAAATGGAATTCGACAAGATCTCCCGGTACCACAAACACGGCATCCCGTGCGTCGAAGTGGTTTATTTTGGCTGGCGAAAGAGCCAAGGTGAACAACAGGCGATACTGGTCACCGAGGCACTCGATGATTACCTGCCACTGAATGAGTTCCTGGCATCAGAAGACAATCCTTCAATTTGTAACAGGCGGAGGCAGGTTTGTGAATTTATCGGCAAAGCCGTTGCCAGACTGCATTCAGCTGGCATAGAACACTACAACTTGTACCCCCAACACATTTTCGTCTCTCGTGACTTAACTCGTGACTTCTCTCAAAAGATGGCTATGAACAATGTTGATCCTCCGATACGATTTATTGATCTGGAAAGCAGCCGGGCCAATTTTGGTCTGAAGAGCCGAAAATTGAGGGATCTCGAAACACTGTCTAGAAGAATGGTCAGGCTTAGCAGGGCTGACAAACTCAGGGTATTTCTGGCATATTCAGGTCAGAACAAAGTCGATAAAAAGCTCAGGGCAGAAATAAATACAATCACTAAACGCACCAGGACTAAATTAGAGAGAGAACGACCATGGGAATGAGAGTTTTTAAAGATTTCTTCACAACGCGTGAAGAGGTGCTGGAGGATATGAAGAAAACGGGGCATTGGCCAACGACCTATGTATCGAAACCTTCCGAAGAACTGCCATTGCATTGGCATGGCCTGGACGTGACAGGATATGTGATGTCTGGAGGCACCTATGTCCTCAATGAGGAAGGACAGAGGATCGATCTTGCACCAGGCGACAAGCTGGAGATCCCAGCCGGTTCATTGCATGCAGAAGGTGCCGTGGAGCAGACAACCACATACATCGTTGGTACAGCCGAGGCAGGGCAATTCTTTGAACAATTCCAGCTCCTGGATCCCGATGATCCTGCTAGACCTGGCTAGAACCGGTTAGCTTGATGGTCTCACAGCAAGTCATTCGTGATCAGTTGCCGGAGCATCTTCGCCAGTTTGTTGCAAAGCAGGACTATTCAACCCGGTACACAGCCCGAGACCAGGCAGTGTGGCGATATGTGATGCGCCATTTAAGTGTCCAGTTAAAGAATCGGGCGCACCCGGTTTACTTCGACGGTCTGTCCAGGACCGGCATCAGCGTGGAGCATATTCCATCGGTTGACGAGATGAACAATTGTCTCGATAAGTTAGGCTGGCAGGCCATTGTTGTTGACGGATTTATTCCACCCCAGGCTTTTATGGAGTTACAGGCACTAAAAGTTCTCGCCATTGCACTGGATATGCGCAGTATTGAGCACATAGATTACACACCCGCACCGGATATCATTCATGAGGCTGCTGGTCATGCACCAATCATTGCTGATGAGGAATACTCGGAGTACCTGCAACGATTTGGTGAAGTCGGAATGTACGCGATGTACAACCAATGGGACCTGTTGATGTACGAAGCTGTGCGAGAGCTGTCTATTGCCAAAGAGCGTGTTAGTGAAGATGCGGAAGCCAATAACGATATTCAGAGTGCCGAGAAAAACCTTAAAGCGCTTCTGGATAACCCTGGCGAGCCGTCAGAGCTGGCATTATTAACCAGATTACACTGGTGGACGGTTGAGTATGGACTGGTGGGTGAAGTCAGTGACTCCCGGATCTTTGGTGCGGGATTATTATCCTCCCTGGAGGAATCCCGTTCTTGCCTGGGTGAAGACGTGCACAAGGTCCCCTTGACTACCGATGCGATTCTTACCAGCTATGACATTACCCGGATCCAGCCACAATTATTCGTTACAAAAAGCTGTCGACACCTCACGCAGATTTTGGAAGAGTATGCCGCGACACTTTGTTACTGTCGGGGTGGTGCGGATTCCGTGCAGGTGGCGATTGACTCAGGTGTTGTGAGCACCTGTGTATACAGCTCCGGTCTACAGGTATCCGGTTTGTTTTCGCGTCTTGTGCGAAATGCCCTGGGAACGGAGGTCTATATCGGCACCGGCGGACCCACCCAATTGTCAGTATCCTGTAGAGAACTGGAGGGGCATGGCATCAAATACCATGCCGAAGGATTCGGATCTCCGGTTGGACGCATCTGTAATTTGATGAAACCACTGGAAGATGCCAGCGAGTACGAATTGCAATCAATGGATATCAAGCGAGAAAGTGAGGTCAGGCTCGAGTTTGTATCCGGGGTGACCGTTGCTGGCTGGCTGAAACAGATTGCCAAGGAAGATGGAAAAATTGTACTCATGAGTTTCAAAAATTGTCATGTATCTGGACCGGCGGGAGAGATACTGTTTGACCCTGCTTGGGGTAACTATGATATGGCCGTGGGCGAAAAAATTACTTCGGTTTATGCCGGTAGTGCAGATCGTCTCAGGTTCAATGTGTATCCATCCAAGTCCGGTAGAACGGGTCCTGCTTCCAGAGTGAGTACTTACACCAACAGAGAGAAATACGAATTGAGCCTGTATCAGCAGGTAAGAAATTTTCGTGAAGAATCCCGATCAGTTGGCCTGGATACAATTGTTAAAGACGCGCTTAGTTCAAGCCCCGATGCCTGGCTGCTGCACCTGGAGCTGCTGGAATTAATGACTGCGGATAGATCGTTCGACGGACCATTGAAAGCCAGGCTCGAACAGAACCTGGATAGAATTGGCAAATCGCTGCCTGAAGTGGCGAGGTTTATCACGCGGGGAGCGTAACCTGAGATAATCAGGTCAATATCACCTTACCCACCACTTTTCTGTCTACCAGCAGTTGGTAGGCTTCAACCACGTCATCCATCTTCAATTCGTGGGAAATAAAAGGTTTAATCCTGCCGCTGCCCAACCAGCCCATCAGGGTGCGGGAATTTTTCTCATTCTGTTGTGGGTTATGACGTTGCAGACCGCCCATGGTGTAGCCGATTACCGCAGCATCCTTTACCAGCAGATGATTCGTCTTCGCCAGTGCGGGACGACCACCGGTAAAACCCACAATCAGGATTCGGCCGAATGGTGCAATGCAGCGCATGGCTTCGTCAAAAACATCACCGCCTACCGGGTCATAAATTACATCGGCCCCTCGACCATCGGTGAGGTCCTTTACCTGTTCCCTGAATCCGTCGCTGTAGTTGATGATATGGTCGGCTCCCATCTTCTGGACAACGGCCAGTTTTTCATCGGTGCTGGCTGCGCCGATGACTCTGGCGCCATACAGCTTGCCAATGTCGACGGCAGCCAGGCTGACACCCCCTGCTGCACCGAGTACCAATAGTGTTTCGCCGGGTTGTAAGTTAGCTCGCTGCATGCCGTAGTACGCGGTTGCGTAGTTGTTCCTGAATGAAGCAGCGGCATGCAAGTCGGCGCCCTCGGGAATCGGGGTAGCTGCTTTGGCAGAAATGTTGATCTGCTCAACGCACCCTCCCGGCGACAGTACCCGATCTCCGACCGAGATGTTCTCAACCCCTGCGCCCACTTCAAGTACCACCCCAGCGCCTTCGCCACCCACCACGAATGGGAAGCCGGATTTGTCCTGGTAATTCCCCGCGATTCGAACCAGGTCACTGTATTGAATGCCACGAGCCTGAATATCGACTTTTACCTGGCCATCTGCGGGGGCGCCCGGGGGATCAATTTCCTGTACTTCCAAATCCTCATGGGAGCCAAATTTTGTGCAATAAACAACTTTCATACTCTTCTTCCGCTTATCGTTTTACTTATCAGGACGCGCAAAATGCGGCCAGGTCTCGCGCCGTATCCCGGCTTATATCCGGGCAGCACATTGGGAAGATTTCGGTGCCGTGTACCGTACCCATGACCTGCCTGCAACGGGCACTGACACCCGCTTGCAACAGTAACCGATAAAAATTAACGCCCTCATCTCGCAAGGGATCACATTCGTTGACACTGATCACAGTGGGTACTAATCCAGTCACATCTTCAACGGTAGCAAACCCTGGCCAGGCGAGTGGGTTTGCCTCGTTAAAAGCTTCTATTCCGTATGCCATGGCGCCATTGTTTGAATGCAGTTCCAGTAGGATGCCATTGTTTTCGGTGGACGACGGGTTCTTTGCCAGTGGCCATTCTCCGGCGATATAGGGACACAGGGCGTAGAGTCCCTTGATGACATCCAGGTCGCCATCCTGCTTTAATTTCAGCCCCGTTGCGAGGGTCAGGTTACCGCCCCCGCTTTCTCCGGCGATGATGATTTTGTCGGGATCAATTTTTAGCGCCCCGGCATTTTCGTGTACCCACTTTACACCGGATACACAGTCGTTTAGTCCGGCAGGAAACGGTTCAACTTCTGGCGCTGACGATGCGGAAATTGAATTTCGGAAGTCCACCATGGCAACAGCCACGTTGTTAGCGGCGATGATTTTCCCCCAGGCCCGATAATTGCCATCATAGCAGGACATCACCATCATGCCGCCGCCATGGATGTAGTAAACGCAAGGTAAAACTTCGTCAGTATCAGGTCGAATGTACTGGATGTTGATGGTGTTGCCGTCAGGGCTGGATGTAAATGTTTCAGTCCTGGTGGTTAACCCTGCGGACGGGGCGATCTCTTCGGTGTCGCACATATCCATAAATGCCTTGAGTCCTTCGTTCCTTGCCTTGGCTTCATCGGTGTTGGCGGCGGCAACGAGTACCTCGCGGCTCTCGACGTCGTCACTTGGGGCGGACAATTCCATCGCACCAAATATTGCTTTTATACGTGGATCAATTCGCGGGTCCTGGGTAAGTTTTGAACTCATGGGCTTTCCTGAATTTTTGTTAAATTGGGGCTGAATAGTATGCTGCGAACATGAGGCCGCATTGTGCCATAAAGCAACGAGGCGCTGCGAGTACCATACCTGTCTCTGTTGTTGTCTTAAGCCACTGCTGGTTCATTGCTCCTTACTTTGGATAAAACAACGCGGTTGGACAAGATACTGGTCAATAACCCATCAACCGGCAAAGCGTCTGATCTGGCGCAGGTTGCATCCCGGCGGGTATGTTCAATTCCATGACATTACGCGCTTTGTTGTTGTACTGACTCCAAGGCGGCAATCCATCACCGTGGGGATTCCCTGTGATTGCGAAATTCACCCAGTACTGTTGAACCATGTTCGTCAATAGATGATCTGTGTCCGTGGTGGTTAGCCAGTCGTCATGGGTGTTAAATACATAGGGAATTTCAGCCCCGTGATAAGCGCCGACAGATTGCCAGTGCGGCCCTTGTCGCACCCGGGTGAATTGATAGACATAAGCGGGTTGTTCACCGGCCACATAACCCGCCATCTCGAGTGAGGGGCAGAGCATCTCATAAGCGGTGGCGATGCGATCGAGCTGGTTTGCGAGGGGTAACGAACCGAGATGATGGTCGATCCCGGTTTTGGAGTCGCTGACACTATAGTCTTTGAGATATTTGTCCAGCGTGCTGTCACCGATGTACATCAACCATTCATGGGCGTTGGTCCCTATCATCAGGGGTACCTTTGCCTGCAGACCGGATTGAAATATCTCTCCAGGCGTTGCGCTTAATCCATGGCCGCGAGCAACACTGTCAAAACTCAAGCCCGGCATGAATTCTTCGACGCCTTTTAACAACTCGACTTCGCTTAAGGATCGAAGCGCTTTCAGGTCGTTGACATCCATTTGCCTGGCCAGCATTTCTCCGTTTTGGGTCAGTTGCTGCAGCGTACCAGTCTGGTGTTGCTGATAGCCCGCGCTCTGGTGAATGGCCTTGTGGAACAAACCTCGCGCCTTCCCCGAGGCCATTAAGTAAGCGACATTTGCGGCTCCAGCAGATTCACCCAGGATGGTGACATTTTTTGGGTTGCCACCAAACGACTTGATATTGGCCTGAATCCATTCCAGCGCGGCTACCAAATCCAGAAGTCCATAGTTACCCGCAGTACCGGATTGTTCCGCAATCAATTCCCGATGTGAAAAATTTCCGAATATTCCTAATCGATAAGCGACCGAGACTACCACCACGTTTTTGTGAGCGAGCATCTGCCCGTGATAGTTGGGCTCGTAGGACCAGCCACCCTTGTTGCTGCCACCATGGATCCACACCATAACCGGCATGTTGACGGCGAGTGATTTCGACCAGATATTCAGGTAGAGACAGTCTTCACTGTATCCTGATTCAGGAGATTTAATCACGGCCGGGTCTTCGCCGAGGGATTCAACCAGATCCCTGTACCAGTTCTCTATATGGGGGCCTTGCATGCAGGCAGCGGCAAACCTGTTGGCCGTGTGCGTGGTCGGACCTGGCTGATACGGTTGGGGAGGCTGCCAGCGATTTTCAGCAACCGGGGGTGCGGCAAATGGAATACCCTTGAAGCTGACTATATTGTTGTTGTCCGTGACACCGACCCAGGTCTCAGAGGCGAGACTGAATTCAGCGGCATGAGATTGGCTGGCTAACGCCAGTGCCAGTGTCAGTGCAGCGAGCAAAGCGATCATCAGCTTCCTAGGGTTCATTTCGCTCCATAGCTGTCGCCATTTTGTTGGGCCCTGTTGCGTTCAATCGTTCAATGACCTGTTTCCGATCCTGCACAGGGCGATTTTGGCTGAGTTTATACTTGCACTGGATTTCGCTGATGGTTATCTCGATGCCAACGATAGCGCCGAGCATTGAATCTTTGTAGTCGGGCTGCCAGGGTATCTCAAATGCAGATTCAAATTTAGCCGCAAGTGTTTCTACGACTTCTTTCAGCCTGACAGGATCATGAAACACCTTGCATTTCCCGTAGATATGCACAGCCTGGTAGTTCCATGTGGGGACGCCTGGACCGCTGTACCACGAGGGCGAGATGTATTCGTGGACACCCTGCAATGTGACCAATGCTTCCTGGCCGTCTAACTCCCTATACTGCGGATTCTGTCTGGCTGTATGGGCAATCAGGCTGGTTTTATCCCCGGAGATCAGAAAGGGTAAATGAGAAGAAAAAAATCTTCCATGAACATTTGAGATAAGTTGTCCAAATGCATTTGCTTCGATGTAACTGAATATCTCGTCGTCATCAGATATTTTAAAGTACTCGGGAATATACATATTTTCCTTGTTTATAACGATTCAGACAATTTTCGCCAGTGCGTCAAGCACGGCATTGGGTTGCTCTGACAACATGGAGTGGCCGCAAGGGTGCAGCAGTACGGTATGGCAGTGGGGAATGCTGTCAGCGACCTCTTGGGCGCTGACAGCGGCTGTCATTTTGTCCTGTTTGCCAATGATCACCATAGTTTCCGCTGTTATTTCAGCGGCGAGCTCAGCGCCGTTAGTAAATTCGTTACAGGCATTGAGGCCTGCATAAAATACGTCCGGGTTGGCTTGTTCGAGCAAACGTTGCCCGGACATGGTCATGCAGACACCGGGGTTCTCATTACCGCCCATCTGGCCAAAACTGCTGTGACTCCAGGTGTTCGCCATGTCAATGGCATCGTGATGGTTGTTCCTGGCAGCGTCCAGCAACAGATCAGTTACCGGCATGGGAGTTGACGTGCCAAGTAGTGCAAGCACGCGAGTCTTGTCAGCATGTCGCGCCGCGAAATTGAGCGCAATCAGTGAGCCCATGCTGTGCCCTACGATTGCACTGCTAACGACGCCGAGGGCATCCATTGCGTCACTGACCCAGTCTGCCATTGCATCAATACTGGTGAGAGGGAGGCCCTCGGACCGGCCGTGGCCGGGGAAATCCAGTGCATATACGTTGTAACCGTGGCGAGCAAAATAACGTGCCGGTAGCACCCAGACACTATGATCCATACCCGCGCCATGCAAAAAGATGACATTAGGCTGGCCCTCCTTTAAATGCCCGGTTCCAGTGCTATAAAAAGTTTTTCTGTTGTTCACTTCACTGTACATTTGCGTAACCCCGGTGACTATTTGTGTTTCGATGATGTTCGCTGGGAGGCACGCAATCCACCGCGTAAATCAGTCGTTAGATCGCCGGGATCCTCAAGGCCGATGGATAACCGGATGAGCCCTTGCGAAATACCTGCTGCTTCCAGTGCCTTGTCGTCCATTCGATGGTGGGTTGTACTGGCCGGATGAATCACCAGTGACTTTGCATCCCCGACATTGGCGAGATGTGAAAATATCTCAAGGTTCTCAATAAACTTAATGCCAGATTCCCGGCCACCTTTGATGCCAAAACTGAAGACAGCGCTACAACCCCGGGGCATAATTTTGTTAGCCAGTTCGTGATCAGGGTGATCGCTTAGCAATGGATGATTAACCCATTCTACCTGATCCTGTTCGACCAGGAATTCAACCACGGTTCGGGTGTTTTCGATATGGCGCTGCATTCGAAGTGGTAGTGTTTCCATACCCTGTAAAACATGGAATGCTGTGGTTGGGCTCATACAGGCGCCGAAGTCGCGCAAGCCTTCTTTTCTTGCCCGGGTTATAAAAGCGGCGGGTCCAAACTCTTCAGCGAAATTCAGATTGTGGAATCCAACGTAAGGTTCGGTCAGGGTCGGAAACTTACCCGAGGCTTCCCAGTCAAAGGTGCCACCATCTACTAACAACCCGCCGATGACGACCCCGTGGCCGGAGAGAAATTTAGTCGCAGAGTGCATGACAAGATCCGCGCCAAAGTCAATGGGCTTGCAGAGATAAGGTGTAGAAAATGTCGCGTCCACCAGCAGGGGTAAACCAGCCTCGTGTGCGACGTTCGCCACTTCAGGTATGTTGAGTACTTCAAGCCCTGGGTTACCGAGGGTCTCCGAGAACACCAGCCGCGTATTGGCCTTGATGGCACGCTTGAAAGCAAGTGGGTCACGAGGGTCGACGAACGTGGTGTCGATACCAAAGCGCCTTAAGGTGTAGTCCAGCAGGTTGTGCGTGCCGCCATAGATGCTGCGTGACGCCACAATATGTTCACCGGCACTCACAATGGTAATGATCGCCAAATGCAGGGCTGCCTGTCCGCTGGCGGTGGCGATAGCGCCGACACCATTGTCCAGGGCCGCAATTCTTTCTTCAAGTACCGCGTTCGTGGGATTGGATAAACGTGAATACACATGCCCGGCTCTTTCAATGTTGAACAATCCCACCGCATAATCAGTGTCTTTGAACACGAACGATGCCGATTGATAGATCGGCGTCGCCCGGGCGCCCGTGGTTGGATCCGGTTGTTGCCCGGCATGCAGACTCAGGGTGTCAAAGTTCAGGGTTGGGGGCTTCGCCATCTGTCTCTCCGGTTTACTTCGAAAAGCTTATGGTATGACAAAGTCGGTACGCTTGAAAACAGGCATAATAGTCACTGGCGGTGGTGGATGGTTGCTGATTGAAGTTAATATTTTGCCCAGGTTAAGTATCACTTAAGACGCGGCTGAAAAGAGGATTGCTATTATCTCCGCCTTCGGATTCAAAATAAGAACTGCCTTCTATCTTACTGCTTTTCTGGTTGGCGTCGCCCTGGTGCTGGCATGGTGGAAAAGTCCCGAACTGTCCGGGTTTATATTAGCCAACCAGTTGAAAGCTAATGGCATGCTACTGTCGGGGTTCTCCATGGAAAAACCTTCTGCCTGGCAGATCAGGGTAGATAACATTGAAATCGAATCTCCAGGATTCAAGGTTGCAATTTCAAATCTCGATATTCATCTTTTGTCATTACATGAACTTAAGTTTGCCGTTGAAGCGGTCAGCTTGAAATTCAGTCTAGCCTCATCCGGTGAATCGTCTACCCTGAGCTGGCGGGAACTTATTCAGCTGCTGGATACTACCGTCCGCTGGCTTCCTGTTTATGGTCGTATTGAAACCGTTGAAGCATGCCTTCCCGATTGCATCACAGGCCAGGTCAACTGGCGTAATCAGGATCTTCGACTGGATTTGACTATGAGCATGGATATGGGCCCGGGTGATGAGAATATGATGGCTGCTGTGATGTGGGCGCCAGGCAACTCCCGGGTGGAGATTACGGGTTCTGGTGCCGGTTTATATCTGTTCAGCGGCAGTTTGCAGCATAACCTGCATGAAGAACTATCCCTTGTGGGGAATGGATATATAAATATGTCGACCCAACCCTTTCAATTAGAAATGAACACACCGGTCGCTTATGAGGTGACGGTTAGTTCACTGGAACTGGGAATAAAGGCACAAATACCCCTCGATACGAGTGTTGCGGCCGAGGAGTCGGCGCAGTGGGTGAATGGCTCGGTCAGGCTCGCTTCTGAAGTCGCCTGGCGAGTTAACAACGCAGATTCTTCATTGACTGGTGAAGCACCACTGGTGCTGGATTTAGGATTTCAGGCCGGGGCAATTGAACTGACTCTTGTCGAAGAAGTCGCAGTCCATCTGGAGAGTCCATTGATTCGCGAGGCTGTGGTGACATTGTCGCCAGGCACGGCTTGTGTGATTGAAGGTGACGCAGGCAATGATATTCGCTGCAGCACGTCCGTAACAACCCTGAACGGCAAGCTGAACGGCAAGCTGGACGGCTTCGAGGTTTCTATCGGTTTTGAAGATGTTGGCATGGCGTTGAAGGATGAGGACATAACGATTCAGGCAACTGCTGACGTCAATCTCCGGGATGACGAAACGATGATCCTGGCGTCGGGCTTTGATTTAACGGGTCTGAACGGCCGCGTTGTATTGTCTACAGATAAGGCAACCGTTCTGGGTGTTAACGGGGTTGGGATAAAACTGGGCCATGATACCGAATCCAAAAAAGGTCAGGTAAACTTCCGGCTGGCGTCTTCCCTGGAAGGCTCAGAGAGTTTATTGGCGTATCTGGAAATTCCCTTATTGGCGCTCGAAAAAGGTGAACTGATGCTGGCTGGCGGTTTTGAATGGGATCTGGCGTTAGCCGGGAAAGACGCCGTGGTATTCTCCTCGAACATCGAAATCAAGGATATGGATCTGGAATATGGCGGTTACCGGTTAAAACGCGGAGAGTTGAAGGTGTTATTGGCCGGGTGGCCGAGGATCCGCTCACCGCAAGCGGTGGAGATGTCCTGGCGTCAATTTGATATGGGTGTGCCTGTCGATGACATTCAACTGCGCTTTATGCTGGAGATTGAGCCTTTTCAGCGCATTTTTCGCATCTCAGGACACAGTCTCTCCGCGAAAATCTTTGGTGGTTCTGTTGATAGCCGGGACTACAGTTACGATGTGATCAACGGCAATGGCTATATGAACCTGAATGTTGAGGCGTTGGAACTCAACCAGATTCTGATGCTCGAACGTGAGGATTTCATTAGCACAGGAAAACTACGTGGTTCAGTCCCCGTTCAGATAGAACAGGGTAAGTTGTCAGTCAGTAAAGGATTGATTGCTGCGTTGCATCCTGGCGGTATGCTTAAATATCAACCCAGCCAGTCGGTTGTTGCCCTGATAGACCAGAATGAATCTCTGAAAGTTGTGGTAGATGCGATGTCTGATTTTCACTACCACAGTTTGGAGGTAGAGCTGGAATATTCGCCAGAGGGTGAATTGGTTGCGAAAACCGCGTTAAAAGGCAGTAACCCGGGTTATGAGAATGGCCGTGAGATAAACCTGAACCTGAACCTGGAAGAAAACCTAGGCGCTCTGCTGGAGAGTCTTCGGTTGAGTGAAGACGTTACCCGGCAAATTGACAGGAAAGCGAAAAGTGGAGTTTTCTAATGAACAGACAGAGCTTGTGCGCGGAACGAGATGCCAGGGAAAGGGTCACGTTAATGACAGTCTGCCTCGTAGCGACGTTGTTGATTGCATCTGCCTGCACACCGACAATCAAAGTAGAGGCACCGTCACAACCTATCGAGATAAACCTGAATGTGAAAATCGAACACGAGATCAGGATCAAAGTAGAAAAAGATCTTGAAGACCTGTTTGAAGATGAATCGGATATTTTTTAGGAGCCGTGCTGATGCTTAATCGAATGATCTGTCTGTCGTTTCTCATTGCTGTTTGCAGTTTTACCCAGGCGAGTCCATTGGATGATGCTCGCAGTGCGGGCCAGGTGGTAGAAACCGCCGACGGTTATGTTCGGGCGACTGACGCAGCAGGTAGTGTCCCGGCGGATATACAGGCACTGGTGAATGACATTAACAAACGACGTAAAGCAGCCTACAGCGATATCGCGAAGAAAAATGGCATTAGTGTCGCCCAGGTTGGTGCCGAGAGTTATAAAAGACGCGTCAAACCAAAATAGGCTTGTTGTTAAGGGTTCAAACTCTACAACCTTAAATTGATCTCTCGTGCCAGTACTCTGCGACTCCAAACCAGCGCGATGCCACCGATAATGATATTCGCGATGGCTGTGGCGATAAAAATACCAATGTAACCCCAATAACTGTTCAATAGAACCGCAAGTGGTATATGGAACACAAACATTCTAAGCAGAGAGAGGATGGTCGTCGGCATCGGTTTGCCAAGGGCAACGAAAAGTGATCCAGAGACCATTCCTATACCAAGAATACCGAAGGTAATCGGAGTTATCAGAAGATACCAGCCAGCGGATTCAACCAGCAACGGGTTGTCATTGACCAGCATCACCAGTTCATCGCCGAATGGTGCCAGCAGGGCAAAACAAGCGAGTCCCCAAAGCAGGCAAAATTTGTAGGCCATTGATAGCCCCTGGTACACCCGCTCAGTTTGCCGTGCGCCCCAGTTTTGCCCGACAAATGGCCCGATACTGGCAGAGAGTGACATTAGTACCATCGTCACCAGCATTTCAAATCGTGAAGTAATTCCAAAACCCGCGACCACTTCTGATCCATGCTCAGACAGCAGCCAGAGTACGATTGCCATTGATACGGGACCAATCAAGCTATTGAGCATTGAGGGAACGCCGATATAAAGAATCTCCCTGCTGGACTGAACGATACCGGTAAACGCCTGGCGACTGAAAACCAGCAGGTCTTCCCCCGCAATCAAGACCCAGAACATGGCTATTGTTCGAACCAGCCCGGTAAAAATGCTTGCCCAGGCAGAACCGACAAAACCGAGCTCGGGTGAGCCCAGCAAACCAAAAATAAGCAGCGGTGCCACGACTATTTGCAGCGCAGAAGAACTGGTCATGATCAGTCCTGGCAGGCGTGCGTTGCCAACGGCTCGCAGTACCGTGGTGACGACCATTGGCCACGTGAACAGTGCCAGACCGAGTATCCAGATGTCAGTATATTGCTTTATCAGGATTCCGATGCGTTCATCGGCGCCCATCAGCGCGAACAGATTCTGCTTCAAAGCATAGCCGACCAAAACCAGTCCAAACACCAGAACCGTCGTTAGAATCAGCGCGTGGGTTGTTAGTTGCTTCACTCGAAGTCGATCGCCACGCCCCTGTGCCCTGGCGATGATAGAAGCGGCACCGGAACCAATGCCCATGGATAAACTGGATAGACCCATGATCAGCGGAAAAGTAAAACTAAACGCGGCAAGTTCGTCGGCACCCAGAACACCGATGTAAATTGTTTCGACCATGGAAGCGACGATCATGGATGAAATTCCAAGAAACATCGGAATCGTCATGCGCACCAGATGTCCACGGACAGGTCCCTGGGTCAGATCCTGGATAGCGGGTTGCTTGGGTCCTGCATTCATCAACTTATGATTTCATCAGCGCACCACTGCGTCCAGCGTTATTCATTTGTTGAATCTATGAGGTCACCTGATCCGGAGCAACATCAAAATTGCGCCGGGCGATCATCAAAAACAGTACCGCAGAGAATCCCGCCGCTGTTAACAACATACACATCACCATTAACTGGTATCGCGCAGCGATAAAAGGGGATACGCCAGACAGTATCTGCCCCGTCATCATTCCCGGCAGGGAAACCAGACCCACTGCAAACAGCGCATTGATGTTCGGAATCAACGCCGCATTAATAGCCGTGCTCCTGGCTTTCAGGTATTCCACCTCTCGCGCCAGTTCAGCAGTTATTCGCTCTGCCGCCAGGCTGATGCTGTTCATCGAGGCCGCAAAAATCATCCCCGCCAGGGGGATAACGTGGCGCGGCGAATACCAGTTGTCCAGTGACAATACGAGCTGGGTCACTAGGTACAAGGTCAATCCACCAGCGATGGCAATTGCGAACAAGGCATAGACAAACAGTTTGAACCGGTGCTCAGGAATATTGCCAAGGGCAATCCAGCTGGCAGCGATTACCATGATGGCCAGTACGAGGCCAATGACCCATCCGTTGTCAACATCAAAAATAAAAGTCAGCAGATAGCCGATCAGCAGAAGCTGGATCACCATGCGAAATACACCATAGAGGGCGTGACCGGCGTCGAGGGACCAGCGATGGAGTATAAAAAGAAGTGCTGCGACGGGAATAAGAGTCAGCGCCAGATTCGGTAACGGAATTGTTTCAATAGTCATCTAGAGTACCTCTGATTAAGTGGATATTTTCGTCAGGGCAAGGAGGGGTGGACTGGAGATAAGTTGTTAACATGCTGCATATTAACAACTTTTTGGAATTCCGCCCTGACGCCGACTTGGCGGAAATAGTGATGCGGCATACCGAGATGCGGCATACCGAGATGCGGCATACCGAGATGCGGCATACCGAGATGCGGCATACCGACCTTAATCAGAGGTTCCCTAACTATTCGTTCCTCATTTAA
>JAPYTQ010000018.1:57048-97614 GCA_029941905.1 Pseudomonadales bacterium | reverse complement strand
ACTGTCACCTAGTTGTCCTTGAGATGATAATATCACCTCCAATTAGGTGGCCAAATTAACTATGCCACTACACCTGAACCAAACTCATTGCAGCGAGAACTTAGCGCCAAGCAATGCTCTCACCGACGCTCGAGTCGGTTTGCCTCGTACTTAAGTTTTTTGGCGTTACTTCTATCTGCTTTTTCCGCTCTCTTTTTCTTCTTTCGTTCATTTTTTTCAGTTACGATCTTCATCGCCTCAAGTTTCGTTAGACTAGGATGTTTAGCGAGTAGCTCTTCGACCCTTTCGTCAATCTTGGTCATTGTTGACCTCAAAATTTGTAAGTTTAGATATTACAAGTGTTTGCTTGCTACCGGAATGGAAAGAGGCATAACACAGCGTTAAGGCGCCGCCGATTTGACGCGAAGCGGCAAATGGGTGGTCGCAGTGAGCGAATGCGAACGACTTCAATGCCATGTTATGCGACCTACAGTGACGCACATTCAGATATCGACATTAGCTTTTAGTGGGTAACGTTCAGGATTGGTGATCGAATCTAAGCCCAAGTCGATATCGAGATCTGGCCAATGATAGCTACCAGGATGTTCTTCAATTACATTTAGGATCTGCTCTACAGTGCCTTTCTTGAACCAAGGGAATTGATCAAATGGGAGGAAGTGTTCTTCATCGCTTGCTAGTACCCATATCCCATCTGGGGAGATATCAGTTACCGCGATCACCGAAGTGTTTTTTCCACGCTGTGATGAGCTCATCGCTGTGTACCGTTACGATTCGTTGGACTTCATGTAATTGTACATCTGAAAGTCGATAATTTCTTGCAATTTCGATCTGTGGCTCAAGCCATAGCTTGGCTTCACCGTCTGGTGATCTCACATGAACATGCATGCGTGATTCTTCAAGCGAAAAGAAGAAAAACTTGTACCCTTTCTCTCTAAAAACTGTTGGGGTCATGTCGCCTCAGGTGCATAACGTTCCGCTAAAGGGCGCATAGCAGCTTCGCTGCGAAGCGTCCCGGCCGAAGGCGATTTCAGCGGCTTGTTATAAACTGTCTTCATTGTGGCCATTCCTTTCGCACAGTCCATTTTCCTTGTAGCAGTGTAAGACTCAAACCGCAATTTTGGCACTGTTGTGGTGCCTGCCAAGTTGGAGGGTACCAACCTTTAACACCGAACCACCAGGTAGAAATCGGTTTTAAGAAATGTTCACCACATCTCGGACACACCAGTTTCCCATGAGTTTGAGCTAGCCAGCTACCCAGTAAGCCGAATGTAACTAGATTGATACCAAATAGGTAGGGATTTGGATAGATAGTGACCAAAGCAATGTTCACTCCCATCCACGCACCCGTAGATTTCCAAAAAGAAGCTGCGCATTTTGAACGTGTAGAGGCTATCTCTCTAAGACCTTCCAAGTAGTCAGTCTCAGCGTTCAAGGCTTATAACGTCTTTAATAAAGAGTGCGCGTAGCGCATCTCCTTGATTTGTTTGTTATGTGCGTTCATTCACTTGCCACAACAGTTGTCCTTCTCGACTTCACCCTACAGATAATATTTTCTATTCTTACGCGGTTATATCTTTGGAGCATGGCTGGATAAGCGTTAAAAAACCAAACGAAAGCTCCGACATAAACTGTTGCATACCTACCTTCGACTAAAGCTACAATAATCCCGTATGTCAACAAAATTGCTACCGGGAAATGCATAGCTTCATTTCTTCTCGTTTTCTTCTCAAAGACTCTTAGCCCTTCCGTGCTTGTGTCACAAATAAAGTAGTTATTTCCCTTATTGTTTTCTAGTCCAAAAAAGTGTCCAAAACCCACAACAGCTTTCCTGAACATCCCGACTCCGAGAAACTCATAAATTTTTCCATCTTTCCATTTTTCAATGCTCTTGGGTCGAAAATACAAATCTAATACATTCTGCCCCAGTCCAATTCTTTTTGAATCAGCCGCAGCAATTTCATGTCCTTGTGGCCTTCTCATAAGTAACTCGTAGGAGAAAGTGAAACTATTCAGCAAACGCTATTATGCACATAACACCACAATAAGCGGCGCGGAGCAGCTTTGCTGCGGAGCGTCCGAGCGAGTGAAACGAGCGGCTTGATTGTCATGTTAGGCATTACCAATTTTTTGATCAATATATTTTTGCTAATCTGGATGGAAGTCGCTTTTTGCATTGTCCCACCATTTAATTACCCCCGGAGACATACAGTAGTGATCAAAAAAGTTACTCCAATAGTCCCATATTTCACTCCCAGTAAGTCCTCTTTGGTTTTGAACAAAATATGTATAGTGGCCTTCAAAAGCCGAACGAGTCAAAATCTCATACTTTGTGGATTCTTGAGGGTCAAGGTCTAGCCCCTTATTACCTTTCCGTTGAATCTCAATAAGATCAGGATGATCAAATAAAATTTGCCTAGTAACCGTCACATGGTCATTTGAAGTGATTTCGTTTGTAGCTCTCAAAAAGGCGGTGTTTTCTTGTATGAAGCGTGAGTTGTCTCTTACTTGAAAAGCCAAGTAGATGAGGGAGAAGACCACTCCGATAGATGCGATAAATTCCCCTATGTTGCCCAGATCTTCTAATGACATAGTTTGTTGCCTAACAAGATAGTAGCTGGAAAAAAATCAGTATACTCCGGAATTCCTTGATTTCTGTTGTAGTCTCAATCATTTAAAAAGCTCTCTGGTCTTATCTTGCTATTTTTGGCCGCCTATCTGGAAGTAAACGCGGCGTTGTCGCAGTCTACTCTGGATAAGCACGGATATCCTGCCGCCTATCTTACTAACCTCACTCATCAAAATATGATCTCGCACGAACTTAATGGCCTTTAGATGCTGATTACTCAGCCACCATTCGATCACACTATTCTCATGAATTCCAAATTACTTGATCAGCTACGTCATACCATTCGCGTTCGTAACTACAGTATCAGAACCGAACAAGCCTATGTGCAATGGGCAAAACGAATCATCTTGTTTCACAATAAGCGTCACCCGAAAGACATGCATGATACGGAGGTAGTTGAGTACCTTACACATCTGGCGGTAAATTGAAATGTCGCAGCTAACACTCAAAACCAGGCGCTCAATGCTCTCGTGTTCCTGTACAAGAACGTTATCGACAGCCCTCTTGGAGATATATCCGCCGATGCCAGAGCCAAGAAACCTCAGAAGCTGCCAGTTGTGCTAAGCCAGGAAGAGGTCAAAACGCTATTGATTCGATTGCAAGGCATCCACCTGATCATCGCGGCACTCCTGTACGGATCGGGTCTTCGACTGATGGAATGTTTACGTTTGAGAGTAAAGGATATCGACTTTCACTACCATTGCCTTCATGTTCATGATGGAAAAGGCGCTAAAGACAGAATCGTTACGCTTCCAGTGCAGCTTCACCAAACAATCTCAAGTCACCTACACCGCACACAAATGCTTCATACCGCTGACCTGGAAAAAGCATTAGGCAGCGTTTACCTACCCACCGCATTAACAAGAAAGTATCCCAGAGCAGCTAAAGAATGGAAATGGCAATACGTTTTCCCGGCATCTAAGATCAGCACCGATCCTCGCTCAGGAGAAATAAGACGCCATCACATCGATGCGAGCGCCTTCCAGAAAGCCATTCGCCGTGCAGTGATTGCTTCGAATATTACAAAACCTGCCAGCGCACATACGCTACGGCATTCTTTTGCAACTCATGCTCTGCAGAATGGGATGGATATCCGTACTGTACAACAACAACTAGGGCATTCTTCCGTGGAAACGACTGAAATTTATACCCATGTGCTTAAGCGCGGCGGGCATATGGTTCGAAGCCCATTGGAGGATATTTTTCCGAGCCCGGACGATCTAGCGAATCAATTCAAGTGACCACTCTTTGTTCAGATGGATGAATACTCATGCACAAAATCAACTAGCGTTTTTACATTATCGACGGGTGTCTCGGGAATAATCCCGTGGCCGAGATTAAAGATATGACCACTGCGGCCACTCACTTCGTCAAGCAGCACGCGGGCTTTCGTCTTGACAGCCTCCCTTGTCGCACATAACACAATCGGGTCTAAATTGCCCTGCACAGCGGTAATGCCAACTTCGTCCCAGGTTTTAGTTAAAGGCGATCGCCAATCCAAGCCCAGTACATCACCGCCAGCCTTCGCCATTAATCCTGTCAGTTGCGGGTTGCCAGTACCAAAATGAATCACAGGCACCGTGCCGCTAATCGCCTGCATCAGTCGCGCTGTATGAGGCATAACATACTCCTTGTAATCATTGGGGGAGAGGCAGCCAACCCAGCTATCAAACAGTTGCACCGCCTGTACGCCAGATTCGATCTGGTAGTTCATGTAGTCGATCACACAGGTGGTGATCTTTTCCATCAATGTATGCCAGGCACCTGTGTCCCCATACATCATCTGTTTGACGAACACATAGTTGCGGGAGCCCTTTCCTTCGATGGCATACGAAGCCAGCGTGAACGGTGCTCCACCAAAACCAATCAGGGGAATATCACCAGGTAATTCATTTCGAATCAGCCGAATGACATCACCGATGTATGGCATCGCGTCGGCTGCGGGTACAATTCGCATGGCGTCGATAGCATCATGGCTTCGCACAGGGTTTTCGATATTGGGTCCAACACCCGGGATGTAATCCAGCAACAAGCCCATGGGCTCAAGAATAGGCAACAGGTCGGCAAACATAATGGCAGCATCCACGCCGAGAATTCTCTGTGCATCAAGCGTCGCCCTGGCAGCAAGTTCAGGCGTCTTGAAGAAATCCAGACTACTGGTGTCTCCCTTAACGGCATGATATTCAGGCATATACCGGCCGGCTTGCCGATTCAGCCAAATGGGGGTGTAGTCAGTTTTTTCACCCCGGCAAGCTTTCAGAAATGTGGAGTTTTGCAGTTCTTCGTTCATGGGACTCGTCGCTGTTACGCAATAATGAAAACCATATATTATACATCAACGGTCACAGCAACAGACTGTCTTATGCTGCGGATTCTTTTTGTTTTAGCTCAAGCTTATAAATAGATGTTTCAACTTTGGCTATTAGCTCGCGTGCTTTTTCAATGTCAATCAATGCAGGGTTCATACTCACCTGTAAGCCTTTGATACCCTGCTCCAAAAAACAAAATGGTGATTCTGCTCTTTCTCCCACTACCAGGTAATTTTCTATGGGTCGTTTGATTCCTTTAACTTCTACCGGTACCTGCTCAGCACATCGCAACTGATCCGAAATCAACCTAAAGGTGTTAAGTGATATTAATATACCATCCCTGCATGCCTTGCCTTCAAGGCGGCTGGCAATATTTACGGTACTGCCGATCGCCGTATAGTCCATGCGATCTTCAGAACCGAAATTACCCACCGCGCAATAGCCGGTATGGATGCCAATACGAATATGCAGGTCACTGAATATCCCGTCCTGCCTCCATTTAATACGCAGGCAATTCAGGCTGCGTCGCATTTCCAGTGCCATGCGGACACAACAAAGCGCATCTTTCCTGGTTCCCAGGGATTCATGGTCACCAAAAAAGACCATGATGCCATCTCCCATGAACTTATCGACCGTGCCGCCGTGTTCGATCGCGATCTGTGCCATGGTGTTAAGGTATTCATTCAGAATGGCAGTAACAGTTTCTTCTTCAAGGTCGTCCATGAGTGATGTAAAGCCTTCAATATCAGAAAAGAATACGGTTAGACGCCGTCGATTGGTCTGCATATTCTGTCGACTGGTCTCGATAGAAGAGAAAACCTGGGGCGCTACATAACGCTTTAAGTAATCCGTTAGACCCGCCAGCTTTTCATGTTGCTGGCTTGCGGTACGACGAGACTTGTCCATATTGGCGGTGAATCTGAAGCCCATGAATCCCACCATGCAACTATGGCAAAACAAGAGGAAGGCGCACAAACTATTGGTTAATGCAGATCCAGAGTATTGGGCGTCGGCACCCAGCAACCAGCCCGTCACCGCAACGAGCACGACGATAAGCAGGTTAATCGCGAGGACTCGCGGGTGGGCAATAATGAGCGTGCTAAGTGCGAGGGGAATAAGAAAACTCAACGAGGCAAACAGATAAAACCCGTTTGCAATAATCAGGCAGCCAACCAGCAAACTGTCAGCGCATAAACTGAACCTCGCACCAGTGGCGGAGTTGAACCGTAACCCCGTCACCCAGTAAATCAGGTGAGGGTAACAAGTCAGCAGAGTTACCAGTGACAATATCGGCAAGGAAAGCTGCATCTCACCCGGGTACTGACTCAGGGTGATTAAAACCGTCAACCCGAATGCTGCAATCCGCGGTCGGTACAGGGTTTTTACCAGATAATGAAAATGGTCTGTCTTCAGGTCTTGAATCGGCATGCATGCAGTTTGTATGATGCTGTGTTGCTCCGAAATCAGATCCGACCGGGTTGGTTGTGAGAATGTCGCGGCAGCTTTTGTGAGACTTTTACCCGTAGCAACCCGTGGCTAAAACTCAACAACGTCCATTGGCACGACCTGCTCTACCTCTAACTCGTAATCAACGCCATCAAAGTCAAACCCATGCATCTGTAAAAAAGCCGCCCGGTAACCTTCAAAATCCGAAATTTCAGTCAAATTTTCATCCGACACGCTGGACCAGCGCTGTTTCACAAAATCCTGGATCTCATCACGCAACTCCCAGTCATCCAGACGGATTCTGCCCTGCTCATCCAGGTCTCCCGCTTTGTCGCCGAGCGCGCTGCCGCTAAACAGCCGCGTCGTGAACAACCGGGTGGTTTGTTCAATACTTCCTTCATGGGTGCCTTTCTCTTTCATAATCTTAAACAGCAGCGACAGGTAGATCGCCATACCGGGGATAGCGGAAGACGCCTGGGTCAACAAACCTTTCATAACTGCCACATAAGCCTTGCCGTTGATACCGGCCATGGGCTCAGCCAGTGCTTTGGCTGCTCGGTCCAGATCTTCCTTGGCGCGGCCAATAGTGCCGTGATAATAAATCGGCCAGGTCGCCTCACCACCCAGGTAAGTATAATTCGTGGTGATACAACCATCCGCAAGAACATCAGCAGCCAGCAGCTCTTTGATCCACTGCTCCCAATCGTCACCCCCCATAACCTGCACTGTTTCTGCAATCTCTTCCTCCGAAGCGGGCATAAGGCTAATGGGTCGCAATGTTGCGGTGTTAAAATCAACCGTTGCGCCTTCAAAAGGTTCGCCGATGGGTTTCAACGTGTTCTTAACCACAGACCCATCAGCCAATTGCCTTGCAGGCGCGGCGAGTGAGTAAACCACCATATCTACTTTGCCCAGGTCTTTTTTTATTAGATCAATGGTGGCTTGCTTTAATTCAGCGGAGAAGGCATCACCATTTATGTTAGTTGCATACAATCCCGCGGCTTGGGCTAAGCGCGTGAACGCTGCAGACTTGTACCAACCCGCCGAGGCCGTGCGTTTTTTCACCGCAGGGCGTTCAAAGAACACACCGATGGTTGCAGCCCCCGAACCGAATGCCGCACTAATCCTTGTGGCTAATCCATAGCCACCGGATGCGCCAATGACCAGTACCTTTTTGGGTCCATTGGTCAACGGGTCCTGGGATTCGACGTGGGCGATCTGTTGCTGAACATCCAACTCACAACCCGCAGGATGCGCGGTGGTGCAAAGGAAACCTTTTATTCTTGGCTTGATAATCATATTCGATGTTCTCTTTCATCTTTGTAGATCGCGTTTGGCTTTTATCCCATTCACCCGGGGCATCTTTGAAAAAGGTCCGAATACCACATTACTATTTAATCAGTGTTTCTGGTGGGTGCTAACTTTTTTGTCGGGGAAAAGACCCTGGTCGCGGTTATTGTAGCTGTATACCAGCAATGCCAGCCCGAACAATACCATTGGCATGCACAGTAGTTGTCCTGTCGTCAGCCAGTCAAAAGCAATAAAACCCAGATGCAGATCTGGCTCCCGAAAAAACTCCGAGGTGAATCGCAGGCAACCATACCCCACCATGAACATGCCAGACACCGAAACCAGCGGTCGGGGTTGGCGAGTAAACAGCCACAGTATCAAAAACAGGATCGGTCCTTCCAACATAGCCTGGTACAAGCTCGACGGATGTCGCGCAACCACATCACCCGGATAGATTACGGCCCAGGGCACGTCGGTGAGTCGGCCGGGCAATTCCGCATTAACAAAATTGCCAATCCGGCCCATGCCAAGTGCAATGGGAATGCTCGGTGCAATAAAATCGGTGATATGGAAAAAGGTCGTGTTCTGTTTCCGGGCGAAAAGAAAGGCTGCGATAAAAACCCCGAGCATGCCACCGTGGAACGACATACCACCCTTCCAGACAGTAAAGATTGATAACGGATTTTGGATTAATTCCTGTTGGCCGTAAAACAGCATGTAACCAACCCGGCCACCCAGGATGACTCCCAGCACACCGTAAAAAATCATGTCGGAGATTTGCTCATCGTTCAGCTGTATTGGGCCTCCTTTCAATGCGGGAGTTTTTGATCCATAAACTTTTGATCGACGCGTCAGATGCCACCACACCATTGAAATCCCTACCAGGTAACTCAAGGCGTACCAATGTATGGCGATCGGTCCAAGACTAATCGCTACGGGATCAATTTGAGGATAGTTCCACATAAGTGAGGGCTATGATTGCCAATCAGGTGTATACCGCTATTATCCGTTAAGTTCGCGAAATGATAAACTGACTTTTTTAATACGACCCACAATCCATGTGCCTGATACTCTTTGCTATATCCCCGGATGACCAACATCATCTTGTTGTAGCCGCCAATCGCGATGAACAACACGCCAGACCTACTCAAACCGCCACGTTTTGGCAGGATGACAATAACGTGCTGGGCGGACGAGACCTGCAGGCAGGGGGTACCTGGCTTGGGGTGACAAAGACAGGCCGGTTTGCCGCCGTCACGAACTTTGCGGAAGTGCCACCCGACCCATTGCCACCCCGTTCACGTGGCGAATTGACCAGTCAATTCCTGAAGGGTTCTCTGGATTGCGAATCCTATTTACGCCAGGTTGATGAACGCGCTGAGGAATACCGCGGTTTTAATCTGTTGATCTCTGACGGCAGGCAGGTTTACTACTATGGCAATCGGACCCGGGAATTCCGTTCGTTGTCTCCGGGCTTTTATGGCTTGAGTAATCAGGTGCTGGACTGCAACTGGCCCAAGGTTATTTCAGGGCGGCAGCACCTGCAGGAACTCGAAGCCTGCCAGTTCGACCCGGATGCTTTGTTTGAGTTGCTTGCCTGCCGTGGCGACGGTGCCGACTTTAGTGCTCGCTTTATCCTCGGCGAACAGTATGGCACCTGTGCCGGGACGGTTGTGAAGATGACAGGCAAGGGGACATATTTTGAAGAGCGAAATTTTGCTGTCGATGGCTCGCTGGCATCAAGCGCTCAATACCAACTCAACCAGGGAACCTCTGATTAAGTAGATATTTTCGTCAGGGCAAGGAAGGGTGGAATGGAGAAAAGAATTCTGCCCTGACGTCGACATGGCGGAAATAGAACTTAATCAGAGGTTCCCTAAAGGTATCAATACGCTCGAATCCAGATAATCAACTGGAAGACTGTCGCGAGTGTATGAGCTGGCCGAGTCCTGCCTTGAGCATTTCTTCCTCGACGTACTTCTTAATCAAAAAGGCATTGTCCATTTTCAGCACCTTTGCCAGGATTCGCTTCGCCTTGGACATTTCGAAGCTGCGTATCGCCCACTTCACCGTTAACAGGTTACTCGAGTTCATCGACAGTATCTGGAAGCCCATTGCTGCCAGCAATATGGCGGCTGATGGGTTTCCAGCCATTTCGCCGCAAATACTGACACCTTTCTTTTCTGCCAGCGCGGCATCCACGACTTGTTTCAGTGCGTGTAAAACCGCCGGGTGAAACTCCTGATAGAGCTCTGCTACTCGTGAGTTATTTCGATCTACCGCCAACATATATTGAATCAGGTCATTACTACCCACCGAGAGAAAGTCAACACGCTTCACAATATCCCGTGCCTGATAGACCGCTGCAGGCACCTCAATCATCACGCCGACATCTGGCATTTCGACTTCTACCCCCTCTTCAACAAGCTCCCGGTAACATTGACTAATGAGCCGTTGGGCTTCATCTACTTCTGCGACACTGCTCACCATGGGCAACATAATGCGTAAATAGGCGTCTATGCCTTCGTTGGCCTGAATCATGGCCCTGACCTGACCTAGAAATATTTCCGGATGATCCAGAGTCACCCGAATTCCACGCCAACCCAGGAACGGATTTTCTTCTTCGATAGGGAAGTAACTCAAAGACTTATCACCCCCAATGTCCAGCGTTCGCATGGTAACCGGGTAGGGTGAGAATGCCTTGAGGTGTTTGCGGTAAATCAATCGCTGTTCCTGCTCAGTGGGAAAACGATCATTCACCATAAAGTGGATTTCAGTTCGATACAGACCAACCCCTTTCGCACCGCGATCTAACGATCTGGCAACGTCTGTCATCAAGCCAGTATTCACCCACAACGTTACCGGTTGACCGTCCAGGGTTTCAGATTTTTCATCTTTGAGCACTTCGAGATCTTTATTGAAGGCTGCTTCCTCTTTAATGATGCGGCGGTAAACCGATAACTGTTCGTCATTAGGATAGGTAATAACGGCACCGTCGAAGCCATCGACGATAACCGGCTTATCTTCAAGCAGGGTCAACGGCAAGTCTTCAACACCCATTACCGTCGGTACGCCCATTGCCTTGGCCAGAATCGCTACATGAGAGTTGCTTGAGCCTTTTACCGCAACCAGTCCGGTTAATTTTGTTCGTGGTACGTCAGCCAGCATCGCCGGAGTCAGCTCCTCCGCCACCAGGATTGTACCTTTCGGGTAAGAGCGCCTTTTCCCTTCCTTACTCTGTAATTTAGCGAGTACTCGCCGCCCAAGATCCAACACGTCAGAACCGGTTTCGCGTAAGTACTCATCTTCCATGGCTTCAAAGTTGGCAACATGGGATTCGATCACTCTTCGCAACGCAGTTTGGGACCAGATGCCTTCTTCAATCAGCTCAATCACTTCCCCGGTAATCGCCGAGTCGTCCAACATATGCAGATAAGCGTCGAACAGGGCAAGCTCTTCAGGCTGCAATCGATCCGCCAGTTTCTTACCCATGTCCTTGATTTCGGTTCGCGATTCTTCGACGGCGGCCCGAAATAGCTTTATTTCTGATTTGACACTGGTGGTGGTACGTTCCGGTACCTGACTCAGATCCGCCTCTGGAAAGATAACAACCGAGGTACCTATAGCGACCCCGGGAGCACCTGCCTTACCAGAAAAACGACTGGCGGGTAAGTCGCTGATAGAATCAGAAATCGACAGCGCGCCGGTTGCCCGGGCATGGGCAATGACACCAGCGAGTTGCGCCGACAGAGTGATTAAAAAGGCTTCTTCACTTTCATCATAGCGACGTTGTTTCGCCTGCTGGACGACAATCACACCCAGAACCTTGCGGGAATGGATGATCGGTACGCCCAGGAATGACTGGAATTCTTCCTCACCCAGTTCACTAACATAGTGGTAACTGGGGTGTTTATCTGCATTGTGCAGGTTGATCGGCTCAGCCCTTTCGCCGACGAGACCAACCAGTCCTTCCCCAAGTTCAAGTGTCACCTGGCCCAGCATCTTGGCATTCAGGCCACGGGTAGCCATAAACACATATTGCTTGTTTTCTTCATCTAACAGGTAAACAGAACAGACCTGTGTCCCCATCGCGCTCTGCACCCGATCAACGATAATATCCAATGCGCTGTTCAAGTCATGCGCGGCATTAACTTCTTGAATAACCCGTCGCAACACGTCCAGCATAGACGGTGAGTCCTTTGTTGTTAACTTAGTGTGGAAAGCACCTGGATAGTCCTGGCGCGAGTTCCTTCATTGCCTGACGATATACATCTTTCTTAAATGCAACAACCTGTCCCAGCGGATACCAATAGCTGACCCAGCGCCAATAGTCGAACTCCGGCGTCGGCGATTGATCGAAATTAACTGCCTGGTCTTCGGCCAACATCCTTAGTAAAAACCACTTTTGCTTCTGCCCAATAAACGCCGTCTTGTTTTGCCGCAGAAAACGCTTAGGTAACTTATACCTAAGCCACCCCGCGGTACTATTTATAATCTCAACATGGGCAGCGGACAACCCGATCTCTTCATTGAGTTCACGATATAGGGCATCTTCTGCCGATTCACCTGCGTTAATGCCGCCCTGGGGAAATTGCCAGGCATCCTGCCCCACTCTTCGCGCCCAAAGCACATGCCCTTGATCATTTGCAACAATAATACCTACATTCGGTCTAAAACCATCCGCGTCAATCAAAACCCAACCATACCATCACTTTTGTGCCATTCTCCCTGAAACTGCCTGTGGGGGCAATCAGACTAAATTTTGATAGAAAAACCCCGTAGACTGGTAACTTTAACAAACCGGAGCAGTAAACCTTTGGCGTTAGCGATATTTGATCTGGATGAAACGCTGATTTCAGCAGACAGCGACCACGCCTGGGGCGAATACGCGGTGGACAATAATCTGGTTGAAGCCGCAACCTATCGTCAGCAGAACCAGACGTTTTATGAGGATTACCAGCGTGGCGAGCTCGATATTGATGCATACATGCGATTTTCCTGCGCCCTTCTGGCAAGCCGAACCCTGGACGAATTGTTAATCCATCGACGACGATTCATGAACGAGAGAATCCAGCCGCTTTTATTGCCGAAGGCATTTGAACTGGTCGAATCACACAAACAAAAAGGCGATACGCTATTGGTGGTGACAGCCACCATAGAATTCATTACCCAACCCATTGCCCAGATAATGGGAATCGACAACCTGATTGCGCCGATTCCCGAGCAGATAAACGGCCAGTTCACCGGCGAACTCGATGGGATACCCAGCTTCAGGGGAGGAAAAGTCACCAGGCTCAATCAATGGCTGGCAGAACAAACGATCGATGAAGGTCTGTCCATGGCGGGGAGTTACTTCTATTCAGATTCCGCCAACGATCTACCATTACTACAACTGGTTGATCACCCTGTTGCGGTTGATCCTGACCCCACCCTTGAAGAGATCGCGCTCAAGAACCAATGGCCGGTCATTTCACTGCGGGGATAGACCAAGATGTGACGTTCGTTTAAACAACCAGGGAAAGAGTCACGTACCATGCAATTTCAGCGCAGCGAGAACAAATCCAAATCGATGTTCTATCCCCTGTGGCCCCATCGACTGGTACCTGATATCGCTTATGGACGCTGGATTACGTTCATGGTTTTGTTTGCAATTCTCTTTTTGCTCTTCTATTTCACCACCGGTTCCCTCGACCGCATTCTAGATTTACCAATACCGTTGTTTTTCTGTTTCATCATTGCCTACATCGTTCCGGCCTCCCACTATATCTGTTATCAGAATCTGGCTGCATTTGACAACATTGCGCCAGGCCTGAACCTGAGTATCGCTGAAATCGTGAATATTCGATCCTCACTGGCCGGTGCCACCGCCAGAACTCAAATACTCACGCTGGTTATTGGGCTTGTTGCTGGCGGCGGTCACAACTACCTGCTAATGACAGCGCAACGCGGGTTTATGGAATCCATGCAGCTACTGGACCTCCTGAACGGCTCCTTCATACTTGTGACATTCGTCATCTGGTGTCTAATCATAAACGTTATTGGTTTTTTGGCAGCTAACGTCTGGGTGGTTGCGCGTCTGGCAGCAAATGTCGAGATTAATCTGTTAAATACAACAAACCTGAGGGGATTCTCCCGGGTTGCTGTCTACTCAACACTGCTTCTGATTGGTACGCTGGCGAGCTTCCCACTACTGATGACAGGCGACAACACCAACTATTTAACCGTGGTGCCAGGTGCTATCGCGATACTAGTTTCCATGGTGTTTATTTTTCTCGTCCCGATGTTACCAATAAGGAAACGCATCAAGGCAGGTAAGAATCTGGAGTTAGAGGCTATACAAGAGCGAATCAACCGGGTCACCCAGGCGCAATCTAGTTTGCTCGAAAGCACAGAGACCTTGTCACAACTACAACCGTTATTCGACTACCGACGAGAAATTCAACGGGTGGCCGAGTGGCCATTTGATTCGCCTGCTTTCTACCGACTACTTTTTTACCTCTTTATTCCACCCCTGACCTGGGTGGGTGCCGCGCTCATAGAAAGACTGGTCGACACAGTCAATTTTTAGCCGACCGGGCTAGACCTGTTCGCTCCAGGCAAGATCGAGATCCCTTGCGGCTTTGACATCATCAAGACGTTTGACTGGCATAGTTGAAGGGGCTGTCTTTACAATCTCCGGCGATTCTTTGGCTTCAGTGAGAATGTTGCTCATCGCTTCGACAAATCCATCGATCTCTTCGCGACTTTCTGTTTCTGTCGGTTCAATCAGCAAACATTCGGGAACCAGCAACGGAAAATAGGTTGTTGGCGCATGGTAGCCGTAGTCCAGCAGGCGTTTTGCAAAATCCATCGCGTTGACGCCGAGCTCCTTCGCTTCCCTGGACAGGGTTACAATAAACTCATGGGTGGCCCGTCTGTCAGGATAAGCCAGATTAAATCCCGCCTGCTGCATTTTCCTCGCCATATAATTAGCGTTTAAGGTTGCGTACTCTCCAACACGATGCATGCCGTCTTCGCCTAACAATCTCGCGTACGCGTATGCCCTGAGCAGGATGCCAGCATTTCCCATAAAAGCCGACAGGTTGCCAATCGAATCCGGGACTTGCGTATCGTCAAGCCAGTAGTATCGGGCATCTTCACCGGACTGGCGTTTTCCAACCATCGGCGTCGGCAGAAACGGTTCAAGTCTGGGTCCAACCCCCACCGGACCGGCGCCAGGTCCGCCTCCTCCATGGGGTGTGGCAAAGGTCTTATGTAAATTCATATGCAGAACATCGAAACCCATGTCACCGGGTTTCACCTTGCCTAAAATGGCATTCAGGTTCGCACCATCGTAGTAAAGCAAACCGCCCGCTTCGTGGACGATTTTTGCAATCTCCTGAATCTGGCGCTCAAATACACCGCAGGTCGACGGGTTGGTCATCATCAGCCCGGCTGTTTGTGGTCCTGCTGCTGATCGAAGCGCTTCTACATCGACATCTCCATCTTTGGTTACGGCGACTTCACGAACTTTGTAGCCACACATCACCGCGGTTGCTGGATTAGTGCCATGGGCGGCAGTTGGAATGAGAATCTCGTTCCGATCAACATCCTTATTCTTATCATGATAAGCCCGGATCATGGATACTCCGGCAAATTCACCTTGTGCGCCCGCCATTGGCGTCAACGAGACAGCCCGCATGCCGGTGACATCCTTAAGATATTCCTGAAGTTCGTACAAGCAACTTAAAAAACCCTGGCTGACTGATTCAGGTGCCAGCGGATGACGAGCCAGAAAACCAGGCATACTCGCCGCCTTGTGGGCACCCCGGGGGTTATATTTCATGGTGCAGGATCCAAGGGGATAAAATTCACCATCGATAGAGAAGTTCTTCTTGGAAAGGTTGGTGAAGTGACGAACCACCTGTAACTCTGAAACCGCAGGCAAGCCCGTCGCCGACTGCCGCAGGTGAGCAGCAGGTATCTCGCTATTGGTCAGTTCGGTTTTCTCATACTGGGCGCGTGCGCTGCGACCTTCGTAACTGATTTCGTAGATCAACATGATTCTACCTCCAGCGCTCGTGCCAGGCTTGACAGGAACATCTCGATGTCCGCATCGTTCTTTGTTTCCGTGATATTGGTCAGCAGGCAATCCGCAAGTGACGGATCGACTTCACCGAGGTCATACCCCCCAAGGATGCCATCGGAAGCCATTTTAGCGAGTACCGCCTTGGCAGGTTGAGCCAGCTGGATCACGACTTCGTGAAATACTGGTGCTGAAAACCGACGCCCCGCGCCAGGGATTTTGACCAGCCCCTGTATCAGTTTTACCATGCCATTGTGGCACTGGCTGGCAATAGAACGTAAACCCTCATCACCGACCAAACTCATATAGATGGTGGCGGCTGTCACTAATAATCCCTGGTTCGTGCAAATATTGGACGTCGCCTTGGCTCGTCGAATATGCTGTTCTCGTGCCTGTAGCGTTAGTGCAAACCCTGTTTTGCCTTCCGTGTCCACGGTCTTGCCGATAATTCGGCCAGGCATTTGTCGTACAAAGGCCTGCCGACAACACATGAACCCCAGGTATGGCCCACCTGAAGCAATCGGGATACCCAGCGGCTGGCCTTCACCCACAACAATGTCAGCACCCGTTTCGCCCCACTCACCCGGTGGTTGGATAAGTCCCATCGCGGTTGGATTGACAACCCCAATCACGAGTTGATTTTGCGCATGGGCCCAATCCGTTAACCGTGCTGCATCTTCCAGCCCACCAAAAAAAGATGGGTAGGCAATCACGAGGGCTGCATAATCCTCACCTTCGTGGGCTTTCAGCTGCTGATGATTAATTACACCGGTTTCGTCATCCCAATCGAGGGTTTCAATTTCTATTTTCTGACTACGGATAATATTTTCACAGGCTTGCCTGTACTTCGGATGGACATTCCCTGCCATCAATACGCGGCGTGATTTCGAACCGCGGTTAGCCCGTACAGACATGAGTACTGCCTCTGCCAGAGCCGATGCACCGTCATAGACAGACGCGTTCGCCACCTCCATCGCTGTCAGACGAGTGATCATGGATTGAAATTCGTAAATGAGTTGCAAGGTGCCCTGGCTTGCCTCTGCCTGGTAAGGGGTATAGGCCGTCATAAATTCACCCCGGGTCACAATATCCCAAATCGCACTGGGTATGTGGTGTTCGTAGGCGCCAGCACCCAGAAAGGACAGTTTGACTTCGTCCAATTTCGCCCGATCACTCATCAGACGAAGCAGTTCTTTTTCCGTGATCGCTTTCGGTGTGTTCGCGAGCACCCCCGCTCGCAATTCTCCGGGAATTTCATCAAACAGATCTTCGAGTTTATCAACGCCAATGACGTCCAACATCAACTGTTCATCTTGTGACGTATGCGGCACAAAGGGCATGGCATTACCTCATTGAATGTCTCATGGATTGTATTGCGGTCGGTGAACTGGCCGTTAAGCTTTTAATGATCTTCCTGTTCGCAAAATTCCTGGTATGCGTTGGCATCAAGCAAACTTTCCAGTTCAGTTTTGTCACCGGGTTGTAACTTAAAAAACCAGCCTTTGTCGAAAGGAGATTCGTTGACTATTTCCGGCGCGTCTTCAAGTGCTTCATTGATGGCGACGATGGTACCGGACACCGGTGCATAGATATCCGAGGCGGCTTTTACCGACTCCACGACACCAGCCTCACCCTGGGCTTCGACATCAGTACCAACCTCTGGTAATTCAACAAAAACAACATCCCCCAGTGAGTCCTGGGCATGATCTGAAATACCCACGGTTATGGTACCGTCGTCTTCCATTCGAGCCCACTCATGGCTTTGTGCATATCGTAGTTCACCCGGAAACTCTGCCATTTTCCAATCCTTATCTGTAACTCTGGTCGTTTGGAACGTTTAAGTTCCCTTATAACTTGTACACCTGTTTCCCGTTGCGGGCAAAGGGTGGATTCACTTTCGCAACAGGTAATCTTTTGCCTCGAATTTCAACTTCAAGGTTTGAAGCCTCCCGCTTGATTCTCGCCAATGCGATTGAGTGCTGCAGGGTAGGTGAAAATGCACCACTGGTAATTTCGCCCACCAGCTCCGACGCGGAATATACCGGGTAATGCGCCCGTAGCACACCGCGTTGTTGCATCACCAGTCCGACGAGTTCTGCTTCGACACCGCGCGTCAACTGGTCTCTTAAGCTTGCTTTACCAATAAAGTCTCTATCTGTATCCATCACAACCGTGATGGCCATATTGGATTCAAAAGGCGTCACTGATTCATCCATATCGCTGCCATACAGGTTCATCCCTGCCTCCAGACGCAGCGTATCCCGGGCGCCGAGGCCGATGGGTCTTACGCCGTTGGCTAATAGATCCTGCCACAATTGCACTGCATCAGCATTAGGCAGGATCACCTCGACACCTTTTTCACCGGTATAACCTGTCCTGGCAATAAACCAGCCATGGTTAAACGAACCCATAAACGGTTTTAGTGCGTCAATCAAGGCAGCCCTGATTTTACCTGCAACGGTCTTCACCGCAGCAAGGGAATCAGGTCCCTGAACTGCCAATATGGCAAATTCCGGTTTTTCTGTTAACTGGCAATCGAACCCCGCAATCTGTTGGTTCATCCACGCCAGGTCTTTTTCCCGGGTCGCACAATTCACCACCAGGCGATAGCCATCTTCGGTGAGGTAAACAATGAGGTCATCCAGTACACCGCCCTGCTGATTCAACATTGCACTGTAAAGCGCTCTGCCTGGTTGACTAAGTTTCTCAACATCGTTTGCCAGCAGCTTGCGAAGAAACGCCTTGCTGCCGGGACCTGCCACATCGACAACCGTCATATGCGACACGTCACAGACTCCGACAGATGTCCTGACAATATGATGTTCTTCGATTTGAGAGCCGTAGTTGACCGGCATATCCCAGCCGCCGAAATCAACCATCCTGGCCCCGGCTTCTATATGCAGATTGTAAATTGGCGTTCTTTGGCCCATCGTGTCACGAAACCTTCAATACTAAGAAAATTCAGAAAAAATCGGTCGACATTCTACCGTCTTAGCTTTCTTGGGAACAGTGAAGCAGGTTCAATTGAATATGAATTTGATTTGTTGCCGCAAGGGAGAAAATCTCACAGACCACTTGCCATACGGACTACCAGAGACTTCAGCAGCTTGCTGTCGTTGACAAATTTCATCCCGGTATTGCGCAGCCAATTCACCCCGGGATCATCCGTTGCGTACAAACGTTTAAACGCTTCCATGAGCGAGGTCATTAACAGATTCTGCGGTTGCCGGGCTCTTTCGTAGCTTCGCAGCAAACTCAGATCGCCAATATTTGCGTCCGAGAAACGACTCTGCATCAATTCACTGGCCAGTGCAGCGGCATCCGCAAACCCCAGATTAGCGCCCTGCCCCGCCAGGGGGTGTATGGTGTGTGCGGCATCTCCAATTAACGCCAGGTTGCTTTTCACATAACGGAGTGAATGTTGCTGCACCAGCGGAAAACTAAAACGCTGGTCAATCCCCAGTACATCACCCAACTCTCCTTCGCTGGCTTCAGACAGTCTGCAGCACAACGCTTCGCTGACGGCATCCACACCTGATTCCGTGCCCATCAACGAATCAGCATCGTGGGTCGACCAGACGATGGAACAAAGACGAGAATCCTCCAGGGGCAGAAATGCCAGCGGACCTTCAGGGGTAAACCACTGTCTCGCTACGCCGTCATGTTCCTTCTCGGTTGTGATGGTGCTTACCACTGCATCCTGACCATAGTTCCAGCGTACAGTCTGCAAGTGGTTCAGCTGTCGGATCCGGGAGTTGCCGCCATCAGCCCCTATGAGTAACTGACAGTCCAATTGCCTGTCACTGGCCAGTTGGAGTGAATAGCCCGAACCGCTTTGCTCCAATGATTCCAGACGGGTGTTCCAAAATTGCTGGACATGGTCATCTTTGTCGAGCTGATTTGCGAGCCCAGAAAGCACCTCTCGGTTCTCAACAATGTAACCCAGGGAATCCAGGTTGGCCTCACTGGCGTCGAAATCAATAGAGGCACTACCCGTGGAGTCCCTGACTGACATTTTTTTAATGGCGCAAGATCGAGTCACATCCTGCCATGCACCCAACCGCTTGAGCATTTTAATGGTGGCGGCATTCAAGGCGCTCACCCGCGGCGCATAGCCGGAGTCGAGGTCGAAACCGGACAGAGTGTAGTTTCCAGATTCCGGGCTGTTTTGAGTGAAATCTGCCGGTCGCCCCTGGGCGTCGATGATGGCGATTTTCAGATCACTTTCTTTTAGAGCATTTGCCAGCGCAAGACCCACCAGACCGCCACCGCAAATCACAACATCAAAATAGCCCTCAGAATTAATTGTTTCGAAGTTCGAAGCCATCTGGTTCCCGCCTCAGGCAACATCCACAACGGTATTAGTCATGTAACCTTCAACCTCGTCGATGGTTTTCGGAATTGATGCAGTGAGAATTTCATGCCCTTGCCTGGTTACCAGCACATCATCTTCTAAACGGATGCCGATCCCACGATATTTAGCAGGTACGTCATCCAGGTCCTCCGAAATGTAGATGCCCGGTTCAATAGTGGTCACCATACCCGCTTCGAACATGCGCCAGGTATTGGCAATTTTGTATTCCCCGACGTCGTGCACATCCAGACCCATCCAGTGGCCGGTCCGATGCATATAGAATTTCTTGTAAGCTTCAGATGTAATCAGCTCTTCTACCTCACCTTCCAATAGTCCTAACTCGACCAGACCACTGGTGATCACCTGTACGGCTGCTTCATGAGGTTGGTTCCAGTGGTTACCCGGTTTAATGGTCTCAATCGCAGCTTGCTGCGCCGCCAGGACGATGCTGTATATTTCTTTTTGTGCTTTAGAAAACTTGCCACTGACGGGGAATGTGCGCGTCACATCTGTCGCGTAATACTCGTATTCACATCCTGCATCTACCAGTACCAGGTCTCCTTTCTTAATCTGATCGTCATTCTGGATATAGTGCAGGATACAGCCGTTGTGGCCGGAACCAACAATCGACGGATAAGCAGGTGATCTCGCACCGTTCATCATAAACGTGTGCAGTAGTTCTCCTTCGAGCTGGTATTCATACATACCAGCCGTGGTGTTGGCGAGAAGCCGTTTGTGCCCCATTGCGGTAATTTCAGCAGCACGTTTTATCACCGCAACTTCCTGTTTGCTCTTGAACAATCGCAATTCATGCAAATATTGACCAAGCTGAACGAATTCTCCAGGTGGCCGGGTACCGGTCTGTTGATTGGTGCTTATACTGTTAACCCATGCAATGATTCGACCGTCAAACTCCGCATGTGAGCCCATGCCGTAATACAACTTTGATTTCGCTTCGATCAGGCCGGGCAATATGTCGTCGATGTCTGCAATCGGGAAGGCATCGTCAATACCATAGAGTTGCATTGCCCTTTCCGGGCCAACTATTTTCCCATGCCACTGTTCCATGCTGGCGTCCCTTTCCCGGCAGAACAGAATACACTCGCCATGCTCCCGACCCGGTATCAGCACAAAAACTGATTCCGGCTCATCGAAACCGGTGAGATAATGAAAGTCACTATCCTGGCGAAATTGAAACTCAACATCGTTATTTCGGCGCATCAAACCAGCACTCGGCAGGATCGCAATGCTGTTTACTTCCATCAGCGCCATCAGTTCCCTGCGCCGTTGCGCAAACTCCTTCAAGCCTATTTTTACTGTCGTCATATTCACGGGATTGCCCTGTTGTAAAAATCACCTTATTTTAAAATTACTGGTCGTAACTAGCCTGATCAAACTAGCGAACCGATTGTTTGCCGCATTCCGTATACACCAGCAGAACCGACACTCGCACATACTCGTTAATTTCCATCAAGTCAGTTTCGTTTTCTTCGGAGTCCGGGATCTCCTCATCGAGACTCGCAATTCGGGCGAGGTCGCTGATAATTTCAGCGGCTTCTTCGCCGAGATCACTTTGCTGGAATCGACCTGTCATACCAAACCCCAATAAAAACCCTTCACACCACTGGCTCACGGCACGGCTCCTGGTATTGATCGCGATGTTATCTTCCGGGACCAGTAGTTGAAACCCATAGTCGTCGTCCGCGAGCACAGCGAGGGTTTCTGACGCGAGTGTCGAAACCAGACCGGTGAGTGTTTCACTCACCGGTTCATCGCCAATCCACTTCGACAGCACGCCCTTTTGTTCATCAACGGTCCAGGTCGACCCCGCAGAGAACCAACCAGTCAGCAAGCCGTGAAATTCTGACGCGGTAGATGAGGGTTTTCTTTGGCTTAATTGCTCATCCAAAATGGCAAAATTCATGTGTCTTAACACTCGTATCTAAAACCGGCTATCTTACGCTAGTGGGTTTGACCTTTGTAGAAGGGTAGACTTATAGTACCTGACACAAAAGTTGTTGGTGATCTATAGTGGAACTACATGACCTGGAAAGAAAGATAGATGAGCTCATTGAAATATGTGATGAGCTGGAAAAAAAGCAGACACTTATGGTGGCCGACAAAGAAAACTGGCGGCAGGAACGCACTCACTTACTGGAAAAAAACGAGCTCGCCAAAAGCAAAATAGAAGCCATGATTATGCGCTTGAAGGCCCTGGAGCAAGAATAGGGAACGACTTATGACTGCCGACATTGAAACTGTGACCGTGTCCATATTGGAAAAGGACTACCAGGTTACCTGCGAACCCGACGAGGTGAGTGCTCTAAAAAAATCTGCCGAATATGTCGACATCAAGATGCGAGACGTAAAGAGCAACGCGAGTATTCTAGGTCTTGATCGTATAGCTGTCATGGCCGCATTAAACATTGCCAATGATTATCTTGAGCAATCACAGTCAAATAGCGATGTGATTGAGACTCAGATCAATGAAATTCAGACTCTGTCTACCAAGCTGGAGCAGACCATTAACCGACTAAAGGCAGAAAAACGCTGACCAGAGGCGTGCAGCGGAAAGAGATTCATATATAATCAGCTAATGTTCCCTGGGTTGTTTGCCAGTCGATATGTCCTCGACCCTTTATGCGACGCCCAGGAGGTCTTTTATCATGGTTGATGTGCATGTCCGAATTCGGAAAGCCTAATGCCGGTTAGGGACCACCGCCTTGAACCGCTGGGTTCAAGGGCCTATCAGAACAGCGGCAATTTGGGGAACGTTTTACGTCAGGGTTTAATAGTCATTGGGCCCCTGGCGTGTGACACGCCCAATGACACGCCCAGTGAATAGCTCAGCACGAAAGAAACTCCGCAAAGAACTGCGTGCTCGAAGACGATCTCTCCCCACCTCGCATCAGGCACAGTCCAGCCGGGATATCATCCGGCAACTTTATCGGCAGATATTCTTTATCAAGGCTCGCAATGTCGGGCTTTACTGGCCGACAGATGGTGAGGCAGACATCTCCGGGCTAACGCTGGCCGATGATACCGCCTGGTATCTGCCACAAATCAGTGATTCACTCCGTCGATGGGAGAACCAGCGGCTATTTTTTCAGCTATTTGACCCAGATCGAACGGCCCTGAACACGTACGGAATAATTGAACCATGTTATAACCCTCGATTTCACCTGGACCCGCTGATGCTCGATGTCGTACTCGTGCCACTGGTGGGCTTTGATCGTCAGGGGAATCGTCTTGGAATGGGTAAGGGCTATTATGACCGAACGTTCGAGAACCGGCATAAAGCCTGGCACAAACCGAGACTGGTGGGAATTGCCTACTCCATTCAGGAATGTGCCGAATTGTCATCCAATGCCTGGGACATACCTTTGCAAGCTATCGTCACCGAAAGGGAAGTCATCTATTGTTCCGATACAGCTGTTCCGACGCAGCAAAACAGGACCAGCGTGGCGCGACCTAGTAAGCTGTAACTGTGCAATTAAAGTCAGTGCGAGTAATTCAGGTGTGGCTATTAGAGTCTGGGTAACTTAAAGGGAGCTAACTAAGAGTGAACCAAGGGGGATTGAGCAGACGTCCGAACGGGGTATTTGTGCTTATAGCCCAAGCACCTGGCCAACAGCATTAACTGCGATGCCGAGCCCGAAAAGGACGAATATGATGAAAATCAAATCTGGTTTCTTGTTCATGCCAATTTCCTGAAATGAAAATCCCTTTTAACGAATGAGTTAATTAAGATATAACCAATGCTGATATTAATCAAATATTGATAGCGATTATGCGAAATTATTTTCAATAAATGTCGACAGGTTCTCATTGACAGTATGAAACTGGTTTCATTACGTATAAATAAGTGAATTAAAGTGAAACAAAATGGAATAAACCATGACAGTAAGAGAAGTTATCAGGATGGGGCATCCAACATTACGGAAGCTGGCTTTACCCTATCCGACTAACGATATTGGTATGGCAGAGTTCAATATCCTCGTTGAAGATATGCGCGAGACATTACACGCCGCTGGAGGAATTGGTCTCGCGGCACCACAAATCGATGTCTTATACCAGGTCGTCGTCATCGAGATAGTGGAGTCGAGAACACGTTATGGAGAAATTGAAACGCTTCCGTTCAGCGTCTTCGTGAATCCAAAAATCACCGTCATCGAAAATAATGCTGCTGGATACTGGGAGGGGTGCCTGTCAATACCGGGGATGATGGGCTATGTAAAACGTCCGCAACACATCCTGGTTGAATATCTTGACCAGCAAAACAAGCCACGCTCAATGGAAGTCACTGGTTTTCTTGCAACAGTCTTTCAACACGAATTTGACCACCTGCAGGGCGAATTATATGTCGATCGTATCAGTGATATGAAGCTGTTTGCCTTTGAAAAAGAATATCAGTTGTTCCAGCTGGGAGATCCGCCATCGGGAGAATAACGATGGACCGTGCTTCTTCTATCGAAGGAATAACTGATAAGCCGGGTTGTCCGTCTCTTCCCAGAACCGGTAACCAATTTTGTCCAGGCCTCTCCTGAAATTACCCATCGAATTATTCGGAATCTGAATCCCCACCAACACTCGCCCATAAGCAGATCCATGGTTGCGATAGTGAAACATGGAAATATTGAAATTTCCCAGCACGTTGAGAAATTTCATTAGCGCACCGGGTTGCTCCGGAAATTCAAACCGAAACAAACGTTCATTGATCAGCCCTTTAACCGGGCCTCCAACCATATGGCGAACGTGCAGTACGGCAACCTCATTGTCAGACAGATCGACGACTTCGTAGTTCTTTTGCAGTTTCTTCAGAAAATCATTTCGGTCTGCCGAGTCCACACGGGTTTGCACGCCCACCAGAACCTGGGCACCGTCCTGGCTCGCATATCGATAGTTGAATTCTGTGATATTTCGCTTACCAACTACGGAACAGAATTTCCTGAAACTGCCCTGCTGCTCGGGAATAGCAACGCTCAACAACACTTCTCGTTTTTCTCCTATCTCGGTGCGCTCGGAAATATGTCGTAATCGGTCAAAATTCATATTCGCGCCACTGAGGATTGCGACGTAAGTCTGGTCGCGCAGCCCGGTTCGAGTGATATATTGCTTGATACCTGCTACGGCGAGTGCGCCGGATGGCTCGGAGATACTGCGGGTATCTTCGAATATGTCTTTGATCCCTGCACAGATCTCGTCGATAGAAACAGTCAATACTTCGTCAACAGTTTCCCTGGCTAATCGGAAGTTCTCCATTCCCACCTGACGTACTGCTGTACCATCTGCAAACTGGTCTATCTCATCTGCCTTGAGCGTGACCCTTCTGCCCGCAGCCAGCGCAGCTGACATACAGGCAGAACCTTCTGCCTCAACACCGATGATTTTTACTTCGGGTCGCAGGTACTTAATATACGCGCCAATACCGCCGATCAACCCGCCGCCACCAACCGGGACAAACACCGCATCCAGGTTACCGGGTTGTTGTCGCAATATTTCCATACCGATGGTGCCTTGCCCGGCAATCACGTCGACATCGTCGAAGGCATGTACGTAGACGTATCCTTTATCTTTTACCAGTTGGTTCGCATGGTCCGTTGCATCGTCGTAACTATCGCCAAATAGAACCACCTGTGCACCCAATCGTCTTACCGCATCGACTTTGATTTCGGGTGTGTTCTTACCCATCACAATCACTGCTTTGATGCCCAGTTTGCGCGCAGCCAGGGCTACGCCCTGGGCGTGATTGCCAGCAGACGCGGTGATAACACCCGCCTTTCTTTCAGTTTCTGTCAATCGCCTGATCTTGTTGTAAGCACCGCGCAATTTGAAACTAAACACCGGTTGCAGGTCTTCGCGTTTGAATAAAATCCGATTGGCCAGTCTGTCAGACAAATTGTCCGCAGACTCCAGCGGAGTCTGCTCGGCCACCTCATAAACATCTGCTTGTAGTATTTTCTTAACGTACTTGTTTGCGTAGCTCTTGTTCATTTGCTTAGTATAGACTGACGCTACCGTGTTAACACCTCAACCTCTTATGGCACCATTTATGGCATCATCGATACCCAAGCCAGACCAGAACACCCTGAAACAACAAGTCGCAAAAGCCGCCGCCGGGTATATTGACCCTTATCTGGGCAGCGATTCAGTTATTGGCGTCGGCACTGGCTCAACTGCAAACTTCTTCATCGATGAACTAGCCACCCTGAAGCACAAGTTCGACGGGACTGTCGCCAGTTCAGTTGCCTCAGAAGAAAGACTCAGGTCTCACGGCATCCCTGTCTATGAACTCAACAGTGTCAAGCAGATGATGTTCTATATTGACGGTGCGGATGAAACCAACGACAAGCTCGAACTCATCAAAGGTGGTGGTGGCGCCTTGACACGGGAAAAGATTGTAGCCTCGGTTGCCGATCAGTTTATTTGTATTGTTGATCAATCCAAACTGGTCCGGACCCTGGGGAAATACCCTTTACCAGTCGAGGTTGTTCCCATGGCCCGCTCCGCAGTCGCAAGACAACTGGTGAACCTTGGCGGTCGACCTGTTTACCGGGATGATTTTGTGACCGATAACGGCAACCTTATTCTTGATGTGCACGATCTTGAGATCAAAGACGCGCAAGCGTTGGAGGCAGCCATCAACAATATTGTGGGAGTGGTTACGAACGGGCTGTTTGCCCGCAAACCTGCTGACATTCTACTGGTCAGCACGCCTAATGGTGTCGAACGAAAAGGCTAGTGTAGGAGGTTCAGGGTGCCAGCAGCTTCCCGGGATTCATGATGCCTTTGGGGTCAAACACCTGCTTCACAGATTTCATCAGGGCAATTTCAGCAGCCGATTTACTGAACCCCAGTTGACCACGCTTTAGCAGCCCCACTCCATGTTCTGCGGAGATGCTCCCTCCAAATTGTTCGACTATCGCCAGAATTTTGTTGCTTACTTTTTCACATTTGTGCTTGAAATCGTCAATATCCCAACCACCCGGCTTCAGAATATTAAGGTGTAGATTTCCATCTCCAATATGACCAAACCAGACAATCTCAAAGGCTGGATACTCATCGAGCACCTTCTGTTCAACCGCCAGCAGAAACCGGGGAACCTGTGAGACCCTTACGGCGATGTCATTCTTGTAAGGGGTGAACGGTGTGATCGCCTCTGAAATGCGCTCTCGGTAAGCCCACATATCCCGCCGCTGCTGTTCACTTTTGCTCACCACACCGTCAATCACCCAACCTTGTTCCACGCAGGTTTCGAAAGCCTTCATCGCCTGCTTCATGGTCTCTGCCGATTCGTTTTCAAATTCCAGCAACGCATAGTACTGAGTTGCTGCGGTAAAAGGATGAGTCGATTTACTATGATTGAGCACATGTTGCAGTGCCGCCTCGGAGAAAAATTCAAAGGCGCTGAGTTGAATCGCTTCCCTGAAGGTCTGCAGGACAGCGATAATGTCGCTCATCCTCGGTACCTCAAGCAGCACCACCGTCAGATCCTGCGGTATCGAGGTTAACTTCATCGTTGCTTCAACCACTAACCCAAGGGTTCCTTCAGAGCCAATGAACAAGTGGCGCAAGTCGTACCCGGTGGCATTTTTTACCAGGCCCCTGTTGAGGTTGAGCAATTCGCCACTACCGGTTACCACTTTCAGCCCAACAACCCAATCCCGGGTTAACCCGTAACGAACGACCTTGATACCACCGGCATTCGTGGCGATGTTGCCACCGATCTGACTGGAACCTGAAGACGCGAAATCCACCGGATAAAACAAACCCTTATCCTCCGCGAACGCCTGGAGTTGCTGGGTAATCACCCCAGGTTCAACGGTGACACAATCATCAATACGGTCAAATTCCAGGATCCTGTTCATCTTTTCAAACGAAACGACAATTTCCCTGTTGGTGGCTACGGCACCGCCGCTAAGTCCGGTACGCCCGCCGGACGGCACCAACGGCAGATCGTTCTCGTTGGCAAATTTTACCAATTGCTGAACCATTTCTATGCTACGAGGGAAGACTATTATTTCAGGATCTGCTGAATAGAATCGAGTCCAGTCAAGGCCGTATTTGTCTTTGGAGAGTGAATCATCCGCAAGATTTTCGGCACCGACGATCCTGGTTAATGCATCGATGAGTCCATCCAACTTATTTTTCCTCAACAAAGCCGGTTAACTATAAACAACAGAATCAGAGCCGTGGATCGAGCTCACCTGACAAATATCGTTCTGACATTATATCGAGTGAGACAGGCTTTATCTTCGAAGCGTTACCTGCCGTACCGAAAGCATTGTATCGGTGAATGACAATTTCTTTCATCGCCATTAAAGTTTCGGTGAGAAATTTTCTGGGGTCAAACTCTGACTTGTTGTTAGCAAGAAAACGCCGGACTGCCCCGGTGGACGCCAAGCGTAAATCTGTATCGATATTCACCTTGCGCACACCGTGTTTGATACCTTCCTGGATTTCTTCAACCGGTACACCATAGGTTTCCGGAATTTCACCACCGAACTCGTTGATAACCGCGAGCCATTCCTGGGGCACGCTTGAAGAACCATGCATCACCAGATGGGTGTTGGGTAATCGTTGATGGATTTCCTTGATACGTGCAATATCCAATATGTCTCCGGTCGGGGGCCGGGTAAATTTGTAGGCACCGTGGCTGGTGCCGATGGCAATGGCGAGGGCATCCACTTGAGTTCGCTTGACAAAATCGACTGCTTCGTCAGGATCGGTCAGTAACTGATCCATGGATAATGTGCCTGCAGCGCCGACACCATCTTCTTCACCGGCTTCACCGGTTTCCAGTGATCCCAGACAACCTAATTCGCCTTCGACAGTGACTCCGCATGCATGGGCCATTTCTGTCGTTCTGCGAGTAACATCAACATTGTATTCATAGTCCGCCGGGGTTTTTTGGTCAGCCAGTAATGAGCCATCCATCATCACTGATGAAAATCCATATTGAATCGAACGCTGACAAACATCCGGGGTGGCACCATGATCCTGATGCATGACAACGGGAATGTCCGGAAATTCTTCAATCGCTGCAAGGATTAAGTGACGCAGAAAATTTGGACCGGCATATTTTCGCGCGCCAGCGGAAGCCTGTACAATCACTGGGCTATCTGTTTCTTCAGCGCCCTCCATGATTGCCCGCATCTGTTCCAGATTGTTAACGTTAAATGCAGGAACGCCATAGTCATTTTCTGCGGCATGGTCCAACAGTTGCCTCATGCTAACGAGTGCCATTTTTTGCTCCTGTCTTTGAAAAAGATAATTATATACTTCGTTAAAGATGATGTTTCGTCAGGTTGTTTCAGATGCCCTCTTTTCCAGAACCGCGACCGCCGGTAAGGTCTTGCCTTCGACAAACTCCAGGAAGGCACCTCCGCCTGTCGAGATGTAGGAAATAGACTCTGCCACCCCGTATTTATCGATAGCGGCAAGTGTATCGCCACCACCGGCTATAGAGAATCCCGCATTGTTGGCGATGTTCATGGCCAGGGAGCGGGTACCCTCGGCAAAGGCCTCTTCTTCAAACACGCCAACGGGGCCGTTCCAGATGATGGTGCCTGCCTGTTTCAGAATCCTTGCCACCTCCCGCCTTGATTGTGGGCCAATATCCAGTACCAGATCATCCGGCAGGATATTGTCGGCAGACTTGGTTTCGGCAGTGTCCGGTTGGTCGATTCCTTTTGCCGTGACGACATCCGTCGGAACAGGAATGTTCACTTTTTGCAATAACACTCTGGCATTGTCCACCAGGCCGGGTTCATAGAGTGATTTACCAACTTCGACCCCGGTCGCTGCGAGAAATGTATTAGCAATCCCACCACCCACGATCAGTGTATCGACCTTGTTCGACAGGGCGTCCAGTACTTCCAGTTTGGTAGATACTTTGCTTCCACCGACGACAGCTACCACCGGCTTGTCGGGGTTGGCAACAGCACGCTCAAGTGCCTCTAACTCTTTGACCAACAACGGACCAGCGCAAGCAACCGGCGCATATCTTGCCACACCTTCCGTTGTCGCCTGCGCCCTGTGAGCCGTGCCAAACGCGTCCATAACAAAGATATCGCAGAGCTCTGCCAGCCTTTTGGATAAAGTCTTATCATTCTTTTTCTCACCAGCGTTAACCCGCACATTTTCAAACAGGACAAGGTCTTCATCAGCAAACTCAAATCCATCAAGATAGTCTTCAACCAGACGAACCTTTTTATCCAGCAGCTTCGCCAGTTGCTTGCCGACCGGCCCAATGCTAGCCTCGGGTTGGTCTGCAATGGATTTGCCTTCTGTCGGTCGCCCAAGGTGTGACATCACCATCAACTTTGCACCGGCGTCCAGTAAATATTTAATAGAGGGTAATGCGGCGCGAATTCTAGCATCAGAAGTCACCATTCCGTCCTTTACGGGCACATTAAGATCTTCCCTTAAGAGAACTCGTTTACCTTTCAGGTCCAGCTCCCGGACATCAATGACCTTCACGCCATTGCTCTGGCAACTTCGACAATGTTATCGACACTGAAACCAAAGTGATGCATCACATCAGCACCTGGGCCCGATTCGCCAAATGTCGGCAGACCGATGACCCGGCCATCGAGACCGACCCATTTTCTCCAATAATCCGGGTGCGCAGCTTCAATGGCCAGACGGTTTCTTTGTGCAGCCGGTAGCACCAACTCCCGGTAATCTTCATCCTGCGACTCAAATACATCGGCACTCGGCATGGATACCACCCGGGCAGATACCCCTTCTTCGGCAAGTTTCTCGAAGGCCGAAACAGCAATATTGACCTCGGAACCCGTCGCAATAAGGACAATACTGGCAGGTTCGGCAGAGTCCCGCAGCACATAGGCACCCCTGGCAATAGCCGACAACTGTGGCTCATCCCGCTCAATATGGGGCAAACTCTGACGGGAATAGACTAATGCAGTAGGTCCATCCTTGCGTTCAACCGCCGAACGCCACGCCACCACCGTTTCCACCGAGTCACAGGGACGCCATACCGACATGTTCGGCGTGCCCCGCAGGTTAGCCAGTTGTTCAACGGGTTGGTGAGTCGGGCCATCTTCACCCTGGCCAATGGAATCATGAGTATAGACATGAATGTTTTGAATGCCCATCAAGGCAGACATCCGTACTGCATTGCGAGCGTACTCCATGAATATCAGGAACGTGCCGGTAAACGGCAGTATCCCGCCATGCAGAGCGAGACCATTCGCAATAGCCGTCATGCCAAATTCCCGGACACCATAGTGAATATAGTTACCTTCGGCACCCGTATCGTCGACCACCGTCATTTCTGGCCAGTTGGTGTTGTTGGATCCGGTCAAGTCTGCTGACCCACCCACCAGCTCCGGGAGCAACCTGGCAATGGATGCAATCACACTTGCAGAGGCCTGGCGCGATGCCATGGACGTTCCCTGGGCGTCAGTGTCCTTCAGTAGCGCGTCCATTGCGGTGGCCCAATTGTCCGGCAAATCACCCCGTAGCCGACGTTCAAATTCAGACGCAAGCTTCGGGAATTCCTGGGCATACTCTGCAAATGATTGCTGCCAGGCGTTATCCAGTGCGTTACCTTTTTGCCTGCAGTCCCAACCTTCGTAAACGTCTTCGGGAATTGTAAATGGTTCATGCGCCCAATCCAGTTGCTGCCGGGTCGCGCCGACTTCATCTTCACCCAGTGGTGAACCGTGACTTGCTGCAGTGCCAGCCTTGTTGGGTGAACCAAACCCGATTTCGGTTTTACAACATATGATAGTTGGCTGTTCGGCGTTCGCCCTGGCAGATTCGATCGCAACAGCAATCGCTTCCGCATCGTGGCCATCGACATTCCTTATGACATGCCAACCATAGGCTTCAAACCGTTTTGGTGTGTCATCGTTAAACCAGCCCTCGATCTTGCCATCAATCGAGATGCCGTTGTCGTCATAGATACAAACTAATTTCCCCAGTTTTAACGTACCCGCAAGTGACGCAACTTCATGGGAAATACCTTCCATCAGGCAACCGTCGCCGACAAACACATAAGTCTGGTGATCAACTATTTTGTAGTCCCTGTTATCTTTTGACTGATTGAACCTGGCGGCGAGCAATTTTTCTGCCAGCGCCATACCGACGGCATTAGCGAGCCCCTGACCAAGAGGGCCGGTGGTGGTTTCAACACCTGGAGTGTAGCCATACTCTGGATGCCCTGGTGTTTTTGAACCCAACTGGCGAAATTCCTGTAGTTGGTCCATGGGTAAATCATATCCGGTCAAATGCAAGAGCGAATAAATCAACATTGACCCATGGCCGTTCGAAAGTACAAACCGATCCCGGTTCTTCCAGCCAGGATTGCTCGGATTGTGGTTCAGAAACGAAGTCCAGAGAACCTCGGCGATATCTGCCATGCCCATGGGAGCACCAGGGTGACCTGATTTCGCTTTTTGAACTGCATCCATGGCTAGCGCCCGAATCGCATTCGCGCGTTGTCGATGTGAACTCATTGGTAAACCTACCTGGACCTTTTTTATCTGGCCGCTATTTTCCCTTAGCCAGTGAGTGACATCAAACGTAAATTCAATTTCATTGGTAATTTCCACCTCAATTTTCTGTTTCAACTTATTATGGGTTTCGCCATGAAACTCTATTATGTAATTCCGGTGAAATTCTCCATGAATAGAGCTACGTATCATCTTGAAACAATGTCACCTGAATTACTTGGGAAATCACGGCATCAAACGGTAGAATGCCCGCTTTTGGAAATACTAAGAAAATATTATGGCGAACCGTACTTTTACTTCCGAATCCGTTTCTGAAGGTCATCCAGACAAAATGGCCGATCAGATTTCAGACGCCATCCTCGACGCCATCCTCACGGAGGACAAGGAAGCACGAGTGGCGTGCGAGACCATGGTCAAAACCGGTATGGTCGTCGTCGCTGGGGAAATCACGACAGATGCCTGGGTTGACCTGGAAGAAGTGTGTCGCCGGGTAATACTTGATATTGGCTACAATAGCTCCGAAGTCGGCTTCGATGGGGCTTCCTGTGCCATCCTCAACGCGATCGGCAAGCAATCATCGGACATTGCCATGGGTGTCGATGAAGCAGCTGACCACGAGCAGGGCGCCGGTGACCAGGGGCTTATGTTCGGTTATGCCACGAACGAAACAGACGTTTTAATGCCAGCGCCCATCGATTACTCACATCGCCTGGTCAAGCAACAAGCCCTGGTCAGAAAATCCGGTAAGCTGTCATTCCTGCGGCCCGACGCCAAGAGCCAGGTCACCTTCACCTATGACGAAAATGGTGTTCCCAGCGGTATCGATGCCGTGGTGCTCTCAACCCAACACGATCCATCGGTTTCCTTAAAGGACCTGCAGGAAGCTGTGATGGAAGAGATCATCAAACCCGTACTACCTTCTAATTGGCTTCACAAGGAAACCAAATATCATATCAATCCAACCGGTCAGTTCATTATTGGCGGTCCAGTGGGCGACTGCGGCCTCACCGGCAGGAAGATAATCGTCGACACATACGGCGGAATGGCAAGACACGGTGGTGGCGCCTTCTCTGGCAAGGACCCATCCAAGGTTGACCGCAGTGCCGCATACGCCGGGCGATACGTAGCAAAGAATATCGTCGCCGCGGGTCTGGCTGACCGGTGCGAAATCCAGGTTTCGTACGCCATCGGCGTCGCCGAGCCGACCTCTATCAGCATTGATACCTTCGGTACCGGTAAATTGTCAGACGATGCAATTGAAGCATTGGTTCGCAAACATTTTGATCTGCGGCCCAAGGCGCTGATCTCCATGCTCGACCTGAAGCGACCCATATTCCTGGCGACGGCTGCCTACGGGCATTTCGGGCGGGAAGAAGAAAACTTTACGTGGGAAAAAACAGACCGCGCAGAAGAACTGGCTGAGGCGCTTAAATAGGTTGAAAGCATGGCTAATCAAAAGAAATTCCCCAAACATTTCAGCTTCGAGTTCTCTGCTCCCAAATCGGAGGAGGCTATTCGAAAACTGATCCGCGTGCACGATCGCCTGACTCAGTTCGATCCACATTTTTTCTCCGTGACCTACGGCGCTGGCGGTTCAACCAAGGACGGTACCAGGCAGGCGGTACTCGATATCAACGAATCGGGGTCCGCGGTTGCTCCACATTTGTCTTTCGGTGGCGATTCACCCGATAAGATCGAGAAGCTTCTTATCGATTACAAAAATGCCGGTGTCCGGCGGCTGGTTGCCTTGAGAGGCGATATGCCCTCTGGCATTGGCGCCTCAGTGAAGTTGACCTATGCCAATGAACTGGTCAGCTTCATTCGGGAGAAAACCGGGGACCATTTCCATATCAAAGTCGCCGCATATCCTGAAGTTCACCCGGATTCCAACAGTGTCGAGTCCGATCTCAAGTACTTCAAGGCCAAGGTCGATGCAGGAGCTAATAGCGCTATCACCCAGTATTTTTACAATGCCGAGGCTTATTTCCGGTATATCGACGCCTGTGAGAAGCTTGGCATCGATTTGCCTATTATTCCTGGCATTATGCCAATCACCAATTTCAAGGGGCTGGTCCGGTTTTCCGACACTTGCGGTGCGGACATTCCTCGCTGGATTCGAAAGCAACTCGAAGACTACCAGGATGATCCTGAATCCCTGAAATCATTTGGAGAAGAAGTCGTCACACGACTCTGTGAACAACTGTTGGCAGGTGGTGCACCCGGTTTGCATATTTATACGCTGAATCAGTCTTTACCCACCATCAGGCTCTGGCATAACCTTGGTTTATAACCTGTCTGCGCAAACCGCATAGCGCCGTATGCGAGTCTCTCGTTTTTATATCAACCGGTCACTTCATGTTGACGAGGATATTCACCTCGAAGGTCCGCTAGCACACTACATTCGCACTGTGCTTCGATTAAAGCCAGGCGATCCCTTGATTATGTTTAACGGCAAGGGTGGAGAATTCACGGCACTGGTTTCTCAAACCAGTCGCTCGGATGTTGTGATCCACACGGGTGAATTTTTTGGGATCAATCGCCAATCGAGCCTGGCAGTGGAAACAGGGCTGTCATTAATAAAAAGGGATGCGATGGATCTGGTGATCCAGAAATCCACCGAACTGAATGCTCGCAAGATCCAGCCATTGATTAGCGCTAACACATCAGTAAACACAAATGGGCTGCCGAGAAAGCTCGGTCACTGGCAGCAAATCAGCCACGGCGCATGTGAACAATGTGGCTTAAACTTGCCCCCCGATATCGGCCCGGTGGTCGCTTTTCCCGAGTGGGTTAAGACTGTCGACGCGGATCTTAAGCTCATTGCAAACCCATTGGCAGAACACTCACTGCGGGACTCACGGCAAGGTATTCAGGTAGATCCACGAAGCATTGCAATTGCCATTGGCCCCGAGGGAGGGTTTACCCAGGACGAACTCTCTATGGCAGGTGCAAATGGATTTATCTCAATTAGTCTGGGACCGAGAACTTTGCGAACAGAAACAGCGGCAATTACATTATTGTCCCTGGTTCAATCGCGATGGGGGGACCTGCATTAACAAGGGGCTTGCAACTATCCCTGGCAAGCTACTGAAAAGCCCCAGTTAGAATGCGACGCGGCTTATTTCCCACTCAATAAGGTCGAAATCCGGAATCGAGACATTGTCAGCTACCAAACGCGCTTTCGCGAGTTCAGTCTTCTCAATCGGTTCTTCAGTCTCAAACAACTGAGACTCTGTAATTTCAGTCAGCTGAGGTGTGGCCTGCGCAACGATAGCAAAATAACTGAAATCGTCCTGATTACCCAACGCCTGTAGCACGACCAGGCCCGCCGAAGAAACGCTCACCAGGGAGAAACTGGCTTTTTCAATAGTAAGCATTTCAAAAGAAGCTACGGGAACCTGGACTCCACGCCATCCAAGAAACCCCAGAAACCAGTCTGGCGAATCCTGTATTCTTTGCAATGGCTCATAAGGAATAATCTCAGCCACCATCTCATCAGGTATTAAAATACTACTCTTTTGCAAGGGTACGACGTATGTCGACACCACTACTTCACTTTCTGCCATTAGCTGAGCGCCTCTGCAATTACTTCCTCAATGGTGCTGATCAAATTAGCTTCCTGAAAGGGCTTACCAAGGTAACGGTTGACACCAAGCTCCAGCGCCTGTTTCTTATGTTTCTCCCCGGTCCGGGAGGTAATCATTATTATTGGTAACTTCTCCAACCTCGGGTCTCGCCGAACGCTGCGAAGCACTTCAAATCCATCCATTTTCGGCATCTCGATATCAAGCAACATGACATCCGGGAAGACTTCCTGTAATTGCTGCATCGCGTCTATACCATCCTTGGCAGTCGTCACCTCCCAACCGTGACGCTCCATCAATCGTGTTGTTACCTTGCGGACAGTGACGGAATCATCAACGATCATCACCTTCGCAACCTTGTTAGCAGGCTCTACGACTTCTTCTTTGACATCAACTGTTTCGAATTCAAAACTTGAGCTTCCCACGAGCGCCATCAGGTCAAGAATAATAACCACGCGACCATCGCCAAGCACCGTCGCGCCTGCAACTCCGCTGACTTCGTTAAACTGTGGGCCAAGGGTCTTTACGACGACTTCTCTGCTACCAATCACCTGGTCAACTTGTAGTGCAATGGAATCATCGCCACTACGGGCTAAGATAACAGGCAGTGGCGCGACCTGTCCTTCCAGGTCCGGCTCTTCCGCTTTGCCTAACATTTTCCCAATATATGCCAATCGATAGGGCTGACCGGCATACTCGAACATGGGTGCATCGGGTTGATAGTATGCTTCAAGTTCATAAGGACTCACTCTGACTATCCCTTCGATAGTATTTAACGGGATTGCGTATACTTCCTCCCGCACAACAACCATCAAAGCCCGATTAATCGATACGGTGAAAGGTATGCGAATTGAAAACTCGGTCCCAACACCGTAGGTCGAATCAATTGAAACCGAGCCGCCTAATTGTTTGATCTCGCTGTTCACCACGTCCATGCCAACACCGCGACCCGAGATCTGGGTTAACTTTTGCGCCGTACTAAAACCGGCAGCCATAATGAACTGCCTGACTTCGTGGTCTGAAATCTTGGAATCTGCCTTGATGAGCCCTCGTTCCACTGCTTTCTTACGCACAGCGTCGATATCAATACCACCGCCATCATCGCTGATCGAAAGCACAACGTAGCCACCCTGCCTCGACAACCGTAAGCTAATGCTGCCTGTTTCGGGTTTTTTAGCAGCCTTACGCTGTTCGGTGGACTCGATGCCATGATCCACCGCATTACGGAGCATATGCTCCAGGGGCGCAACGATTCTTTCCAGGACACTTCTGTCCAGCTCACCCTCGACATTAAACGCATCAAACCGAACGGATTTACCTACTTCGCTGCTGATTTGTCTAACAATTCTTCTAAGCCGTGGAATCAGGCGAGCAAAGGGAACCATCCGTGTTCTCGTTAGCCCTTCCTGCAACTCACTGCCTATTCGTGCCTGCTGGTGTAGCAACGTTTCGGCATCGCGGCTCTTGTTCGCCAGAGAATCTTTCAAGTCCAGCATATCCGAAGAACCTTCGTTCAGGGTTCGCGAGATTTCCTGCAACATGGTGTAGCGATCCATCTCCAACGCATCAAATGATGAGTCAGTTTCGCCTTGTGTTTGCCTGAAAACGGTCTCACTGGACTCTGTCTCAATTTCCAGACGTCGTACCTGGTCCCTGATACGACTGATTGTTTCCTCCATCTCGACGATGAAATCACCAAAATCGGTAATCTGTTGTTCGATTCGACCTCGGGTGATGTTAGATTCTCCGGAAAGGCTGATCAATTCCTCTAACAATTCCGCTGAAACGCGGACCATTTCCTGGGTCTGGCCTTGCGTTGCCGGTGCCGCATCTGCCTTGGCTTCCCCGGACTCAGCTTTTGATTCGCCGACGTCGGTGCTTCTGTCTTGTGCCACCGCTACGGCCGCAACCGGCTTTATTTCCTGAGTGCCCGTTAATGAAGACAGCTCTTCTTCACTCGCCTCACCCTGAACCAATTTCCTGTAGACACCCACCCGACGTGTAATTTCATCCTGCCGCTGATTTAGTGAGGCAAAGAAGGTATCGTCGAACGGCACAGGGTTAGACTGAATATCAATCAAATAGGTCTCAAAATTATGGGTGTACTCACCCAGACGATTACACCCGGCAAGACGGGAGCCACCTTTCATGGTATGCAGGTGTCGAAGTAAATTGTCGTGATGTTCCGTCGCGTTCGGTTCGGAACTCCATTCCAAAATACACTGGTCTATCGATTCAATCAGTTCATCGGCTTCGTCAATAAATATCGCTAGAATCTCTTCATCAATCTGGTCGGTGACCTCGGCTTCACCAGAAACAGCCTCGTGATCATCAGGTACGTCGGCAGTAATATCATCTTGCTGTACAACAGGCGGCCTGGCACCAGGAACAGATCGCAGCGACTGCAATTCTGACTCTGTCGCATCACCGGCCACCAGTTTTTGGTAGATGGCCACTCGACGAACAATTTCATCCTGATGTTGATTCAGCAAACCAAAGAACTGATGGTCAAAGTCAACCGGATTCTGTCGGACTTTGGTCAGGAAGGTTTCGAAATTATGTGTGTATTCTCCAAGGGAATTGCAACCCGCTAATCTTGCGCCACCTTTAAGTGTGTGCAAGTGCCTTAACAGATTATCCAGTTGTTCTGTCGAACCGGTGTCTTCACTCCACGACAGAATGCTTTCATCGATGGCTTCGAGGAGTTCTTCGGCTTCCTCAATGAAAATTCCAAGTACATCATCGTCAATATTGTCTTCTGGCAGGACAACGGTGTCGGAAGTCTCCGCCGTTTCAATGGCTGCCGTTTCACCAGAATCTGCAACTTCCTCGGTTTCAACAGAAAGATCCCGTAATTCACTGACGACGTTTGTTTTTTTCGCATCCACTTCCTGACTGGACGCAAGTTGATCGAATATCGACATCAGGTTTTCATGGGCTCTGAGAACGGCCTCAATGATTGGGCTCTCAGGCTTATCCTTAAATCGTCGGTAAACCTGTAAAAGCTCCCGTATCAACTCGCTCAACGGTGTATGTTGCGTCGCTTCTGACTGGACCAGCACCTGTTCCAGTTCAAAAACTATTTTCACAATACCTTCGGATTGCCAGGTCTCGATAATCTCACGAGGTCCGGTCAGAACATCGATCATCGAAAAGTCGAGCTGCGGAAGTAATTCAGCTCCGTCCGTTTGCGACTCAACATGTTCTGCCCGACTCAGGAATAAGTCCAGGTCAGCTAACCGATTACGAAAACTAGTCAGATCCCCAAGCACCTTCTCTATCATGGTGATACTGGTTTCCGCCAGATCAAGATAGCCTTGATCAGCGTTGGCTTTCCCGTGATAGAACTGGCTGCTGATACTTTCCATCGGCGCTGCAATCTTTGCAATCGTGGAAATTCTCGCCATACCTGCGCTGCCTTTTAAAGTGTGGTAGGCGGCAACGATATCGGCATTGACGGGACCTTTGACCTCAAGATACGCGCGAATGACCTGAATATTTTCCATTGCTTCTTCACTAAATATTTCATCAAGCTCAGGGTCATAAGACTCATCCTGCCCTTTGCTACCACCAGGACCCTCAGCAACCTGTAATTTCGGCGGCATTTTAGTCAGAGGTGCAGGCTTTTCTTCAACCAGGGGCTCTTCTATGACTGAAGGCTCTTCTATAACTGTAGGCTCTTCATCTACTGAAAGTTCTTCATCTAACACGGGCTCAGGTTCCAGCTCTGCCAGGTCAATATCAAAATCATCGAGGCCAATTTCGTCCAGGGCGCTGGAAGGTTCGGACTTTCCTATAGTAAGTGCTTCAAGTGTGAGATCTTCCAGTTCAATTTCAGGTTCAATGTCTGGCTCTTCGACTATAAGCTCAAGGTTTACCCCAGACACTGCGCCTGGTTCCGCAAGCGCGTCGATCTTAATTAGAAGATCATCAATTTCGAAAGTCTCTTGGTGCTTTGCGCTAAAAGCTTCGACACCATCAGGTATAATAGCCGCTACTTCACCGACCATCGCTTGAATTCGCGGCGTCACCTGAATCAACTTCTCCAGAATGCGATTCAAGAGACTCTCAACAGCCCACGCAAGTTCAACCATCACGGTGGCTCCGACCATTCGACCACTACCTTTCAGGGTGTGAAAGGCACGTCGAATTTCAGTTAACGCCTCCATGTCTCCTGTATCTTGCTGCCACCTGGGCAAGTATTCGGCTATGGATTCCGCGACCTCTTCTGCTTCTTCGACAAAAGTCTCGATAATCTCGTCATCGATCAGGTCATCGTCACTATCATCTTCAGCAACCGTGAGATCTTCGACGACAAGTTCTTCTTGCGGTGAAGGCTCTTTACTAGCTGATGGTTCTTCATCAACTGATGGCTCTGTATCAACTGTTGGCTCTGTATCAACTGTTGGC